>JAUNSR010000018.1 GCA_030539115.1 Bacteroidales bacterium
AATAACATTTTAACTAACTGAATCAGAAAGTGGTTTCAACTACTGATTCGCATTAATTATTATTTAAACCAATTATTTTACAGGTTTATGAGAATTTAATTTCCTATCAACCAAGATGCAGTCTTTAATTTGAAGATTAAATTTAAGACTCTTTCTTGCCTTAAATTTAATAACCATTAGCTCTGTATCACCGTTAACAATATTCTTTTTACCAATATTTACAAAAGTTGGATAAAGAGCTTTCTCACCATTAGTATGAAGACGGTCGTTTGTAAGATTCTCCATTGATGAAATAGTGTCATTTTTCTCTATTCCAACAAATTCATACAGTTTGGCATCATAAGGAATAGCAAAGCTTAAAGCATTTACAGACTTCAAATCCTTACCTACAACTTTTATCTCCACAATCTCTCCTTCTGTATAATTTATTTTTGAAGTAGATATTTCAATATTTCCAAAAACCTTTTCAAGTTTTTCTTTTCCAACACCGCCTTTCATTCTTGTAGTAACACAAGAGATATCATAAGCATCAATTAATCCGTTTTTATTGACGTCGCCATTGCTTACATAGCCTTCAAAATCAGAATCGCCCAATCTAAGACCTGTATAATTCATATAAGAAGTAAGGTCATTGCCGTCAACCAATCTGTCATTGTTGATATCGCCCGGAAGATAGCTTTCAGTGTTAGGGACTTTAAAGAAATACATTTCACTGCCGGAGCCAAAGTTGCCTACAGCCTTGGAAATCTCAATTTTCACATATCTAACTACAGGTTTTTCTTTAAAATCAAACTCTTTTGTCTTAGCATCTCTAATCCATTCAAAGCTTCCGGCTTCAGTCCAAGACTCTTTATCATTGCTGAAATACACTTTTCCCTCAAGAAGAGTCCCGTTTGCAGCATCACTACGAGGAATATATGCAAACTTATCCAAAGTGTTAATGCTTCCAAGATCAATTTCAATATCGAAAGGAACAGCCTTTCCGGACCAACTTGTATGCCATACATCTGTTTCATCAAAATTGAAAAGATTTGCAATTCCGCTGCCTCCCTGATTTTCACATGAAGTTTCACCCTGAACATTTCTTATTGCAAACTCGAGAGGGTCAGACTTAGTTTCAGTTTCAAACGAAACCCAATCAGAAACACCGTCTTTATTTACAGTTCTTACCTTGAAATCATATTTTGTTTCAGGAGTAAGGTCTTCAAAAAGCAAAGTATCATTCTTTATAGTGGAATAAACCATTCCTTTGAATTCAATTTCACTGTAATCTGAATTTTCAGAGCTTTTCCATGAAGGAGTTAAAGTATAAGCTCCTCTTCTATTCTCTTCAACAGTTACATTTTGAGGAGCAGACATTGTTCCTGTATTTGTTTTTAATCTATCCGGAGTTTCAAATTTGAAGCCCTTAACCTCAAGCACCACATCGTTTTCACTGATATTTGTTTTTGCTATATTTACAAGAAGTTGTGGATTCTTTTTGATAGAAACTTTTTCAAACTCACTGCCTTTTGTAGCATACTTATTAAGTTCCGGAGTTTGAGAATAGAAATAAACGTTATCTCCATTTTCAAAATCTTCCAAAGAGGAAACTTTTCTTAAAGAGACTTTTTTAGAGCCGATTTTAGCTGCAACCTTTTTAGGCATTTGAGATACATTGACAATAAATTTTGTTTTTTTCTCAGGCTCAAAGCCATTAAAATTACCACTACAAGCATTTATCCTAACAATTAAATTACCCTTACCATTCTCTTTGCTTTCAACAAGGGTGTTAACACCCGCACCAAGCTTGTAGGCTTCAGTTTCACCATCATCATCATATTCATTAAAGCTCTGCTCTCCATAAGGATAAAGCTCATAAGCACGAAGATTTTTATCAATCTGAGCTACATTATTATTTTCATTTGCCAGCGGAATAATCGCTCCTCTTTTAACAAACAAAGGCAATTTCCAAATAGGAGAATCAAAATCATTAATGATTCTGCCACCCTCATATATATCTCCTGTAAAATAATCGACCCATTCTCCATCAGGAAGGTAAATGTTATGTCTTACATCATTGCCTTTGTCGTCAGAGCTTGTTGACTGATAAATAGGAGCAACAAGGAAATATGGTCCATAAAGAAACTCATATTGAGTTGCCTTACCCAAAGTATAATCATTAGGATATTCAAGAAAAATCGCCCTTACCATAGGCAGACCATTAACAGCCTCTTTTGCCAATGAATAGGTATATGGTATTAATTCTCCCTTCATTTTCAAATACCATCTGTTGATTGATGTGGCCGGTTCTCCAAGAGCGTGAGGATATTTCTCATTAGATCCCCATCCATCCATATTCAGCTCCATTGGAGTAAACGTTTTCCATTGAAAGTCTCTTGTATTTACAGCAAGATTTTTTCCTCCAAAAATTCCGTCCATATCAGAACTTATATTGGGCTGTCCCGAAAGACCTGAACCGATATAAGTTGGAATATGAAACCTGATATATTCCCATTGACCACCGGTTTGATCGCCAGACCAAATCCCGGCATAACGTTGACTGCCGGCCCAACCATCCAATGAAATGATAAATGGTCTGCTGTCATTACCGTAATAAGGCATAATTGATGCTGCGTCAGAGATACCGTTTAATCCAAAAGAATATCCGGCACCCACCCATGCCACATCAGTCTTTAAAACTCTAACACCGGCATCTTTTACCTCTTTGACAATATCACGTTGAAGAAGTGCGCTAATTTCAGGTTTTGGATGAAGGTCAGACTGAGTCCAAAGACCGATTTCCACGCCTTTTTCCCTTGCGTAATCACCAAGAGCTTTTAAATTGGCTATATTTCCATCAAGAGTTTCAGTTTGCCCGTATCCTGCTCCATATCCATCATTTGGAAGAAGCCATCCAAGAGGCATATCATGAGAATTATATCTGTCAATTACAGCTCTTGCCGAGAACTGATAATTATTGTTTTCGCCATTTAATGATTCTTTTACACCATCCTTGTCGGTTTGGCTCTCTTTATATTTCTTACCATCTTCAAATAGTATTCCATTTTCACTTTCCTTCCAATAATCACGGTTATAGGCATTAAGATGACCCTGATAAAAACCAAACTTAGGCAGCAAAACAGGATTACCTGTCAATTGATAAAAATCATTAAGCAAATCAACCGGTTTCTCATCCACCATCACGAAAATGTCAAGGTAATTGCTCTCATGGTTGATATTTACTTCATTTTTATTTTGAGAATCAAAATCATATATACCCTTTGCAAATGTATGCCACATCAAACCGTAACCATTTGTTGACCAATAAAAAGGATTTGGTGAGGCAACTCCGTTATCAGTCCAGCTGTTTTGGTTTTCTATGGCAATTCTTTTACCTTTATGAGAAAATCTTCCATTCTGCACCCCTCCTCCATAAAAATATTCAGAGTCATTTTCTTGAAATGCAAACGAAGTATTTTTATTTTCAAATGAAAACGGCTTTTTTTGACTTACTGCCACTTTATTGTTTTCAAGGTTAACAACATTTATTAAAGATGTTTCCTTGTTTATTTTAATTTCTACTTTATTGCTTTTTATGGAAACTTCTGCTCCATTATCAACTATAACAACATCTGCAACTGATTTTCGAGCATTATCTACAAGTATTTTTGCAGGAGGAAAAGCCTGAGGATCCCTTACGACTCCACCGTTATTGTCCTGAAAAATTCTGAATATATTCTCACCGTAAAAATCGATTATCATATTATTGTTATCTTCAAATATGACCTCTACACTTGTGGGATTAATTTTACTTACAGACTTGATTTTTTGGTTCTGATAAACCTCATCTGAAGCATTTTGTTGAACAAGAGCACAAAAAGCCTTATCAACAGTCAAGAAAGAAGAAGCAGTCAACACTATAGGCAGTATTATTCTTCTTGGCGTTAAATTTAAAATCATTATTATTCTTGTTTTAAAGATTTACTCAACAAACGATAGCGCAATTAAAAAAATATTAATTAAAACTTAATTAAGGTCCTAACAATTTTGACAAAAATAAATATATTTCTTAATATTTTTTATTCAACACTTTAAAATACCAAATTTTTAGTGTAAAATAATCAAAACACCATTAACAGTTTAATGAATTATTTTTACACGAAAACCGTAATAAAGCTAAAACAATAAATCTAAAAGCCTAAGAATATGTTTAACCCGACAACAGGCAAGCTCTGATAAATAGAGAAAAAGCTTTATGGAAACAACATATAAACAAAAATGAGAATGAAAAAAAATCAAGGTAACCGGACAATAGCCAATGCAAGCGAAGCTTACATCAGAAAAATTAAATATTGAATTAAAAAAGAACAAAAAATTGCCAGAAAAAGAGAAAAAAGACAATACAACAACCGACGATAAAAAATCCATCAAATAGTATATCTATTAAGAAATTATCTTGAATCATATCTCGTAGTTTGTTGTATGATTTCATGATATAAAGATATATATCTACTAAAAAGATTAAAATAAATTGAAATATCCGCCAACCACGACGACCGCCAATTTTTCACGAAGATGGATAAAAACAAAAAAAGCAACCCTCTCGGATTGCTTTTTTGCGGTATGGACGGGACTCGAACCCGCGACCCCCTGCGTGACAGGCAGGTATTCTAACCAGCTGAACTACCACACCATTGGGACAATCGTTTTTTCGATTGCGATGCAAAGGTATTACAATATTTCAATAATGCAAATACATGAAGATAAAATTAGTTATTTTTTTACATTTATTTTATTTAGTCTTTCAAAAGGCATAATAATGATATTTATTTCTAAAGATTTTGCTGCACTTTTATATTTTTACATCCGATTAATCAAAAAATTTAACAAAATGACAAACAATACTCCTATCTCCCACCAAGCAGTGGAAGAAACTATAGAAGAATTAAATATTCCTGATTTTGGAAAAGCAACCATAAGAGAAGTTGTTGCAATCTCAAATATTCTTGAAAAGAAAACCGGTAAAGAATTCATACACATGGAGATGGGCGTTCCCGGCTTGAAGCCTTCTCAAATTGGCGTTAACACTGAAATAAAAGCTCTTGAGAATGGAGTAGCATCAATATATCCGATTATCGATGGTCTTCCTGAATTAAAGAAACAAGCCTCTCGCTTTGTAAAAGCCTTTATTGATGTTGACATCAATCCTGAAGGATGTGTACCTGGAGTTGGGTCTATGCAGGGAACTTTTGCATCATTTCTAACATGTTGTCAATGCGATGAAAGAAAAGACACCATACTATTTATAGATCCCGGATTCCCAGTTCAAAAGCAACAGCTTGTTGTTATGGGCTACAAAAGTGAAAGTTTTGATGTATATGATTTCAGGGGAGACAAATTAAAGGATAAAATTGAGAGTTATCTTATTAAAGGCAATATAGCTGCAATTATTTATTCCAATCCAAACAATCCATCTTGGATATGTTTAAATCAACAGGAATTAAAAACCATAGGTGATTTATCAAATAAATACGACACAATCATTCTTGAAGACCTTGCATATTTTGCGATGGATTTCAGAAAAAATCTTTCAAACCCTTTCAACCCACCTTATCAGGCAACAGTTGCAAAATACACCGACAACTACATTCTTCAAATATCCGGCTCCAAAGCCTTCAGCTATGCAGGTCAAAGGATTGCCGTTTCTTGTATTTCAAACAAACTCTATCATAGAAAGTTTGAAGGGCTTACAAAACGATATGGTGGAGGAACTTTCGGAACAGTTTTCATTCACCGTGTTCTTTATGCTCTATCTTCAGGGACAAGTCATTCAGCTCAATATGCTCTCGCTGCAATGATGAAAGCTGCCTGTGATAAAGAATATGATTTTATAAATGATGTCAAGGAATATGGCAGGCGCGCTAAAAAGCTCAAAGACATTTTTCTTAAATATGGATTTCATATAGTATATGACAAAGATCTTGATGAGAATGTTGCAGACGGTTTTTATTTCACAATAGGCTATAAAGGAATGAGCGGCGGAGAACTTATGAAAGAATTGATTTATTATGGGGTCAGTGCAATATCCTTAGATACAACCGGCAGTCGTCAACAAGGAATTAGAGCCTGCGTTTCTTTTATAAAAGACAATCAATATGATTTACTTGATGAAAGATTAAGTTTATTTGACAAAAATCACAAATAACATATTTGACTACCACAGCACATAGTATTATCTTAGAAATATATTAAAAAGACTGAACTTACAACTCAGTCTTTTTTTTGCTTTTATTTAATTTGGTAAAGCTATAATAGTTAAATATGTATGTATTTCCTAAATTTTTCCCCGATAATTTGATTTATAAATAATATTCATTATCTTAGATAAGATTCAACAAAACTTTTTAACAATTATGATAATAGAGCCGGGACTATTTAAAATTTGCCACACAGGAATAGAACCTAATCCGGGGTGTTTGCTGATTTCAGCACCATTTCTTGATCAATTATACTTTAAACGCTCCGTAATTCTTCTTATAGATGACATGGACAATTCTGTTATGGGACTTATTCAAAACAAACCTTCGCGTTTATTTTTAAACAATATCATTTCCGGACTTGAAGATATTGACAGGATTCCGATTTTCTACGGTGGACCTCTTCAGGAAGACCGACTTTTTTATATACATAATTTAGGCGATTTGATACCTAATTCAATCAAAATATCCGACAACCTTTATATAGATGGTGATTTCAACACAGTGATGTCATATTTAAAATCGAATCAAAACATTGATGGGAACATAAAGTTTTTCCTTGGCTATTCTGGCTGGAGCAGAAATCAACTTTTAAATGAAATTGAAGACGATACATGGCTTGTTTCGGAAAACAACAGCAATTACATCTTAAATCAAAAAGGTGACGAAATGTGGAATGAAGCTCTCTCAAAGCTTGACTCTAAATTCCGTCAGTGGCTAAAATACCCTAAAGAAACATATCTAAATTAATATAAGTTCCGATATGCTCTTATTTTGATTTTCTTATTTTCTGAACAAATGCCACATCCTCATATTTGTCATCACGTCTGAGCCAATCGGTAAGTATACCTTTTTTCAAGAAACCGACAGACTCAAAAAGCTTCATGCTCGCCGAATTGGATACCGGAATATAAGCATACAAATTATGAATGCCTAAAAAATTAAAAGCATATTTACATAGAATCTCCAATGCGCCTTTACCAAAACCATGTTTTTGATACATACCATCAATCAATATACCCACAGCCGCTCTTCTATGAAAAGGATCAAAATCAAAAAGGTCAATCATTCCTACAACATCATTATCATTATTTGAGACAATCATCAATCTTAACTGGCGGGTCTGATAAATATCCTCACCTGCATTGGCAATATATTCCTTTAGTATATATTTTGAAAAAGGAGCAATTGTTGATCCATAGCTCCACAATTCGGTATCATTTTCCCATCTATAAAAAAGATCCAAATCCTCAGGTTCTGGAGCTCTCAGGTTAATAGTTTTACTTGTCAGCATAAAAATTCAATTATTAATTATTGCACATTTGTTTGATGATACAATCAATCCACTCTCTCTATGATAAATACTGAATGATATATTTCCTGATGAAGATTCTATATGCTCTGTTATTTCTGAATAAGAGTCGGCTTTACAAACTGCATTTGTAAATGAGCCATTCAATAATTTGCATTTCAAATCATACTCATTGGAATATGCAGCAAATTCAACCTTTGCATTCTTGTACGACAACAAAAAGTAATCGATGATATTTTTGTCATTTTCATATTCTGAAGGAATAAGGATTTTCAGTGTGTTTTTGTTTTTAAAAAACAAATATTTCTTTACAGCTTTTTTAAAACAAACTTTTAGCAAAGACAATTGTCTTAATAAATTTATTGACCATCCAATGAAAATACCGGCACATACCTTATCATTATATTTATTCACAAACACCTGCATAGCATCATAAAATGAATTTATGTATCTCTTACTATTTTGGCGGCTGCTTTCACCCTTGTAATGAATCAAGGTATATGGCAAATAATAATTTTTATATCCACTGTTGTTTAGACGAAATGACAAGTCTATATCTTCGCCATACATAAAAAAACGCTCATCAAAGGTCCCTGATTTTTCCAAAGTCTTTCTTCTTATCATCATAAAGGCACCGGGAAGTATTTCCACCTGGTTTACGGCATCCTTATCAAGATTACCCAAAGAGTAGCCTGAAAAAAGTTTCGAGTTCGGCAAAAAAGATGAAATACCGGTGAGTTTAAAAAAGGAATACTTAACAGATGGAAAAGAGCGTTTTGATTCAGGCAGATAATTTCCAAGACTATCAACAAGTCTGACTCCACAGCATCCGCATATTGGATTTTCATCCATAAACTCCAATACTTTATTTATCAAACCCTCTGAAACAAAAGTATCAGGATTAATAAGCAAGACATAGTCAGAGTTTGTTTTGGATATAGCTATATTATTAGCCTTCCCAAAACCGACATTTTCACTTAATGGAAGATATAAAACCCCGGGAAAGTTTTTTTTTAAATAATCAACCGAATCATCTTCCGAATTATTATCAACTACAATTACCTCACTATCCACACCTTTCAAGGCTTTAAAAAGCGAGTCAAGAAGTTGAAAGGTAAAATATTTAACCTTGTAATTAACTATAACAACTGAAAGTTTCATTCAAAAAATTATTCTTCATTCTCATTCAGCGACAACTCAAAATCAATTTTTCTTAATGAAGGGATCATATTAAGAGTGACAATCACTATCATTCCCGCACACATAAGAAAAGTTATATCATGCAAAACATAATATAATACTATATTTATAATAATGCATCCCCAAATAACAAATTGGCGAATAAAATTTATTCGTTTATAAAAGGCCAATGTTTCCTCTTTGCCTGAAATTGTTTTTAACTTTTCCAATCCCTTTGAATAGAAAGTAAAAGAATATCTGATGCAGAACAAGGAAACCAGTATCACTACGCTCAATATCGATATAGTTATGTTTTTATCTGTTTCAGGAAAGGTGAATATATTAATTTGGAAAATGCCTATTGAAAAAATGGACAATAGAAGACCTGAAAGCATTTGCATTCTCAGAGATGAAAGGAGAGTTTTCTTTTCTTGAGAAGTTATTGTGTTTAAGTTATTTTCCATAATAAAAAATAGTGCTGCTATAATTTTTAAAACTGTTTAGCTTTTGTAAATATATAATTTTTATCTTGGTTGACAACTGTCGATATTATATGTTTTTTCTTTATGCCGCTACACTCTGAATGCATCTGTAAACAATGTTCTGTTTAATATGCTTCTTCCAAGAGTAATTTCATCGGTATATTCTATCTCGTCACCCACTGAAACACCTCTTGCTATAGTTGTGATTTTAACTTGATAGGGAGCAAGTTTTCGAAAGATATAGAAATTTGTTGTATCACCCTCCATTGTTGTGCTCAGAGCCAAAACGACCTCTTTCACAGAGCCATCTTTAACCCTTTCAACGAGCGAATCAATCTGTAAATCAGACGGCCCGACTCCATCCATTGGAGATATAATGCCTCCTAAAACATGATATAGCCCATTAAATTGACGTGTATTCTCTACAACCATCACATCTTTAACATTTTCAACTACACAAACCACGCTTCCATCCCTTTCAGCATCTGAACATATTGAACAAACCGGAGTATCAGAGATGTTATGACAAACTTTGCAGTACTGAATCTCGTTGCAAAGCTTAATAATTGAATTTCCAAAAGCTTCTGCCTGAGATTTTGGTTGTCTTAAAATATGAAGAACTAATCTAAGAGCTGTTTTTCTTCCTATACCTGGGAGCTTGGAGAATTCATTCACTGCGTCCTCCAAAAGCACTGATGGATATTTTTGATTCATAAACAATTAACATTGTTGGCTTTAACCATTCACTTTATAAAATATTGTTTATAGTATATAACAATTCAGAAGATTCTTATTCACCTCAAAATTGTATTTTTTATACTTATTGTGACAAATGTAATAAAACAAATTTACCGATAAAGAGCCATAAGGAATGATTTTCTTCAGTATTAAGCCTCATAAAAGAAAGGAAAGTTTGTTATCTTTGCATAAGATATGCTGCGCCTCATCAATCACAATTTGAAAGTTAACACTTTCAATTGTTTATTGAATTCGGCTTGCTATATCTTTGCATAAGATATGCTGCGCCTCATCAATCACATTTGGAAAGTTTACACTTTCAATTGTTTATTGAGTTCGGCTTGCTATATCTTTGCATAAGAAATTACAACCCCTAATAAAATTAATATGGAAATAAAAGATGCCAAATTTGTCATTAGCAATACTGATGTAAACAAATGTCCTGAGGGAAATATTCCGGAATATGCTTTTATTGGGCGTTCTAATGTTGGAAAATCATCTCTAATAAATATGCTTACCTCGAAGAAAGGTCTTGCCATGACCTCTTCAATGCCCGGAAAGACTCAGCTTATTAATCATTTTATCATTAATGATGATTGGTATATGGTCGATCTTCCCGGATACGGCTATGCACAAAGAGGAAAGGCAGGAAGAGAGAATATCAGAATAATTATCGAAAACTATATTCTTAACCGTGAGCAGATGACCTGTCTTTTTGTCCTTATCGACTCAAGACACGAGCCTCAGAAAATCGACCTTGAATTTATGGAATGGCTGGGAGAACATGGGATCCCTTTTTGCATAATATTTACAAAACTCGACAAGCTTTCCAAAAGTGCCTGGAATATCAATAAAGAAAAATATAAAAACGTCCTTTTAGAACAATGGGAAGAATTACCTACTATTTTTGAAACTTCTTCTGAAAAACAAATTGGGAAGAAAGAAATTCTCGATTGGATTGAAAATATTAATAAAGAAATAAGAGAGAATTAGTATTCTCTCTTTTCTATTACCTATTAAGTTTTATAATGTTAATTTTAAAAATATATGTTACACACTTGGTTTGAATGTAAGGTCCGTTATGATAAAACTCTTGAAAATGGGATGCAAAAAAAAGTAAATGAACCTTATCTTGTAGATGCTTTGTCTTTCACAGAAGCAGAAGCTCGAATAATTAAAGAGATCACACCATTCATCACCGGAGAATTTGAAATTGCGAATATCAAGAAAGCAAAAATCAATGAAATGTTTTTTGATGACAGCGCCGACAAATGGTATAAGGCTAAAGTAAACTTTATTACTCTTGACGAGAAAAGCGGAATGGAAAAGAAAACTGCAAGCAATATGATGGTGCAGGCTTCTGATTTTCAAAAGGCTGTTGAAGCTCTTGTAAAAGGTATGCTTGGAACTTTGGCAGACTACGAAATTGCAACTATTACAGAGACTACAATTATGGATGTCTATCCATACCAGCCTGAGGAGGAGTAAAATGGACAATTCTATTGAAAGCAATTTGTTTGAAATAAGAAAGACTATTCCAAATTCCGTAAAGCTTGTCGCAGTTTCCAAATTCCACCCTGCAGCCTCTATAACAGAAGCTTACAATATTGGGCAAAGAGTTTTCGGAGAAAGTAAAGTCCAAGAACTCACAGCTAAACAAGAGGTCCTTCCAAAAGACATTGAATGGCATTTTATCGGACATCTTCAAAGCAATAAGGTAAAATTTATCACCCCATTTATTTCTCTTATCCACAGCGTCGACTCTTTAAAATTGCTTGAAGAGATTAATAAATGTGCTAAAAAGGATAACCGAATTATCGATGTTCTTTTACAAATTCATATTGCAAAAGAACAGACCAAATTTGGATTCTCTCCCAAAGAATGTATCCGAACCTTAAACTCCATTTCTTTGTCTGATTTTTCAAATATAAGAATTGTGGGATTAATGGGAATGGCAACTTTCACAGATGATGAAAATGAGATACGAAGAGAATTTAAAACTCTCACATCTCTTTTCAACGAGCTTAAGGGAACCATATTTTCGACCTCTGCAGATTTTAAAGAATTATCTTTTGGCATGAGTGACGATTATCTGATCGCTATTGAAGAGGGTTCAACAATGGTAAGAGTCGGCAGCAAGATTTTTGGAGAAAGAAATTATCAATAATAATTATCCTCACTCACATTGTTTTTTAAAATCAGATCTTTTTACAGACAGCCTTTCTAAGATTAAAAACAGTCTAAGACTCATTTAATTTATTCTGAAAGGTTAAGAATAAATACCACATTAAAATTATTTAATATTTTAATTTTCAAGTGAACGATAGATAGAAAGTGGCGTTATTTATTTATAAAGATCATCTCATAATACGGTAAGTTCACTTTTATATTGAGCCAAATAATCAATATGACTACCTGTGAAGATTTTATATTTTTTTCTTAGTATCACTCATTTTATTTTGTTTTGAGTTTTATGAGTGATACTATTTTTTCTCACTTTTACTTAATTGTTATTTATTCTAACATCGAGAGTTAGATGTAATTTATTTGTTATTTGCTTATTTTACAATAACAATCATCGATTCATTAATTTTGCTCATCATTTTTTTTATTTAAATTAAGTAAGACAAATGTGTAACTTAAGTATGATGTTATACTATCTTAAGTAACATATTAATCTATCTCAAGTATCTTAAACGTGTTACTTAAGTTACATATTAATGTATCTAAAGTTATTTAAATAAATTGAAAGGCATAATTTTAAAATCATTGGTCAAAAATTAAAATAGACTGATCAACTTCTAATAATTCGGTTAAACAACCGTGCAGTGCAGTTAGTAATTGCCTAATCATTGTCAACACAATCGTACAATAAATATTCCTTGAACTATAAATTTTTTAAAGTTCAACCTAAATAAAGATTGTTCGTTAATATATAAGGATATCATTATTTATGAGATTTTAGAACATAAAGAAATAAACTATATAAAAACGACAATTATGAAAAAGATTAGTCTAAAGACAAGATTCGGAGGCTTGGAGCTTGAAAATCCTATTATCGTTTCAAGTTCGGGACTAACAGATTCGGTTGAAAAAATAACAAGACTTGAGAACTGCAGTGCCGGTGCAATTGTTTTGAAATCTCTTTTTGAGGAGCAAATAATGCTTCGTGTAGCCAAAGAACTTCCAAACAATGAGTTTGTACATCCCGAGGAATATGATTTCCTAAGAAATTTTATTACAAACGATGCTCTTCAGCAATATTTAAGTCTTATTAAAGAGGCCAAAGCCGTTGTAAAGATTCCTATTATAGCAAGTATAAATTGTTACAGCGAAAAGGGATGGACGGATTTTGCACAAAATATAGAGAAAGCCGGAGCTGATGCCTTAGAAATAAATATTATGAGCATCAATACCGACAAAGAACTTAAATATGGAAAAACAGAGACTCTTTATATTGATATTTTATCGGATTTAAGAAAAAGACTTAAAATCCCGGTTATAATGAAAATGGGAAGACATCATGACAACTTAATCGGACTTCTTGTGCAACTGCAGCACAACAATGCCAACGGGGTTGTGCTTTTCAATCGGACATATTCTCCGGATATAGATTTAAAAAAGATGATTTTCACTCACAGATCTGTACTTTCATGTCCTGAATCATTTGGAGAGACACTTAGATGGACCGGACTTGCATCAGGTTTCGTTCCGGAGCTTGAACTTTGCTCATCAGGTGGAATAAACAGTGGTGATGATGTTATAAAATCTCTTCTGACAGGAGCAGCTGCAGTTGAAATATGTTCTTTAATATACAGAGAGGGACCTGAAATTATTCCTGTTTTATTATCAAATCTTATAGAATGGATGAGAAATTCAGGTTTTGAATCAATAAAACAATTTAAAGGCAATATGAATTACAAAGCCGATTGTGATGAGAATGCATATTTAAGGACTCAGTTTATGAAATATTTCTCACAATATAATAAGTAGTTCTTATATTTAAATTCATATAAAAACAGAGAGCGTCCTAAATCAAGAAAATAATTAGTGAGCCTGAATTCATCATTTAGCTCAAACCCTTATCCCTGACAAAAGACTTAAAATAATTAATGTTTTTTGTGAGGGATAAGTGTTTTATGATTTTTATTTATAATCAATGGTTTATTGAGATATGTCAAATACCAAGACATAAAAAAATAGATTTAAAATATATTACAATTTTGCAACAAGACCTTTTTTAATTATTTTCGGGGCATGAACATAAATAAATGATTTATCAATTGCTTGTTTTGACCAAAATAATTTATCTTTAAAAAGATTTTGGTTAAACCTTGATTTTTGTGTTCAACTACACATATCCAAAGAGAGAGTACACTCTTAAGATATGTGTTATTTTTGGATATGGAAATAAATAATTAATGAAAAACACAAGCTTATGGTGCGTGATAACTTTTCAAAAGAAAACATTTCAGGATTAGATCCTAAGAAATTCCAGAAAAATGTGGATGGCAAAGAAACCGAACTTTTTGTTCTTAAAAACAAAAACGGAATGGAGATTTGCACTTCAAATTATGGAGCAATTGTAATGTCTATAATGACTCCCGACAAGAACGGTAAATATGCAAATGTTGTGTTAGGTCATGACTCTATAGACAATTTGATTAAAAGCCCTGAACCGTATCTCGGTTCTACTGTGGGCAGATATGGCAATCGTATCGCCAAGGGTAAGTTTACTCTTGATGGAAAAGAGTATACGCTGGCTATTAACAATGGCCCTAATTCACTTCACGGTGGATTAAAAGGCTTTAACAAAGTTGTTTGGGATGCATATCAAAAAGATGCGGCAACAGTTGAATTTAAATACACATCGGTTGATGGTGAAGAGGGATTCCCCGGCAATCTATCGATTGTTATGACCTATACTTTAACCGACGATAATGAATTTAAGATTGATTATCTTGCACAAACGGATGCACCTACTTTGGTTAATCTTACCAATCATGCATTTTTCAATCTTGCAGGCATAAAAAATCCTTCTCCTTCAGTTGAAAACAATATTGTAACTATCAATGCTGATTTCTATACTCCTATTGATGAAGTTTCTATTCCAACAGGAGAGATCCGTTACGTAGAGGGAACTCCAATGGATTTCAGAACACCTCATGTAGTTGGTGAAAGAATAAACAGCAAGGATGACCAGATAGTATTTGGTGCCGGATATGACCACTGCTATGTTTTAAATAAAAAAGAGCCCGGTGAATTGTCTTTTGCAGCTGAATGTGTAGAGCCTGAAAGTGGAAGGAAACTTGAAGTATATACAACTGAACCGGGAGTTCAAATCTATACAGGTAATTGGCTTAACGGTTTTGACGGTGCCCATGGAGCAACTTTCCCTGCAAGAAGTGCTATTTGTTTTGAAGCTCAAAAGTTTCCTGACACTCCTAACAAGCCTCATTTCCCAAGTTGTGAGCTTCGTGCGGGAGAAAAATATACACAAACCACTATTTATAAATTTGGACTTAAATAAAGCTAGTCCCTATTCTTAGATATTAATTTTTTGAAATAAAAAAGATTTTTTCAAGGGATAATTTTTTAAACAAAATCTCTTGAATTAATTGGATTTAATAAATAAAAAACAAAATCAAATAAAAATCAATCATTATTAACAACTTAAAAACAATGGAATCAACACAGAAAAAAAACTATGCTTTGCCAATTGCAATGATGTTTGCTCTATTCTTTATGATCTCATTTGTTACAGGATTGCAGAATCCTATGGCAATTATCGTAAAGGGTCAGTTTGGTGCAAGTAACTTTATGTCACAGCTTGGAAATGCCGCCAACTTTATTGCTTATGCAGTAATGGGTATTCCAGCAGGTATTTTACTACAGAAAATCGGATACAAGAAAACAGCTCTTGCTGCTATCGTTGTAGGTTTCTGCGGTGTAGGTATCTCTTATCTTTCAGGACAAGTAAGCAGCTTTGCTGTTTATCTTATCGGAGCTTTCGTATCAGGTTTCTCAATGTGTATGCTTAACACAGTAGTTAACCCAATGTTGAACACTCTTGGTGGTGGCGGTAACCTTGGAAACCGTTTGATCCAATTTGGTGGTTCTATCAACTCTATTGGTGCAACTATCGTTCCTGTATTTGCAGGTTACCTTATCGGAACAGTAACACAACAAACTGCAATCAGCGATGCAAACCCTGCATTATTCCTTGCAATGGGTATCTTTGTTTTGGCATTCATCGTATTGTTCTCTATGAACATTCCTGAGCCAAATGTAGAACAAAAAGAAAAACCAGAAGTAAAAGACACTCACAGTGCACTTTCTTTCCGCCACTTTATCTTAGGAATTATCTGTATCTTCATCTATGTAGGTGTAGAGGTTGGTATTCCTAACTTTGCAAATCTATTCATGACTACAGGAGCTGAAGAGGGTGGTTTAGGAATTGATACAACAATTGCAGGCTCTGTAGTTGGAACATATTGGTTCTTAATGCTTATCGGACGTTTAACAGGAGCATCTGTAGGAGCTAAAGTATCAAGTAAAGCTATGTTAAGTGTAGTATCTACAATTGGTTTGGCATTTGTAGCCTTGGCTATCTTCTTGCCTGAAACAACAATTGTAAGCATGCCTGTATTCCAATCAGATATCTCTTTCGGTCTTGCACAAGTTCCGGTTGGAGTTATGCTTTTGATTCTTTGCGGTCTATGTACATCTATTATGTGGGGTGCAATCTTTAACCTTGCAGTAGAAGGATTAGGAAAATATACAGCAATGGCTTCAGGTATCTTCATGGTAATGGTTTGCGGTGGAGGTCTTCTTCCTCTATTCCAAGGATGGGTAGCAGACTTTGCAGGATTTATGAACAGCTATTGGGTAATCTTTGCCGGTTTAGCATATATGTTATTCTATGCTCTTGTAGGATGCAAAAATGTTAACAAAAACATTCCGACTGAATAACTTTTAAATAAAACAACAATTTAAGAGGCTGTCTCAAACAAAGAACTCAATCTCTGTGTTAGACAGTCTCTTTTTATTAATAAACCTCATAATAATTAACAATATGGAAATGGAACATGTAAGAAGTCGTTTTATCAAACACTTCAATGGAGAAACAGGTTCAGTTTATGCATCTCCGGGCCGTATCAATCTTATCGGAGAACATACTGACTACAACGGTGGATTCGTTTTCCCGGGTGCTGTAGATAAAGGTATGATTGCAGAAATCAAACTTAACGGCACTGATAAAGTTCGTGCTTATTCTATAGATTTAAAAGATTATGTTGAATTTGGTTTGAATGAAGAGGATGCTCCTCATGCAAGCTGGGCAAAATATATTTTTGGTGTTTGCCGTGAAATAATCAAACGTGGATATAAAATAGGAGGTTTTGATACTGCCTTTGCAGGCGATGTACCTCTTGGTGCAGGAATGTCATCTTCTGCAGCTCTTGAAAGCACTTTTGCTTTTGCTCTTAACGACATGTTTAATCTTGGCATTGACAAATTCGAACTTGCCCGCATAGGTCAGTCTACAGAGCACAACTATTGTGGAGTGATGTGTGGAATCATGGATCAGTTTGCCTCTGTATTTGGAAAAGAGGGAAGCCTTATGCGTCTTGACTGCCGCTCTATGGAATATGAATATTTTCCATTCCATCCGAAAGGCTATCGTCTTGTTTTGATCGACTCAGTTGTAAAACACGTTCTTGTAGATTCTCCTTACAACAAACGTCGTCAAAGCTGCGAAAGAGCAGTTGCCGCCATACAAAAGAATCATCCTCATGTTGAGTTTCTTCGTGATGCAACAATGGATATGCTTAACGAAGTTAAAGCAGAAATTTCTGCCGAAGACTATATGCGTGCAGAATATGTTATTGGTGAGGTTCAACGCGTTTTGAACGTTTGTGATGCTCTTGAAAAAGATGATTACGAAACTGTTGGTAAAAACATGTATGAAACACATGCAGGAATGAGCAAACTTTATGAAGTTAGCTGTGAAGAGCTCGATTTCTTAAATGATATAGCTAAAGAATGCGGCGTTACTGGTTCAAGAATCATGGGCGGCGGCTTTGGCGGCTGTACTATCAATCTTGTAAAAGATGAGATTTATGATAAATTCATCGAGACAGCTCTTGCAAAATACAAAGAAAAATATGGCAAAACAGCAAAAGTATATGCTGTTAAAATCAGTGATGGTTCACGTCGCTTAGCCTAATTTTAGAAATAGACTGTTATAATTTATTTTTTTATAAAAACATCTGTTTTTTGTTCCCGACTGTTTTTACAGCAGATGAACATTACAGGATATTCAAATAAATATAAATTATAGAATTTTGCCATTTAGATTTGATTAGTTTTTTAAACTAAATCCTTTCTAAATGGCATTTTTTATTAAATAATACTTAGACTAAGAACAAATAACCGGTGGCGTGGGTATATATTGTGGAAAGTAATGTGGACTTTATAAGGGTAAAACTTATCTTTGCATAAGCAAATTTAAAGTTTTAGATAATATTTTTATATTATCATTTTATTGGTCACATTATCAGAAATAAATTAATACCCGGGATATATTTCTTTATTAAATATTTATATGTAGTTTTTTCATATTTCTCTATTAGCATAAGTTGTTTTTAACACAATAAAATTTAATATTTTTTTATTACACTAATAATAAAGAGATTAGAATAGGGAGAGAAATTATTACTAAGATTTTAATAAAGAATGTTATATCTTTGAGGAAATTATCATACTTCATGGACAAGATAACTTCTTTAAACAAGGCAGCGGATAATATCCGTATTTTGGCAGCCGCAATGGTTGAAAAAGCTAAATCAGGGCATCCGGGTGGTGCCATGGGTGGTGCGGATTTCACAAACATCCTTTATTCAAAATTTTTAGTTTACGATCCTACCGATCCGACATGGATTAATCGTGACCGTTTCTTTATGGATCCGGGACACATGTCTCCAATGTTGTATTCTGTACTTGCATGTGCAGGTTTTTACAGTATGGAAGACCTTAAAAACTTTCGTCAATGGGGAAGTGTTACTCCAGGTCACCCGGAAGTAGACGTAAAAAGAGGAGTTGAAAATACATCCGGACCTCTTGGTCAGGGTCATACTATGGCTGTAGGGGCTGCAATTGCAGAAAGATTTCTTGCAGCAAGATTCGGCGAATGGATGAGCCATTATATTTACTCTTTTATCTCTGACGGAGGTATTCAAGAGGAGATTTCACAGGGAGCAGGCCGTATAGCAGGATATCTTGGATTGAATAATCTTATCATGTTTTACGACAGCAACAACATTCAGCTCTCAACTGACACCGAAGCTGTAACTACAGAAAACACTGCTAAAAAATATGAGTCTTGGGGCTGGAATGTGATCACAATAGATGGCAATGATGCCAATGCTATTATCAATGCAATTGAATCTGCTCACAAAGAGGAAAAACGTCCTACTATAATAATCGGAAACACTATTATGGGTAAAGGCGCAAAAGGTGAAAACAATGAGTCTTTCGAAAAGAAATGTTCAACTCATGGACAACCTTTAAGTGCAGCGGGAGCCTCTTTTGCTAAGACTATTGAAAACCTTGGCGGAAATCCTGAAAATCCTTTTGAAATTTTCACTCAGACAAAGGAACTTTACAACAACCGTCGTGAAGAACTAATAAAGATAGCTGCTGAGAGAAAAGCTAAACAAGCTAAATGGGCAAAAGAAAATCCTGAGTCGGCTCTTAAACTTGAGCAATTCTTCAGTGGAAAAGCTCCTGTGATTGACTATGCTTCAATAGCTCAAAAGCCTAATCAGGCTACAAGAAATGCTTCAGCAACTGTGCTTGGAGTATTTGCAAAACAAATAGAAAACATGGTTGTTTCCTCTGCCGACCTTGCCAATTCGGACAAGACCGACGGATTTCTTAAAAACACCCACTCTTTCAAATATCAAGATTTTACAGGCGCATTCTTCCAAGCCGGAGTCTGCGAATTGTCTATGGCTGCCATCATGAACGGTATGGCTCTTCATGGAGGCGTTATTCCTGCCTGCGGAACATTCTTTGTATTCTCTGATTATGAGAAACCTGCTATTCGTATCTCAGCTTTAATGGAACAGCCAACCAAATTTATTTGGAGTCATGATGCATTCCGCGTTGGAGAGGATGGTCCAACTCATCAACCTATTGAACAAGAGGCTCAGATTCGTCTTCTTGAACAATTAAAGAATCATAGCGGTAAAAATTCAATGCTCGTTCTTCGCCCTGCTGACAGTGCAGAAACAACAGTAGCATGGAAAATGGCAATGGAAAACAATGATTCTCCAACAGGACTTATTCTTTCAAGACAAAACGTAAAAGACCTTCCTGCTGCCTCCGGCAACAGATACCAAGAGGCTCTTCAGGCTCAAAAAGGTGCTTATATTATAATGAAAGATGAAAATCCGGATGTTATTCTTGTTGCGAATGGCTCTGAAGTTGCAACTCTCGTTGACGGAGCGGCTCTATTAAAAGAAAGAAACGGTATTAAAGTTCAGATTGTTTCAGCTCCTTCAATAGGCTTGTTCCTTAACCAAAGCGCAGAATATCGCTATTCTGTTATTCCATCTGATAAGCCTATATTTGGTCTTACAGCAGGACTTCCTTCAACCCTAACTCCTCTTGTTGGTGCTAATGGAAAAATTTGGGGATTAGATCATTTCGGATATTCAGCTCCTTACACTCGTCTTGACGAAGAGTTTGGATTTACAGCTGAGAATGTCTACAAACAAGTGACTGAGCTATTAAACAAATAATATTAATCAACTTACTCTTGTCATAATTACAAGGGTAAGTTAATTTTTTAATATATGGAGACTAAGGTTATAGGATTGGCTTCCGACCATGCCGGATTTCAAACAAAAGAGTTTATCATCGAACAATTGAAAGCAAAAGGTATTCCTTATAAAGATTTCGGTTGTTATTCTGATGTGGCCTGCGATTATGCAGATCCTGCACATGAATTGGGATATGCTGTTGAGAATGGAGAAGTTTATCCCGGAATAGCTGTTTGCGGAAGTGGGAATGGTATTAACATGACTTTGAATAAGCATCAAGGAGTACGCTCTGCACTTTCTTGGACTGAAGAAATTGCACGTCTTGCCCGTCAACATAACGATGCGAATGTACTTGTTATGCCGGGACGTTTTATAACAAATGAAGAGGCAGGAAAAATAGTTGATATTTTCCTTTCAACAGACTTTGAAGGCGGACGTCATCAAAGAAGAATTGATAAAATTCCATTGAAAAAATAAATTCCTATTAAATAGAAATAAAAATACCATTAGCAGTTTTTGAATATTGCTAATGGTTTTTTTTATCTTATAAATACAATACTGACAATTATAGAAACCTCCGAAATATACTATAATATATCCTCTTATTTTTTAATACAATTGGATGAAATAAATGTTATCAATCCCTATCTGACTCATTATTTTCTACTATTATTTAATACAATTCAAGAGAAACGATAGAGTGTGATGGCATTTTCACAACCACCTTCTCCCCTTTTATTTTAATATCCTTGAATATCTCTTTATTTACAGAGTTTGGATTGTCAAAACTGTTATATGAATTAATAGATTCTCCTTTTAAAATATATGAATTGAATTTTCTGAAATTCAAGTTCGGGATCTCAAAGCTTACCTCTTCAGTATTGTCCGCATTTACATTTGCAATAGTGAGAAAAAGTTTATTGTCTTCTTTTTTTGATGCCGACACGCTAATCATCGGTACTTTTTCATTATTGTCAATT
This sequence comes from Bacteroidales bacterium, assembly GCA_030539115.1. Taxonomy (GTDB): domain Bacteria; phylum Bacteroidota; class Bacteroidia; order Bacteroidales; family JAUNSR01; genus JAUNSR01. Next base: position 21,757 of record JAUNSR010000018.1, read on the forward strand.
TGTATGCTGTCGCATATAACCTCAGATGGGACAAACATTGCATCCATATGATTCTTATACATTTCAAAAACATGGTAAGTTGGAGTAAGCACCATTTTATCTTTGTTTGTAAGTATCATCGACTGAAGCACATTTACAATCTGAGCGATATTTGTCATTTTCACTCTTTCTCCATATTTATTGAAAATATTGAGAGTAACAGCAGCCACCATTGCATCTCTCATAGTATTTTGCTGAAAGAGGTGACCCGGGTTAGTTTCCGGCTCTGTATCCCACCAAGTACCCCATTCATCAACCAAAAGAGCGACTCTTTTGTCTGGGTCATACTTATCCATAATAGAAATATGCCTTTTAACAACAGGCTCTATGCCCAAAGCTTTTTGCATGGTCCAATAATAATCATTCTTGTCAAAATTAGTAGCAGAGCCTTTGCTGCCATTCCAACCCTTTACGGTATAATAATGAAGCGATATACCATTCATTCTATTTCCAATGTTTTGCATCAAAACCTCAGTCCACTTAAAATCATAATCACTGGCACCGCTTGCAATTTTAAACAATCTATTATCATCATAATTCCTGCAATAAGTAGAATAACGGCGATATAAATCAGAATAATACTCCGGTCTCATATTTCCGCCACAGCCCCAGCTTTCATTACCGACTCCAAGAAATTTTACTTTCCATGCTTTATCACGTCCATTTTTGCGTCTTAAATTAGCCATGGGTGAATCTCCATCAGAGGTCATATATTCAACCCATTTAGCCATCTCTTCAACCGAACCACTGCCTACATTGCCACTGATATAGGGCTCACAGCCAAGCATTTCACATAAATTCAGAAATTCATGAGTGCCAAAACTATTATCTTCAATCGTACCGCCCCAATTGTTGTTTACCATCTTCGGACGCTTGTTTTGAGGTCCAATTCCATCCATCCAATGGTATTCATCTGCAAAGCATCCTCCCGGCCAACGAAGATTAGGAATGTTTAAAGCCTTTAATGCCTCAAAAACATCTTTTCTATATCCGTTAATATTTGGTATCTCTGAATTCGGACCGACCCAAAGGCCTCCATAGATACAAGAGCCAAGATGTTCGGAGAAATGACCATAGATATGCTTGCTTATTTGAGTGTTTGCATTCTCAGGATGCAAAATTACAGTAGCGCTTCTTTGTGAAAAACAGAAGCAGGAATTAATAATAAATAATAGCAACAGATAGTTTTTCATATAATATCAAAAAATTAAGGTTATAAAAGAATAGATTATGGCATAAGGTGTATGTCTTAGTTTTCCAAATTTATTGTTAATTTTTAAATTTAAAGATTTCTTTTATAGATAATTTAAAATTATGACATTTAACTGCGAATATTCCGAAAACAAAATGAGCTTCATTTCTCATAATTTGAAATGAAGTTCATTAATATAATGTTTAAAACAAAAATGTCTTTTTATTCCCACTCGATAGTAGCCGGTGGCTTGGAGGAAATATCGTAAACAACGCGATTAACACCACGAACTTTGTTAATAATCTCATTTGATACCTTGGCAAGGAATTCATAAGGAAGATGAGACCAATCGGCAGTCATGCCATCTGTTGAAACAACAGCACGAAGAGCAACTGCATTTTCATAAGTTCTTTCATCACCCATGACTCCAACAGATTGAACAGGAAGAAGGATAACACCGGCCTGCCAAACCTGATCGTAAAGGTTATTGTCTCTCAATCCTTGAATGAAAATATGATCAGCTTCCTGAAGAATTCTAACTTTATCGGGAGTAACATCACCAAGTATTCTAACTCCAAGGCCGGGACCAGGAAAAGGATGACGACCGATAAGTTCAGGAGAAATATTAAGCTCCTTGCCTACTCTTCTTACTTCATCCTTGAAAAGCAAACGAAGAGGTTCAACAACTTTAAGATTCATTTTCTCAGGAAGACCTCCCACATTGTGATGAGATTTAATAACCATTCCTGTAATATTTAATGATTCGATAACATCAGGATAGATTGTTCCTTGTGCAAGCCACTTAATGCCTTTAAGCTTGCGAGCTTCCTGATCAAAAATATCGATAAACCCTTTACCTATGATTTTACGTTTTTTTTCAGGCTCAGTCACACCTTTAAGACCTTCATAGAAATGATTCTTAGCATCAATTCCAAGAACATTAAGCCCCATGTGTTCATAATTTTTAAGAACAGATTCAAACTCATTCTTTCTTAACAACCCATTGTCAACAAAAATACAAGTTAGGTTCTTACCTATTGCTTTGTTTAAAAGAACAGCAGCGACAGTAGAGTCCACACCGCCCGAAAGAGCAAGAATAACTTTATCATCTTTTATCTTTTCTCTCAAAGATTGTATAGTGGATGAGATATATGATGCAGGAGTCCAGTCAGAGTCACATTTACAAATATTATTTACGAAATTTTTTAAAAGAATTGTACCGTCTTCGCTGTGATAGACTTCAGGATGAAATTGGACACCCCATGTAAGCTCATTATCAACTTTAAATGCAGCAAATTTGACCTCTTCAGTACTTGCCACTAATTTAAAATTTTCAGGAACTACTGTTATAGAATCGCCATGTGACATCCAAACAATAGAATTAACTCTTACATTATCGAAAAGAGCATCATTATCTTCGTGCCAATCAAGACGGGCACGCCCGTATTCCCTTGAAGCACATGCTTCAACTTTGCCACCAGAAGAATGAGCCAAGTATTGAGCCCCATAGCATACTCCTAAAACAGGAAATTTGCCACGAATATTACTTAAATCAATTTGTAAAGCATTTGGATCATTAACCGAGAATGGACTTCCCGAAAGTATTACACCTTTAACACCGGTAGTGTCTTCAGGAAATTTGTTGTAAGGAATAATCTCACAGTAAGTATTTAACTCACGAACTCTTCGTGCAATTAATTGTGTGTACTGTGAACCGAAATCAAGAATTAAAATTTTTTCCTGCATTTTGTTGCTAACTAAGTGTGTTTAATTGCGGGACAAAAGTAATGATTAGACTTTAATATTACAAGTGAAGATTATTGATTAGATGGAAATAGATATTGAAATTTTGCATACATTAATTAAAATCATACGATATTATATTTATATCAATAAATAATCATTAGCATACGTTATTTATGTCAATAAAATAATAAAATACACATGAAGATAAAACTTCTATTTACAACCATGTTTCTATCTATTTTTTGATAATAAAGCAATGTTTTAGAAATACCATGTGTTTATTTTATTTAAATATTAAAAAAAGTACATTTTTTAGTTACAAAATGAATAGTTAATCGTTAAATTAGAAGTGGATTTAAGGTACATCTAAAACCATTCAAAAATAAAGATCAAACAGCTTTAGACAATGGTTTTAGAAAAACAAAATCTATTAATTAATTGTTATATATACATCATTAAAAAAACCTATTATGGACCTTTATTTCCGACTAAAAAATTTTATTACAAATTGGGACATAAATGTTGATGAAGTGTCCGATTTGTTAAAGACTCTAAAAAAAGAGAGTTTTATGACACTTTGGTGTTTAAGAAAAAAACTGAATGGCTGCTACGAACTTTACTTCGGATTCGATGGTCCTTTTATCATTAAATCTGATGCTGAAAGGGAAGACTTGATTAAACGTATTGATGAGGATTATCTACAAAAAAACAACAATAAAAAAGACTAAAAAATCAAAGACAATCATTAAATATCTTTTTCTTTAAATAAAAAGTTAAATAAGAATTGAGTATCAATGGCTTTATTATATTTAAGCCTCACTATATGAAGGCACTTTGTTTTTGCATCCGACAAACATTCTATCCTATAAAAAGGAATAAACAATTATTTACTTTTTCAACTCTAATCTGATTTTAGAAGAAATAATAGAAAAGATGTTTCAATTGCAAAAACAGAGTGTTTTTTTAATGTTTTACTTTAAATAATTGTTCACGGATATGTTAACATTTCAATCAGATCTCAAAACAAACAATTTTTATATTATTAAGAATTGCTGTGAATTAATAGTTCCAAAACATGAAGTAAACACCTCAAACATTTTTTTTGCCTATCCTATAGACATAGACTATTCTATAAAAGAGAGAGGTGGTGAGAAAACTTTCAGAGTTTTGATGGACATCAAAATAAATTATCCCGCTAAGGACCCCGGCTACTCTATAATGGTTGAAGCTATGGGAGACTATTCTATAAATCCTGATGCCAAGCTTAATAAAACAGAAAAAGAGAGATTGATTCACTTCACCGCTATTGAAAGAAGTATAGAGTATATTCGTGGCTTTGTTTCAAATCTTACCTCTCAGTTTCCTCTTGGAAAATATATTTTCGACGGCATAAATATGGAAGCTCTTTATCACAGCAAATTAGAGCAAATGAAAAAAATAAAGACTTCAGAAAGTAAAATAAAAAAAGCTTAAATAGGGAAACATTAAAAAAAACATCATTGCTTTTAAATCATACATAACACTGAATTGTCAGATATTAGTAAAATGATTTAGAACAAAGATGTTTTTTTATTTTTATATAAATTGCATTCTTACTCTTAGAACACAGTCTTTCAAATCAGCCTACTTGAAAATTCAGAAGCTTCCGATGATAATAATTAATTTATCTTGATTGTTATATTTTTTATAATGCAACAAAACCTTTTTTATATAATTCACGCCCCGACTGCCAAAAACAAAGCCTCAGACCACATTAAAGACTAATATTTGTTGTTCATTATTTCCAAGAATTATCATTTATTCTTAAATTTGCGCAAAATAGGAGTTTTGACTCTTTATAAAGAACGTCTAAAAATAAGCTACATAATCAATCATAATTATGACACAGATTGAATCGAACGAAGAGATCGAGAAAAAAAGCTTGAATTTCATTGAACAAGCAATAGAAAACGATATTAAAGAGGGTAAAGTTATTGACAAAGTTCATACACGTTTTCCTCCTGAACCTAATGGTTATCTTCATATTGGTCATGCAAAAGCTATCTGTATGGATTTTGGCGCAGCTGAAAAATACAATGGTTTGTGTAATCTTCGTTTTGACGATACAAACCCGGTAAAAGAAGATACTGAATATGTAGATGCTATAATGGAAGACATCCATTGGCTTGGTTTTGATTGGGGTGACAGGCTTTTTTATGCCTCTGATTATTTTGAAAAACTTTGGCAATTTGCTGAAGAAATGATTAAACGTGGAAAAGCTTATGTTGATGAACAAAGTGCTGAGGAAATTGCTAAACAAAAAGGTACTCCTACACAAGCAGGTACAAATTCCCCATTCAGAGATCGCTCTGTTGAGGAGAATCTTGATTTATTCAGAAGAATGAATAAAGGAGAATTTGATGAAGGCGCAATGGTTTTGAGAGCTAAAATTGATATGGCTTCTTCAAACATGCATTTCCGCGACCCTATTATTTATAGAATTATCAAACATCCTCATCATCGCACAGGTAATAAGTGGAATGCTTATCCAATGTATGATTTTGCTCATGGACAGTCTGATTTCTTTGAGGGAATTACACATTCCATTTGCACTCTTGAATTTGAAGTTCATCGTCCTCTTTATGATTATTTTGCATCTGAACTTGCTGAAGTAGAAAACTCTACTTACAAACCTCGTCAGATGGAATTCAACCGTTTAAACATGACTTATACTATGATGAGTAAAAGAAAGCTTCTTCAACTTGTCAAAGAGGGTCTTGTAAGAGATTGGGATGACCCGAGAATGCCAACTATTTGCGGACTAAGAAGACGTGGATATACTCCGGAATCTATAAAAGCTTTTATAAATCGTATCGGTTATACCAAATATGATGGAATGATCGATGTTTCTCTTTTGGAACACAGCATTCGTGAGGATTTAAATAAGAATGCCACTCGTATCTCTGCCGTTATTGACCCGGTTAAAGTTATCATTACAAATTATCCTGAAGGTCAGGTTGAAATGATGAACATTGAAAACAATCCTGAAAAGCCTGAAGAGGGAACTCATCAAATTCCTTTCACAAAAGAGATTTATATTGAAAGAGAAGATTTCATGGAAAATGCTTCCAAAAAATTCTTTAGAATGACAATTGACAAGGAAGTTCGTCTTAAAGGTGCTTATATTGTTAAATGTACCGGCATTAAAAAAGATGCAAATGGTGAAATTGAAGAAATCTATTGTGAATATGATCCTGATACTAAAACCGGAATGTCTGGTTGTGCTCGCAAAGTAAAAGGTACTCTTCATTGGGTTTCCACTCAACATAGCGTTCCTGCGGAAGTTAGACTTTACAACAGATTGTTTACTGTTGAAGATCCTTCTGCTGAAACTGAAGTTGATTTTAGAACATTACTTAACCCTGACTCAGAAATCATTATCGCCAATGCTCGAATAGAACCATTTATTAAAAAGGTTGCTAAAGTAGGTGAGAAATTTCAATTTCAAAGAATTGGTTATTTCTGTGTTGATAAAGACTCAAGTGATGATAAACTTGTGTTCAATAGAACTGTTTCTTTAAAAGACTCAAAAAACTAATTTTTAAATATTTTACTTTATAATGTATGACCACAAAATCTAATAAATCTCAAGTTAGATTTTGTGGTCTTAACATATAAACTATCCCTATTATATGGAATATGAACAGCCTTTTGATTCTGAAATGCTGAATAAGTATGAGAATATGGTTGAATCTGGCAAAAAGGTTTACTTCGATGCCGATCAGATTGAATCAATCGCATATGGTTATGAATATAAAGACGCTATACAAGAGGCTCTTGAAGCTGTTGACTTTGGACTTTCTTTACATCCAAACAACAGCGATCTTTTACTTCTAAAATCGCGCTATCTTCTTTATCTTGATTTTATAAAAGAATCGAGAGAGATTCTTAATACTTTCCCTGAAGATTTAAACGATGCACAGATAATTAATGTTGAATTGCTTTTTGCTGAAAACAAAGAAGAAGAAGCTTATAAATTAATAGACAGAAATCTTTCAAAAGAGAATGTTGAAGAGGAATTTTGTTGTGATCTTTTACCTGTACTTTGGGGATACTGTCCAAACAATAAAATTGAAGAAATTATTAATCGTTGCCTTACTATGTTTCCAAACAATGAAAGGCTTCTACAGGATCTCTCCTCTTTATATTTTGAGGCTGAAAGATATGAAGAGACATTAGTTATTTTTAAGAGGATTCTTGACTTAAATCCTTTTAACTGTGAAGCATGGGAAAATACAGCAAGGATTTTTCTTATAAAAAAAGATTATGATCAAGCTATTGAAGCTTGTGATTTTGCTATTGCCATTGATTCCACTCTAACTCAAATATATTATTTGAAGGTGGAATGTCTTATGGAAAAGAAGGAATACGAATTAGCCGTTAACACTTTAAAAGAATATGAAGTCACGACAGATGATAAAGCCAGCGCTTATCTTATGCTCGGCGAATGTTATCAACAACAAGAACTCATGCAGCTAAGTAATGACTATTTTTTTAAATATCTTGAGATAAATCCCAAAGACAGTAAAGTGTTTTTTTATATTGCATACAACTATATGGATATGGGGAACACTCCGATGGCAAGAGAAATGGCTCTTAAAGCAATTGAAATAACACCTTCTGATCTGGAAGTCAGGTTTATTCTTTCAGAGATATATTTTATTGAAGAAAATTACATGGAAGCATACAATCAGCTAATGTATATATATAAGATTGACCCAAATTATCCTGATTTACTTAGCAGGCTTGGTGATGTATGCATTCAAATTGACAAAATTGAGGAAGCTATCACATATTGGGAAAAGGCTGTTGAAAATGACAAAGACAACTCTGTTATCAATGCAAGACTATCTCTGGCTTATCTTCTTACAGGCAACTATGAGAAATCTCATTCCATAACTTCAAAGATAGAAATGGATGGTATTAAAGATGATGATAATATTCTTAAATATCTTAATGAGGATGGTACAATAAATCTTTCCACAAATCTCACAGACCTTGCTAAAACATTAACTGTGCTATTTAAAAAGAAATAACATGAAAGAAAACAACCTTAAAAATTATGCTTTGCTTATTCTTAAAGGAATGGGAATGGGGGCAGCTGATGTAGTTCCCGGAGTTTCCGGAGGAACAATTGCTTTTATTGTTGGTATTTATGAAGAATTGATAAATTCTATTAAGAGCATAAATCTTTCTTCATTAAAACTATTGTTTCGTTTTAAGATAAAAGATTTTTGGAAAACAATAAACGGGAATTTTCTTCTTTCGGTAGTAACAGGAATACTTATAAGCATTTTTTCATTAGCTAAAGTAATAACATATCTTTTGGAGAATGAACCGGTGCTGATATGGTCTTTTTTCTTCGGACTTGTTCTCGCCTCAACATGGTCTGTGAGTAAAAGAATAAAGAAGTTTTCTTTTTCAAGATGGTTAATGTTTGCATTAGGAGCAATAATTGCTTATATTATTACAATGGCAACCCCTACTCAGACGCCTGAAGGGCTTTGGTTTATATTCGTTTGCGGAGCAATTGCTATTTGCGCAATGATATTGCCGGGAATTTCCGGAAGTTTTATTTTGGTCCTTCTTGGGAAATACTTCTATATAATGGAAGCTGTAAAAACTTTTAAAATTTCCGTAATGGCTACTTTTGCAATTGGCGCAGCAATTGGAATTACAAGTTTCTCTAATGTTCTTTCATGGCTATTAAAAAAATACCATGACTTAACAATTGCAACATTAGCAGGCTTTATGTTAGGGTCTTTAAACAAAGTTTGGCCTTGGAAAAAGACAATAGAAACTTTTACCGATTCACATGGTGTTATTAAGCCTTTAATTGAAGAAAACATTCTTCCCAACCAGTCAATTGGCATGGCCATTCTCTTGGCTGTATTCGGATTTATTCTTGTTATCGCCTTAGAATATATATCTGAAAAGATGGACAATAAATAAATTTTCTTTATTAAGCAGCATTTATTTTACTGCTTATACATTATAAATTAAAACCATCTGGAAAGTTCCTATCGGCACTTAGCCAATAGGAACTTTCTTTTTATTAAACATCCTCATTTCATCTTTGCTCAGCCTTCTTAAACTGTTTTTCAATGAAATTTTATATATTAATCTCTTTATTTTAATTTTGGTGTTTTAATCATAGTTTTTAACTTTGAACAGTTTAAAACAAATTGCAAGTAAATTTTTATTTGTTTAATTCTATTGTTTTTTATTTGTTGCAAAGATGACGCAAGCCGAATTCAATAAACATTTAAAAAGTTTCACTTTTTAAAATGTAATTGATGAGGCGCAGCTTATCTTATGTAAAGATGACGTAAGCCGAAATTAATAACCTTTTATAAGTAAAACTTTTATAAATGTTATTTATAAGGTGCAGCTTATCTTATAAAAAATATCAAAAAGTGCTGTGATATTAATTTCTTTTCCTTAGTAAATCATAATAGTAGTTTAGTGGCAATGAAGACAAAATTCTTAATTATTATTTTATTATTTTCTTTCAATTGTGTGCGCTCACAGAAATGGCAATTGGTCTGGAGCGAAGAATTTAATTATACAGGACTCCCCGACTCCTCTATTTGGAATTACGAATATGGGCAATCAATTCGCAACAGAGAGAGTCAGTTTTATACAAGATCAAGAAAAGAAAATTCTTTTGTAGAAGATGGGACTTTAAAAATAACAGCAATAAAAGAAAGTTTTGACGGCAAAAAAAATAATTATACTTCAGCCGCTTTAATTACAAGAAATAAAGCGGAATTCCAATATGGCAAAATCGAAGTTTGCGCCAGGCTGCCAAAAGGAGTTGGTATCTGGCCGGCAATTTGGATGCTTCCATCCCATAAAGAGTATGGCGGATGGCCAAATTGCGGGGAGATAGATATAATGGAATTCGTAGGCTTTTCTCCGGATACTATTCATACAACAGTTCACACCGGAAAATTTAATCACACCATAGGCACCCAAAAAGGACATGCTCAAAGGTTAACCAACTTGAACGACAAATTTCACATTTATTCTATAGAATGGTTTCCAAACAAAATTGATTTTCTTCTTGACGACAACAAAGTCTTCACGTTCAACAAAGAGGGTGATACTCCCGAGTATTGGCCCTTTGACAAACCATTCTATTTAATAATGAACATTGCAATAGGTGGTGGTTGGGGCGGAATGAAAGGTATTGATGATTCGATATTTCCTCAGACAATGGAAATTGATTATATAAGAGTGTATAAAGAAAAATAATATTAAAATTATTACAACAATATTTTGATTAATATTGCCAATCACAATAACTTTCCAATCAATATCATTTTAAGCATTGTTTTTCTTTATCAATCAATACAAGATAAACTTCAAGAAATGATGCGGATTTTTTAAGACAATAAATAATACAATGATTAACAGAAGAGATTTTTTAAAACAAATGAACACAATAGGAGCAGTAGCAATATTGGGGTCAGCACCTTGGGTTGATGCATTTGGTGAAATGAATAATACCCAAAATGAAAAACTAAAAGTAGGCATAATAGGACCCGGATCAAGAGGAAGATTTCTTATGAGCTTTCTTGTAAAAAATCCTAAAGTTGATATTATTGCTATATGCGACAATTACCAGCCATCAATTGATGAAGCCTTAAAAATGGTTCCGGATGCTAAAGTATATACTGATTACAGAAAACTTCTTGAGAATAAAGACATAACATCTGTTGTGGTTGCAACACCTTTATATTCTCACTGTCAGATTGTTCTTGATGCTTTTGATGCCGGTAAGAATGTCTATTGTGAAAAGACTATCGGTTTTACTCCTGATGAATGTCTGTTGATGTATGATAAATACAAATCTTCCAACAAAATCTTCTTTACAGGTCAGCAGAGACTTTTTGATCCAAGATATTTAAAAACCATGGAAATGGTTCATCAGGGAATGTTTGGCGAGATAGCTGCCGTTCATACATTTTGGAATAGGAATGGCGACTGGAGAAGGGCAGTTCCATCTCCTGACCTTGAAAGAAAAATTAATTGGAGGTTATATAAAGAATATTCAAAAGGTCTTATGACAGAACTTGGCTGTCATCAAATCCAAATTGGCACATGGGCTATGAAATCAATACCGGAAAAAATCATGGGACATGGAGCAATTACTTTCTGGAAAGACGGAAGAGAGGTTTATGATAATGTAAATGTTATTTATGTGCTTGAAGATGGACGAAAGATCACTTTTGGCTCGGTAATCTCCAACAAATTCTACGGACTGGAGGAACAGATTTTAGGAAACAAAGGTACTGTTGAGCCTGAAAAGGGTAAATATTACTTTGAAAACCCAACTCCTGACCCGGCTTTTCTTAGAATGATAAACAAAATAGAGAGAGATGTTTTTGATGCCGTTCCTTTTGCAGGTACCAGTTGGGCTCCTGAAACAGGTTCTCAGAATAAAGGAGAATATATTTTAGGAGAAACGCCTCAAACAGATGGCACTTGTGAAAACTTGGCTGCTTTTGTAGAAGCTTCAATTACAAATAAACAACCTGAAAAGATTGCCGAAGAGGGTTATTATGCATCTGTACTTGCTCTTCTTGGTCATGAGGCTATCGAACAGGAACAAATTATTTCCTTTCCTGAGCACCTTAAGCTCGATTATTTAAATCATAAAAGGACTATTTTCCCGGGAGAAAATAATAATGACTTCTATTCAAGAGGGACATTAAGTGGAATAGATTAAGATAAAATAATTATGAAAGATACACTTATCACAGCAAAAAGAAAAAAGATTGAGCTGATTACATTTATCATTTGCTTTATTATTGCAAATATTGGAAATATATGGGCCATCATCGATTATAAAGCAAGCTTTGATGAACTTTACAAATCATTGGGTTATGTTATGATTGCAACAATTGTAATCTATTGTATATGGACTTTTTTGAGATTGATATTCTATGGTATTATAAGCCTATTTGCTAAAAAATAGAAAAAAGATCTTTTAAAGTGCCGATAATAGAAAAAGATTTAGACAACAATAACAATTTGATTTATTGTTGGGATGAGTCAATGCATTCAAGGATTGACTACATTATATATGGAGATAATAAAGACAATCTCAATGAGGCTGTAACTGAGATTTCACACACACTTACATACCTTGAAAACATCGGTAACAGATTTAACTTAAAAAGTGAGGTTTTCAGACTTAACCAAGGGTTCTGTAATACTCCAATTAAGTTAAGCGACACTTTATTTGATATTTTAAAGCAGGGAAAGGATAATTTTCAAAAGAGTTTGGGATATTTTGACATTACCATACAATCACATGCCAATATAAATAACAGATGGGAACATATTTTCTTTGATGAAGATAATAAATCTATTGTCTCTGATATTGAAAATATAAGCTTTGATCTTGGTGGCTGGTTGAAAGGCTTTGCAGTTGACAAAATAATTGACATCATCGACGATAAGAATATCAGCAACGGATTTATAGATTTTGGTCACAGCTCAATAAGAGCCATCGGCAGAAACTATGACAATTCCGACTGGGTCATTGCATGTAAAACAGCCACAGCTATCAAGAACGTTGCAATCAATAATTTTGCTCTATCAACCTCAGGCAATGAAACTATTGATAGAGAGCATATTATAAATCCCTTTTCAGGAGAATATTTAAAAGGCATCAATGTGATCAGCGTTAAAAGCCCAACGGCAGCTAAAGGGGAAGTATTAAGTACTGCACTTTGCTGTTCGCCAAAAGAAAAATGGAATAATATATTGGATGCCTTTGAGGGGGAAATCATTGACTGACAATCAAACGCTGAAGATATTCATTAAATGTTTCAACATTTACTATATTCCATTACAATATCAATAATAAGAGAAATAAAAAAACTCACGACAAAATATTTTAAAATTTCGTCGTGAGTTTTTTTAATTATTTCTGATATTATTTATCAACATCATCTGCAGGCTCCAACGCCAACATAAGATAACCTTTCTTAATCTTTTCACCAGGAGTTACATTTATAGATTTCACTACTCCATCAAATGGAGCTCTCACTCTATTTTGCATCTTCATAGCCTCATGTATAAGAAGGAGTTCTCCCTTCTTAACCTTTTGGCCCTCCTTTATAAAGATCTCAATGATAGTTCCGGGAAGATGAGCTTTCATCTCTCCAAAAATGGGGTTTTCCCATTTTTTCCTGTTCAAGAACTTATTTGTAAGTGTCGTATTATAATATCTCGCTAATATTACGAAAGGTACAAGTTCTTTTTTGTCTTGATTTTCCATAACAACAAGATTTTAGAATGGAGGCAATCCATGCTTCTTAGCAGGACGATATTCCTCTTTGGATTTAGACAGTGCCAACGCATGCAATACATAAGAACGAGTTTCTGCAGGACTGATTACAGTATCAATAAATCCCTTTGCAGCAGCCACATAAGGATTTGCAAATTTATCGATATATTCCTGAACCTTCTCTTCTCTTATTGCAGACGGATTTTCAGCCTCTTTAATCTCTTTTGCAAAAATTATATTTGCAGCTCCCTCAGGACCCATTACAGCAATTTCAGCTGTTGGCCATGCAAAAACAAAATCTGCGCCCAAGTGGCGTGAATTCATAGCAATATAACCTCCGCCGTAAGCTTTTCTAAGAATTACAGTAATCTTCGGAACTGTAGCTTCAGAATAAGCATAAAGCATCTTAGCGCCGTGACGAATCACACCGGCATGTTCCTGATCTACCCCCGGTAGATATCCCGGCATATCTTCCAACGTTACAATTGGAATATTGAAAGAATCGCAGTATCTTATGAAACGGGCAGCTTTACAGGCTGAATCTATATCCAATACGCCTGCCAAAACCATTGGCTGATTGGCAACAAAACCTACTGTTTCGCCTCCCATACGGCCAAAACCGATTACTATGTTTGAAGCCCAAAGTTCATGAACTTCTGTAAACTCCGAATTATCTGCTATAGAACGTATAATCTGACGGACATCATAAGGTTGATGAGGATCTGACGGTATAATATTCTCTATAGGAGAAGTTATTGTCGGTTCAACAGATTCTATTTCCTCTGCCTTTACTGTGTTGTTGGCAGGTATTAAAGATATAAGCTTTTTAATCTGTTCAAAACACTCAATCTCGCTGTAAGCAAAGAAATGAGCATTTCCTGTTGTTTCTGCCTGTACTTTTGCTCCACCAAGGTCTTCCTGAGATATCTCCTCTCCCAATACCGTTTTAATAACATTAGGACCGGTAATAAACATTTTAGATATTTGATCTACAACAAAAACAAAATCTGTCAATGCCGGAGAATATACGGCTCCACCTGCACAAGGACCAAGAATAACAGATATCTGAGGTATAACACCTGAGGCTATGGTATTTCTATAAAATATCTCACCATATCCTGCAAGAGCGCCGACACCCTCCTGAATACGCGCCCCGCCTGAATCATTAATTCCTATAATAGGAATTCTCAATTTCAAGGCATGGTCCATTATTTTTGTTATCTTCCTTGCATGTGCAAGGCCCAATGATCCTCCTGCTACAGTAAAATCCTGAGCATAAATGCAAACCGGTTGTCCATTGATACTTCCTGTTCCGGTTATGACACCATCACCGGGAAGTTTCTTTTTATCCATTCCAAAATCATGGCTTTCATGTTCTACAAATAAATCATACTCATGAAATGAATTCTCATCAAGAAGCTTCATGATACGATTACGTGCAGTCAATTTTCCTGAGGCTTCCTGCTTGGAAATAGCTGCATCGCCTCCCCCCTTTTGAAGAAGAGCAATCTTCTCATTTAAAAGGAGAATTTTACTTGTTATTGTGCTCATAGTCTAATATTTATTTACATGCCAACAGATGTTGGCATATAAGATGTTTTTAAAAATACACATAATATGAATCCTACAAGACATAGTAAGTCTTTTAAAGATTAATATGGATTTTAAATTCTGTATTATGTAGTTTTATTTTGACTGTGCTTTTACTTTGTAGCTGCACCTTGTCTTTCCCTTAATGATACTTGTAAGTTTAGATTTAATAAGCTGCTTTCTTATTGGAGAAATATGGTCGATAAATAATTTTCCCTCCAAATGGTCATATTCATGCTGAACAATACGGGCGGCAAAACCGGAAAGTTTTTCCTCCTTTGGTTCAAAATTTTCATTTAAATACTTAATTGTTATTGAAGTCGGACGAGACACAGATTCATGAATACCAGGTAAACTTAAACATCCCTCCTCTATTGATACTTTTTCATCTCCGTAAGATTCAATAGTTGGATTAATCAAGGTTCTTTTAAAACCTGTACACTCAGGGAAATCCTCTGCCAAAACATCTCCATCAATTACTATAAGATTAATCGGCAGACCTATTTGAGGAGCGGCAAGTCCTACACCCTCTGAGGCATACATAGTCTCAAACATATCAGAAACTATTTGATTTATATTTGCATACTCCTTGTCAATATTCTGAGCCACTTTTCTTAAAACCGGCTGTCCGTATAAATAAACTGATAACTTCATCTATATATAATTTTTTAACTCTTAGTTATAAATGAGCCATATATATACTTTTTATTTGTATTTCACCATCAGGTGAACAATGACCATTTATAAATAAACACATGTAACTGTTCTTTATCAATAAGTTCGGCTGCTCTCCATATAACTTTGAAGAATTATTGTAGCGCTGATCTCATCAACAAGTTCTTTGTTTTGTCTGTCTTTTTTTTTCAGACCCCCTGAAAGCATAGTCCGGTGAGCCAATACGGAAGTAAATCTCTCATCAACATACTCTATTGGAATATCCGGAAAAGTTTTTTTAAACAGATTAACAAAAGGATTTATATATTTCCAATTCTCAGAGAGCTGATTGTTCATCTGTTTTGGAAGCCCCAGTATTACAAGTTCTACATTTTCCTTTATTAAATATTCCTTGAGAAAATCTATAAGTTTTGCTGAAGCCACAGTTGTCAAACCATTGGCAATGATCTTTAATGGATCAGTAACGGCAATACCGCATCTTTTTCTCCCGTAATCTATCGATAATATTCTTCCCATATTCCGACAAAGATAACAATAACAAAGAAATAGAACAATTAATAGATAAATAGTAACATTCGGTTAACTTTTTTAAAAGCCAAAATCATCTACTTCAGCTTTCTCTATTTTCTTTGCCTCAGGCTTTTTTGCATCTGTTTGACGCTCTACTCCCTCGATATATATTGCCTGAAAAGGGCGCACAGGACATATAAACTCACATCCTCCGCAGCCTATGCATAAATCGGGATCAAGCTGAGGTCGGGTCAATCCATTTTCAAAAGGCACCATTTTCACTGCCTGAGTAGGACAATGCTCTGAACATGCTCCACAGTCATGATGGTCATTGGTTACTATACAAAGATCCAAGCGCAAATGTGCAACACCAATCTTTGTCAGCCTTTTCTCCTCTATAGGCAGTGGTCTCAAAGCTCCTGTTGGGCAAACACTTGCACAAATATCGCAATTGTAATTACAGAAACCATTTTTATATTTTACCGTCGGCTCAAAGACTCCCTCCAGTCCATATTCGGTAAAAGCAGGAGTAAGCACCTTTGATGGACATTTGGTAATACATAAATGACAAGCCGTACAGCTTTTATTAAAAGACTCTCTATCTTGTGCACCCGGAGGCATGATTGGTTTACGATGTGCTGCCGGATCATTTTCTATTGCTTTGGCAGAAAGTTTTTCTGCAATCATAGCTCCACCAACAACTCCGGTTGTGATTATCAAATCTCTTCTTGTTTGGTCGACAGCATCTTTTTTAGTTTTTTTTTCGATCTCCTTTTTTGAAAAGAAAGCCGGCTTTAACGTCTTTACAGATGATGGCAAAATAAACTTATATCCTATTCCGCCCTTTTTGCACACTTTCAGACAGTTAAAACAGCTTACGCATCTTGTTTCATCAATCTTTTTATTTTCCGAATCTATGCACTCGCTCTTGCAGCTCATTCCGCATAAGCCACAGCTTGTACATTTAATATCATCCAACTTAACACGAAACAACGAGACCTTTGAAAGCATTCCTAGAAATGTTCCTACCGGACACACTACATTGCAGTACATTCTGCCATGCTTAAAAGTAAATGCAATCAAAACAGCAACAACTGCCAATGCACATATACTGCTAAACCATGTAAGGCCTGTTATTTCTACAGAATATAATGGAGTATTGTAATTGCCGCTTCTTATAAATGCCGCTGCAATAAAATTATTTACATAAATAACAGCCGGTCTTACAATATTGGAAATTATTCTTCCAAAATTGCTGTATGGATCAAGCCAAACTACCAAAGCTGAAGTTCCTGACATAAACGAAGCCAGAGTTAAAAACAAAACAGTATATCTTATCCAGCTCTTAGGCTTCTGATAGGTGTATTTATGCTTTCTTCTCTTATAAAAAAGAGAACTTACTCTTATCAATATATCCTGAAATATTCCAAGAGGACAGATTGCAGAACAAAAAACTCTTCCAAATAAAAGGCTCAAAAGCAACAACACTGACACAACAGGTGTTACCATCAACAAAGCCGGTACCCATTGAATTCGTGGAAGATATTTCAACTCTTCCGGCATCAAGTCCAGAAAATCTATAAAATAAAGGGTGATCAACGCAATCATAAATGTTGCGATAGTCACCCTCATAATTTTTAGTATATGCATAATTACATTTTAATTCTCTTAATATTCAAATTGTCAAGATCCATTCTGCCGACTTTCAAATCTCTTGCCATTGCAAGATATTGAACATCATCCATATTCAAATCTTTTACCTGAGTAAAGAACTTGATTGCTGCTGTATCAACAGCTACCATATCTTTTGACAGGAACAATGCCTTGGTCTCAACCACATCATCAAGTGTACGCCCCTGAGGTCCATTATTTATAAGTGTCCTATAGGCATCGACAATAGTCAAAGCAGGCTGTTTGGAAAAAGTCGCTATATCGGCTATACATTGGTGAAGGTTGTTCTGATGAAAAGCTCTTCTATCCCAAACTATTCCCATTAGATTTTTCATTGAAACTGTAACCTTTGTTCCACCATGATTTTTAAGCACCGGCATATTAAACCAAACATCACAGTCTATCAATGACTGATGTATCTTAGCCTTCTTAAGACTTACCCCTTTTGGCAATTCAACATCCTTATACAAAGCTTCATCATTGCCCGGTATCATCTTTCCTCCTGCTTTTTTTACAGCATCCTCTATTCCGCTGTTTTTATATGAGCTTTGCTGATTGTCGCAAGTATGGTCAAACACAAGGACCTCTTTAGCTCCTGCACCCAAACATAAAGAAATCATGGTTGCCACTACTTCTGGATTTGTATTGGCACCCTGTTCAGGGCTTTTATCCCAGGCTGCATTTGGTTTGAGCACAACCTTATCACCTTTTTTTACGTATTTTTTTATTCCGCCTACCTGATCTATTGCTTTTTTCAGCATTTCGCCAGGTGACCCTCCCATCATTGCTACAATATCAGGATTACCGTCACTTACCATTGAAGTTATATCTTCAGCCTTTCCTGAATTGAAAGGCAATAATGTTGCAGCACTTGCAAGACCAACATTTTTTAAAAATTCACGGCGCTTCATAATGTTATTGTTATTAAGAGTTTTTAAGGTAAGAATTTAATAATTATTTTAATAACGGGCTGCAGATGCTGTACACTCTTTATTTTTCACACCAAACACTGCTACATGGCAATATTTAATCATAAAAATATTATATACAGAATATTTTACTGTCTGTTCATCACCCCTAATCTCATATTTTAAATAAGATTTATTATCGCAAATATAATTATTTATTTATCAAATTTATATAAATAATATACAAACACAATATTTTAAAGCTTAATTCAGGCTTAATCCGAATTGCAGCGATTTATATAATTTTAATGCCGTCTCACACATCAATAGGAAATTAATCCGACTGCAATCATTATTCTCTTAAACAGCAGTATTTTATTAAAACTAAAATCAAACTAACACCGCTATAATATTTACTATGATTTTTTAATTTTCATTGTCATTTTTTTTTAAACACTTTAGTATATTATATAATTTACTAAAATGTTCATTAATAAAAACTTAAGTCTTTTATCACAAATATTGTAATATTTCATTTTTCGGGACAATGAAAATTAATTTTTGATTAATCATAAAAATTAATTTCGCTACTATCCCATTTAACAAGGAAATAGAATTATTTAAAAAAAATTTATTTCAGTGTTATTTCAAAAGTAAGTGAAGCATAGAAAAAGAAAAAGCAAGAGAAATGAGTGCATGTCATTTCTCCTGCTTCTATAAAAAATGCGGGTTAATTTATTTTTTGAACATTCTGTCCATTTGTCGTTTATCTTCGCGCTCCTTGATGGACTGACGCTTGTCATAGCTTTTCTTACCCTTAGCCAATGCAATCATAACCTTGGCATGCCCCTTTTCATCAATAAAAAGCTTTGACGGAATAATTGTCAAACCGGACTCCTTGATTTGTCGTTCAAGCTTCACAAGCTCTTTTTTCTCCAAAAGCAGCTTTCTCTCTCTTCTGGCAGTGTGGTTATTGTATGTACCATAAAAGTACTCGGCGATATACATATTCTTAATCCACAGCTCGCCATTTGCAAAATAGCAAAAAGAGTCAACCAAACTTGCCTTTCCAAGACGGATAGACTTTATTTCAGTTCCCGTCAGCACAATTCCGGCTTTATAAGAATCAAGGATTTCAAAGTCGAAAGTTGCTCTTTTGTTTTTTATATTTATGTTAGGAAGTTTCATATTAACACCTTATTATTATTACGACATTTCAGGTCTTTAAAAACAAATCTTCAGGAAAGGAAATGTCACTTACCTGCAGAATAGCCCGTGCAACTCTCTTTTAAATATTGTTATTGGGCATTATTTGTAAACGATTGTATAAAACTAATACAAATTTAGCCAAATAATTGTTTGGAGTGATATTTAAAGCGGGTTACTTTGCCATTCCCGGCATTAAGAAAAGAAATATTTTTTCAAGAAGCAAAGGAGACAGATAAAGACATAACACGGAAACGACAACAAAAATTATCTTATCCCTATTGATAAATTTCATGTAAACCTCTGCACCGACAAATACTATATATGCGAAATAAAGGACCACAAATTTCACAAAAAACAGCATTGGAAAAAAAGCCTGAACAATAATCAAAGTGCACCAGAGTGCATATATGTATCCCACAAATCTTTGAATTTTAATAACATTCACATCTCTTTCAATAAATCGGCTTAAGAGTTCTTTTAATGAAAAAGAGGCAAGAAAAAAGCCCAAAAAAACTGTCACCAAAGTAACAGCTGTTGATTTAATTGCCAAATCAATTTTTGAAAAGCCATTGTTTACTATTATTCCAAGGAAAATGGCTGAAGATGTAATGCCTATCAAAGGATAAAGGAACTTATTGAAGAACGAATCATTGCTGCTTATTGATTCAGCAGATAATTTTTTCCATGTTTCCTGAGGTGATATGCCTAAATCAAATATAGTTTGAATAATATTTTTGATCATATATTTCTATTTTTCACAAAAATAGGCTTTTAATACAATAAATAAAAGGTATTTTAAATTTGATGTACATATTTAATTGAACAGGCGTCCTATAAAACAATCGGAAATCCACCGACTTCTATTATTCCATATATTTCCAAAAGAATAATCAATAAATAAAAAACATATCCATCACTTACAATACTCAGGCAAAGGATTAATCGTAAGTTAACACTTTAAATAAAGCTGCGTCATAAAGCAAGCCATCATAATTAAATCATATTAAGCAAGCCGGCTATTTTGCATGCCTCAATAGAGTTTTGTACTCTTAATTTTGCCAATATGTTTTGTCTGTGACGGTTGACAGTATTAATGCTGATAGATAGATTTTGAGCAATCTCTTTGCTTAACTTCCCTTTTTCTATCAATTTCAATATTTCTTTTTCTCTCAAAGAGAGTAAATCAATAATTTTCTTTTGATCTAAAGAAATTTTTTCACCGTTCAACGTGTTGAATATGTATGATTCAGGGTCATAAACCGAAACGATATTATACAAGCACAAGGCAAAACGGATACTTTCGTCATTATCTTCTACAATATAAAATATTCGATGATTTATAGGAACAATACCCTTAGAGGTGTTCATTTTTATACAACTAATCAGACAATAATTTTCCCTCTCAGCTCTTGATATACTTTTCATAAAATGGAAAAACTGAAGCTCATCTATATTTTTATTTTCCATATCCGAAGAATATACAAACTTAAGGACCTCTTTCTCCCAAATCGATGGAATAGTTTGACAGGCGCCCTTTTTTCCTACACCCAAAATATCAGCAATCCCGCCATAATATATATAGCTTACATCCTCTTTCATGTCACTTAAGACCGCAATTGAATTTTCAACAGTGGCATAACTTTCAGCAATCATTCTGCACCTTTCTACTTTTTGAATATCGCTGTCATCTGCAATGAATTGTTGTAAAAGTAGCTTATCGCTTAAGTTTTTATCAATTTTCATATATTTCAGAATTGGAAATGGTTATTTATCAGTATTGGGGGCTCAACAGAGTTTAATTACTTTTGCAAAGTAATCATAAAATATGGTTAAAATATATTTAAAAATTATGAGACTTATTATTTCTTATTGCTTATCAGCAATGTTGGCATTGGCTTCGGCTAATGCTCAGTCACTTGAAAAAATGCAGTGGTTTAACGAACCCGCAGAATGGGAGATTAAAGACAAGACACTAACAATGTTTGTAACTCCGCAAACCGATTATTGGAGAATATCACATTATGGATTTACTGTTGACGACGCACCGTTTTATTATACTTTGAGGGGTGGGGAATTCGAGGCAAAAGTTCAGATTTCTGCTGATTACATCGCAAGGTTTGATCAATCCGGATTAATGCTGAGAATAGATTCTGAAAACTATATCAAAGCCGGCATTGAATATGTTGATGGCAAATACAACATTAGCGCTGTTGTCACTCACAAAACAAGTGACTGGAGTGTAATTACACTCGAAAAGCCTGTAAAAAGTATTTGGATCAAAGCTGTACGACGTCTTGATGCAGTTGAATTGTTTTATTCATTTGATGATAAGACTTATGTAATGATGCGTAATGCATGGCTAAAGGACAATTGCCCTGTGATGGTTGGATTAATGGCAGCATGTCCTGACGGTAAAGGGTTCAATGCTGTTTTTAAAGATTTTTCAGTTAAGCATCTTCCCGATGCACGCAGATTGGAATGGCTAAAAAACAATGCTGAAAAACAATAACTTCCAAAAATCATTCATTGAAGATTTAGATACTGAAAATTATTATCCATATCATAACCAGAGCAAAATTGGAGAGTTGATTTCAGCATAAATGATATAATAATTTGATTTTCATTAAAACAAATAACATAAATATTCTTTTTGAGAACATGATTTAAATATAAATCTTTTAATAGATTTTGGAAATAGACACCTCAAAGTGTAAATAGATATTAAACAAAAAAATCCGCAAAAACAGTGTTACTCTTTTGCGGATTTTTTTGTTCCCCCCATCGACATTGCTAAAGGGTGCTGTTTAATATTTCTTAATGGAACAGAATTGCAATATTTAAAATGTATATTTCAATTCTGTTCATTTTAAATTTCTGAAATAATCTTAGTTGGTTGCATTTTCAGTATTAGGAAGAACTATATAGCCTGGAGTTTTTATATAAGAATTCTGTTCTTTTGAGTTGAAAGAAATTTTAATGAACTTACTTCCTGAAATATATACTCTGTAAGTATTAATAAACACTTCTGTTTCCATAGATGTATCATTCGATGTATACTTTTGATTTAAAGTATAAACGATTGTATCATTGACAACACCCTCAGAAGACAGATAAAATTTTGGATTACTTCCTTTAGGATAGGTACCTGCAAGATTCATATAATATCCCTGAGTTGTGTTTACAATATAAGGATAATCGAAATATGTCAATTTATCTGTTGCCTCAGTTGGAACATCTTGAGAATTTAACACTGGTGAAACTTCTATTTTCTCAAAAGTTACATTTGTCATTTTATAAGGTTTGCTAAGACTACCATTTACTCCCGATTCTTGATTATCATAATCAATAGTAAATTTTGTAAGATAGATTCTATCTCCAATATTCAAATTAACCAAAGAATTAGTTACAGCCTCCGAATAAAAATAAAGGCCTTTGCTGCCGTCAGCTTCATAAAGGATATTTACACCATCAGAACCATTTACTGTAGCACACAAGTTATATGAAGAAATTTTATTTGAACTATCACCAAGACACGATGTGAAAAGAACGGTAAATAAAAGAGATAATGTTAAAAGAGAAAATAGTGATTTTTTCATAAATGTGATAATTAATTATTGTTGTTTGTATATTAAAATTTCAGGTTAAAAACTTGTTCTCAATCCAAAACGCACATCAAAAATCAGATCGTTTTTTGTCCATGAGAGAAAATAGCGGTTAGTATTGGCATAATGTGATAAAGAAGGCTCTGCAAAGATACTCAACCATTCGATTAAGTTGTAGGAAATGCCTGTTTTAACATTAAAAGATAAAAGAGGCTTTTTGATAGTCTTCTTCATTTCAAACATGTCATTGGATATATTATATGACTGTTCCATTTTGATATTAAAATCAATTTTACCACCAACTCCTCCATACCAGGAGAAATTGCCTGTTTTAAATATGTCATATCCTATTGATAATGGAACACCTAAAAACATTGCTTTTTGCTTTCCATCTAAAAGATTGTAATATTTATTTTCAAAGGTTGACTTGTGATAGCTCAAAAACAGACCCGTTTCTAAAAATAGTCTGTCATTTAAATAATAGGCACCGCTTAAACCTAAAGTTATAGGAATATCATGTTTAAAATCGGAGCTTTTCATCGGATCTTCAACTACCTTTTCATCAAATAAATTATTTTTCACATAACTAAATATTGCATTAGTGGTTGGAGCCTGCATCGCATAAAGTGAATTGCCGTTATTTGTGGAAATTGGCAGGTTTGAAGCCAAAATATTTAAATTGGCTTTAGCCTCACGTTTTTTCTTATTGTTTCGCAGGGAGGCATAATTTACATTATTTTCCTTTTCATTTAAAATCTTCTCATATTTGCTGTTCTCTGCAGATTCGTTTTTTTCATCAAGATTATTGCTTTGCCGGGAAGCTGCGCTGTTTTCCAAGCCTTCTAAATTCTCTTTTTCTTTTGAGACTGCATTTTGATTGTTTAAATCATCATTATTCGACAAATCAATGTTTGATGATTTGTTACCAATAATATTATTTTCAACATCTGATTCTGAATCTTTGATGTTGCTGAAGGACTTGTCAGAAGTATGAGATAAATTTTCAGCAAACAGTAACGAAGTATTCTCTGACTCTGAATTTATCTTTGAATGTATAGCATTGTCCGGGCTTGCACTATTTGAATTATTATTTTCAATATTAATATCATCACTTGACTGAGCGATTGATTGTAGGCTGTCGGCATAAGTTGCATTTTGGGCAACATAATCAACATTATTCGAATTTTGGGAATTATTGTCTTTAAGCACAAACCATGTGCCCAATGAGAGTGAAGCTACAATAGCGGCAGCTATTTGAGCAAATCTCATAAAATAAATACGTTTACCCTTAGGAAGAGCCTTTTCTATCTCATTCCAACTGGGCATTTCACCATCATATTCCTGCGAATATAGTTTATCTTTAATTATATCTTCAAATCTTTTTTCATTCATAATTCAATGTTTATTATAAAGTTTGAAGCTCATGGATTATATTCTCAGCAGCAGTTTTTTCCTTTATATCTGCTTTTGAAGTAGAAAAAGAATAAGCTTCCTGAATTTTTCTTTGAAGCATTTTCCTTGCTCTTAAATACCGTGAACGGCAGGTACTCTCCTCCACTTCAAGCATCTTTGCAATTTCTGAATAGGAATACCCTTCAATGGCATACATATTAAAAACTGTTCTATAACCCATCGGCAATTTAGCAATTGTATTAAGTAATTCTTTGGCTGACAACTCTTCAATAACATTGTTGTCGGCAAAAACATTGTTCTCTATATCTGACAAATCAGCAGAATCCTTTAAGATATCTGATTTTCTTAGGTTTTCAAGAGCTGTATTAACAAAAACACGACGAACCCAACCTTCAAAAGAGCCTTTGAAAGCATACGATTCTAAAGTAGAAAACACTTTTACAAAACCCTCCTGCAATAAATCTTTTGCATCCTCTATATCGGAAGAATATCTGAGACAAACTGACATCATCTTCCTTGAATATAGTTCATATAAAATACTTTGTGCCTTTGAGTCCTTTTTCCTACACCTCTCAATAAGTTCAACTTCCGTCATCGTGTCCTCATGCAATGTTCATATCTTAAAATAAAGATGCAACATAATCATTTTATGTTGCATCTTAGGTGATTTTTAACTTTATTTTAGAACTTAGTATAGTTTATGAATAACCAAACCTGACCTGAGCTTTGGTTCAAACCAGGTTGTTTTTGGCGGCATGATGTTTCCTGTATCAGCAATATCCATCAATTGTTTCATGGTGACCGGATAAAGAGCCAATGCAATCATCATTTCTCCAGAGTCGACTCTTCGCTTCAACTCTTCCAAGCCTCTAAGTCCACCAACAAAATCTATTCTTTTACTTGTTCTGAGATTTTGTATACCAAGTATATCTTTTAAAATATGATCGGAGGAGATAGTAACATCCAATACGCCAATAGGATCCGAGTCATTATAAGAGCCCGGCTTTGCTGTAATAGAATACCAATTATTATCTATGTAGACAGAAAAATTATGGAGACTCTCAGGATGATAAATTTCAGAACCTTTGTTGACAACATCAAAATTCTCTTTAAGCCTTTCTATAAACTGCTCAGTAGTGAGACTATTTAAATCTTTAACTACTCTATTGTAATCCATAATCTTAAGTTGTGATGCAGGGAAACATACGGCCATAAAAAAATTGTATTCCTCATCACCATTGTGGTTTGGATTGTTTTTAGCCTTTTCAGCTCCCACTAAAGCTGCGGCGGCAGTTCTGTGATGTCCGTCCGCTATGTAAAGAGAAGGAATTGCAGAGAAAGCATCGGTGATTGTTTTTATCTCTTCTTCTTCATCAATAATCCAAAATGTATGACCAAATCCCTCTTCAGAAATAAAATCATATTCCGGTTCTCTTTTTGATACATTATTGATTATCTCTAACAATACATCATTATCAGGAAAGGCAAAAAAGACAGGTTCTATATTTGCATTATTAATTCTAACATGCTTCATTCTATCCTCTTCCTTGTCGACTCTGGTTAATTCATGTTTTTTGATTACACCTTTCAAATAATCGTCAACAAAAGCGGCTACAACAATGCCATATTGAGTACGGGTTCCCATTGTCTGTGCGTAGAGATAATAATTTTCTTTTTTGTCCTGCTTAAGCCAACCGTTATTTTGAAATTTAGCAAAATTTTCCGAAGCTTTTTGATAAACTTTAGAATCATGTTCGTCGGTTCCCGGTTCAAAATCAATTTCGGGTTTAATAATATGATATAATGAATGTTCATTATCTTTTGCCAAAACTCGTGCTTCATCAGAAGAGAGTACATCATAAGGACGGGATGAGAGAGTTTTTGCAAGCTCTTTAGTAGGGCGAAGAGCTTTAAATGGTTTTACAATTGCCATAGAGATTAAATTTAAGGGTATTAATATTTTTGTTTTTTTCAAGTATTGACTGCATCATATTTGTGATACAGCTGTTTTCAATGATAATTAAATTTCCCTGAGAATAAAAATATTTATTAAAATTTGCATCCAACTTACAGATACATATAATGTTTATTCAAAAAAAAATAATATTTGCCATCAATAAAAACATATTCAGCACAACAATACAAAGCATTATCTTTTCTATTATAACAACAAAACGCACTGTCAATATTTGAAATGCCAAATTACAAATTTTGAGAGTGCGCTTTAATCTTATCATTCAATAAATTGAAATAACATAAATTATTTCATGAATTTTCTTATTGTTGCATTAATTTGCTTTGCTGAAGCAGGCTTGGTAAGAATATCTGTACATCCTGCTTCTGAGGCCTCCTTTTTTAAAGATCTCACAGCATAAGCGGTAAGAATAATAATTGGCACAGAATCAGACTTTTGCCTTATTATTCTTGTTGCCTCAAGACCATCCATAACGGGCATCTTAATATCCATAAAAATAAAATCTACATTTTCATTTTCAAAGACCTCAACAGCTTTTTGCCCATTTTCAGCATGAACAACATTGAACCTGCCTTCAAGGAGAGTTTTCATCATCATATAATTATAGACGACATCCTCAGCGACTAAAATAGTTGGTAAATCATGTTTTATCTCAGCAACGGCTTGCTCCTCCTCCTCTTCCATTTTGGTAGGCTCCTGTTTTACATCTGCAAGATTCAATGGAAAATCAATGATAAAGCTTGAACCTGCACCCTCAGAGGAGTTTACATTTATCTCGCCGTTCATTTTTCGAACCAAAGACTTGCACATTCTAAGCCCCATAAGCAAAGATGAATCATTTGCATCTGTTTTATCTTTGCTTGAAAAAAGATTTATCAATTGAGCGGATGGAGTTGAAGTGCCGGTATCATTGATTACAAAACGCAATTTATCGTCAATAATTTCATAGCCATAGCTTATATAGCCGGCCTGAGTATATTTAATAGA
This sequence comes from Bacteroidales bacterium, assembly GCA_030539115.1. Lineage (GTDB taxonomy): Bacteria > Bacteroidota > Bacteroidia > Bacteroidales > JAUNSR01 > JAUNSR01. Next base: position 49,616 of record JAUNSR010000018.1, read on the forward strand.
GTGCTCAAGAATATTGCCTAAAATCTGATTAAGCTTTTCCTTATCAATGATAATCTTCAGACTGTCATAGGTATTTGTAAATAAAAGCCTTACAGGTCCTTTTATCTTCATTGAATAGACTTGCTGTATTTCTACAAGGAATTCCCAAAGAGAAATTTTTTCTTCATTCAAGATATCTTGTTGATCTACTCCATCTGATAAATCAAGCACCCCGTCAATAAGACTCATTAGAATCTCATTGTTTCTTTTTATTATTTCGAGATATTTTTCTCTTTCCTCTTGATTGGTTTGATTAACTAAAAGCTCAGAAAAGCCAACAATGGAATGTAAAGGAGAACGGATTTCTTGAATAATAGTACTCCAAAAATCATTATTCTTATTTGAAATATCTACAGCACTTTCCCTTTCTTTCTCTTTTTGGAACTCTTTTTCCTTTCTTTTTTCAATTGAGAAAGCAACCCCTTTCAACATGGTAGGTGTTCCATCCAATATTCTCTTTGTGACAGTACCTCTAAATTCATACCATCTGAATTTACCATCAGTTTTAATCCTTATATCTAAAGAAAAATCGGGTTCAGCGATTGTTAATGAAGATATTTTTTCAAGTGCTATTTTAGAAATATCTTCCGGATAAATAACATCCAACAATCTATCGATAGAAACAAAATCGCCGCTATCTTCTGTTGACTCCTTTACTATGGATGGTAAATTTATGGAAATCTGTTTCTCCCTGACGTTAAATATCCAAGGAAAAATTTCAAACTCTTTGTAATCTGACTTTAAAAGAAATTGGTTCTCAATCATAGCATTTCGATAAATTCTTAACAAACTTTAAAAAAAAGCATGTATACTATTTCACCTAAAATTCTGAATTCATTTCAGCCTTTAATTACTTTTCAATCATTTATAACAAAAAATACAACCCCCTATTGCTGCATAAACACCAATTACGAGGGATACTGTTTATAAAAAACAGAAGCAATTATTATTCTTTTTGTAACTATACAGTATAATTTAAATAAATAACCAAAAAAACGTTGCTTTAAAATGATTTGTAAAAAAAGTGCATTTATTTTAATACAAATATATAAAAGAAATATTAATTAGGAGGTCTATGTTTTTTTTATTTGAATTGAATGTAAACAAGGAGGTAAAAAATATATCTTTCTTTATCAATATTTCAATTATTTTTTCTGTTTTTAAACAGCAGCATTGAATTTCAATCAAAAAATAGATTCATAAAAGGATAACAATAAAATGCCGTTGTACATACTTAATATCGTTAACAGTCTTTTTGAGGATAATGGAATTTTGTTGAAAATGATAAGAGTTGTTGACTTTCAAACAAAAAAATTCCGATGTAATAAAGATTGTATCATTATTACATCGGAAGTAACTATAAAGAACAAATTATTAATTTATTAAAAACAAGCATTTAATTTACTCTAAATTTATCGATTCCTTTTTTCAAGAAATCAACACATTGATGAGCAGCAGCCAAACCTGCATTTATGTTAGCTTCTTTAGTTTGAGCTCCCATCTTTTTTGGAGTAAAGAAAACTCTTCCTGAAAACTTATCAATAAATTCACTTGCATTGTCAGGTTTAATATCTGAGATGTAAGTAAAATCAGCTCTTTCCTCCATTAATTTTTTCAAACTCTCTTCATCAATAATCTCTTTGCGGGCTGTATTTATTAAAGTAGCACCTTTTGGCATCAATGAAAGAAGATCATAATTAATAGATTTAATTGTTTGAGGTGTTGCAGGGATATGTAAAGAAACATATTGGCATTGTTTATAAAGATCCTCTAAGGTAGAGACCGGAATTACGTCCTCACTCTTAATCTGTTCCTCTGAAAGAAATGGATCATAAGCATAGACTTTCATTCCAAAACCTTTGGCGATGCGGGCAACGTTTCTACTAACATTACCATAGGCATGAAGTCCAAGAGTCTTGTTTTTCAATTCTGTTCCTGTCGTACCATCAAAAACGTTTCTTGCCATCATAACAAGCATTCCAAAAACAAGTTCAGCAACAGCATTGGCATTCTGACCAGGAGTATTCATTGCTACAATACCATCTTTAGTTGCAGCCTTCAAATCAATATTGTCATAACCGGCTCCGGCTCTTACAACAAGTTTCAGGTTTTTTGCGGCATCTAAAACCTCCTCATCGATAATGTCACTTCTAATAATTACAGCATCTGCATCAATTATTTCATTTATAAGCTCTGCTTTGCTTGAATATTTTTCAAGAATAGACAAACGAATGCCTGCATCTTCAATTATCTCCCTCATCTGCCCAACGGCAACGGGAGCAAAAGGTTTTTCAGTAGCTATTAAGATTTTCATTTGTATATTATTTATCTTTTTACATCAAGGTACAAATGCGCCATTGTTTTTATCAAAATAATACTTACCAATAACAAAAACAATGATTCATTTACATATTGTGAATTAATGAAGTTTCTCAAATTCTTGCATAGTTTCTATTAAAGCTTTCACACTTTCAATAGGCATTGCATTGTAAATTGAAGCCCTGAAACCTCCAACAGAACGATGTCCTTTTAGGCCGACCATACCTTTTGAGGCTGCAAACTTATTAAAATCATCTTCAAGATGCTGGTATTGCGGATTCATCACAAAACAGACATTCATTCTTGAACGATCCTCCTTAGCGGCAGTTCCTACAAAAATCTTATTTCTGTCAATCTCTTCATAAAGAATTTTTGCTTTCTCAACATTCATTTTCTCTATAGCTTCAAGACCACCCAACTCTTTATACCATTTAAGTGTTTGAAGACAAGAAAATACAGGAAGTACAGGAGGAGTATTAAACATAGAATCTTTTTCTATGTGTGTTAAATAATTGAGCATTGTTGGAATTGAACGCTCTACTTTCCCTAAAGCATCTTTCTTAACAATAACAACAGTTACTCCGGCAGGACCAAGATTTTTTTGAGCACCTGCATATATCAGATCAAACTTGGAGACATCCAAAGGATGAGACATGAAATCTGAAGACATGTCACTAACTAAAGGAACATCCACATTGGGCGTTTCAATTACCTCTGTCCCATAAATAGTATTGTTTGAAGTATAGTGGAAATACTCACAATCAGCAGGAATAGTGTAACCTTTTGGAATATATGAGAAATTTTTATCTTTAGAAGAACCGACAACTTCAACTTCACCAAAAAGCTTAGCCTCTTTAATTGCATTCTTTGCCCAAGTACCGGTTTCGGTATAAGCGGCTTTCTTTTTTAAAAGATTGAAAGGCACCATACAAAACTGCAAACTTGCGCCACCACCTAAGAAAAGCACTTCATAACCCTCAGGCACATTCAATAATTCTTTGATTAAAGAACGTGCCTCTTCAATAACAGCTGTAAACTCTTTGCTTCTATGGGATATCTCTAAAAGAGAAAGCCCGGTTCCTGCAAAGTCCTTCACAGCTTCAGCAGTTTTTTCAATGGTATATTGGCTCAATATTGATGGGCCTGCATAAAAATTATGTTTTTTCATACCTATTATTTTATTTTTTTACATTTTGTTCTTAATATGTTTAAGAACATTTTTTGATAACCTAACTTGCGCCGAAATTAAATAAAATATTTTAATTATTCAAAAATTATATTTTATCTTATTGTAATTTCACTTTATTACCATAATCGGCAAATTTCTTTCTATTTTTTTATCATAGCTGTATTTTACTATTTATCTGTTAAAATAAGAGGTAAAATAATCTATTCAAATATGATAAAAGCTTTAATACTTGTATAAAAACAGATTTTTTGAATATGCCATATAATATATAAAATGTTTAAACCATAAATACCGGCTCACTAAGAGAGAAAATTACAAATTAATAATTCTATAAAATCATTGTCTATTTTCATATCTATCCTTCCATTTTCCTTTTAATTGCTCATAGAGCTTGTATTCGGAAGGATTGCTTTGAGGTTTCCACAAAAAGACATTTTTAATTTCTTTCGGAAGAAACTCTTGCTCTACAAAATTACCCTCATAATTATGAGCATATTTATAATCTTTGCCATAATCAAGTTCTTTCATAAGTTTGGTTGGAGCATTTCTTAAATGAAGAGGTACGGGAAGATTACCCGTCTGATCGACAAGACTTAATGCCTCATTGATAGCCATATAAGCGGAATTACTTTTAACACATGAGGCCAAATATATTGTAACTTGGGAAAGAATGATTCTACTCTCGGGCCAACCAATCTTCATTACCGAATCAAATGCATTATTTGCCAATAAAAGAGCATTTGGATTAGCCAGTCCTACATCTTCAGAAGCAAAAATGATAAGTCTTCTTGCAATAAAAGCAGGGTCTTCACCTCCCGCTATCATTCTTGCAAGATAATAAACAGCAGCATCAGGATCGCTTCCTCTCATCGACTTAATAAAAGCAGATATAAGATCATAATGCATTTCACCATTTTTGTCATAAGCCATTGGATTCTCCTGAAGCCTGTCGACAACAATCTTATCTGTAATTTCGATATTTCCGCTGTCTGTTGAGCTACTTAGGAGATCGATTATGTTTAAAAGCTTCCTCGCATCACCGCCGGCAAATCTCAACAAGGCTGAAGTTTCTTTAATATCAAACTTTTTATTTTTCAGTTCAATATCTTTTGTAATTGCCCTTGTTAGAAGATTTAGCATGTCATCCTTTTCCAAAGGTTTTAGAGTATAGACTTGGCATCTTGAAAGAAGAGGTCTGATAACTTCAAAGGAGGGATTTTCAGTTGTCGCACCAATCAATGTAATAATACCACTTTCAACAGCTCCTAAAAGAGAGTCTTGCTGAGATTTACTAAAACGATGTATTTCATCTATAAAAAGGATTGGACTTTTAACATCAAACATTCTGTTTCGTTTTGCACTCTCAATAACCTCCCTTACATCTTTTACACCCGATTGAATTGCACTTAAAGTATAAAACGGTCTATCCAATTGCAAGGATATTATTTTTGCTAAAGTAGTTTTACCAACACCGGGAGGTCCCCATAAAATGAATGAAGAGATATTGCCTGAATCAATCATTTTTCTTAAAACAGCTCCTTCCCCTATAAGATGTCGCTGTCCGATATATTCATCAAGATTTTTTGGTCTTAATCTTTCCGCTAAAGGTTGTGACATAAAAGTAATTTCTATTTGAATATTTTTTTGGAGAATAAATCCTATACATTTCTGTTTAAAACAATCTATTTCTCTTTAATACTTAAATGTAAAAGTAAATAATAAAAAAATAACATTTAGAATATTTATTTTATTTGTATCCGGAATCATAAAATATCCTCTTTTATAATTCAACAAAAAAGCCCGACACAAAAGATATATAAATAGAGCATCGTGGTATTGCTATAACAATTATTTATATTTTTTCATTTAACTTGCTATTGCTGTTTCATTCCTAATTTTATTTATAGGCATACAAACTAATAATTATTAACTTTTAAGGTTAATTTTTTTGATATTTTTTATCAAATGTTAAATAAATGTTATAATTTTGTTTTATACAGTAATTTTAAGAATAGAAAAGATGGTTTTATTGCAATTAGTAATTTTATTATCTTTTCTAAAAGTCTTATTTTAGTGTTATGCTATCTGTTAAATATTCTTTTAATTATAATAAACCAATATTAGCACAACACTTTTTTTAAGTTCACTTCAATTTATTAATCTATAGGCATGTGTAGTATATTATTATTTACTAATGATTCTTCATTATGGATTGAAAACACGACAAATTCTGAATACAGTCTATTTAGTAATTTGTCTAGTAATATTATTTTAATAATGATAGTGATTGTATTTTTACTTTTAGTGGCATCTATAACATCTACAATTCTTTATCTAAAGAGCAAATCAAGTCTAAAAAAGACTCTGGAGGATTTAGATAAAGGGAATAAAATAAGCGAAGAATTAAGAAGAGTTATTGACTCCTCTAATTTAAAATTCGGAATATGGAATTTTAATGATGATTCTATAAACTGGGGTAATAGTATTCATAAAAACGATTTACATTCTGAGAATCTAAAGCAATCAAATATAAATTCAGTCTTTTCCAAAGTTTTAAATCCTGACAAATCAAGGATTTTAAATATTCTTGATAGTTTTAAAAAAGATTCCTCGGAGAAAATTGATTTTGAAATATCGGTCCAGGAGAATGAGGCTATTAGGCATTTTGAGGTCATTATTTCTCCATACACAAAAATTAATGGCAACAAAGAAAATACTCCCATAGGAAATGCCATGATTGTTTATAGGGATATCAGCAAAATAAAAATTATTGAAAACGAACTTAAAAAAGAAAAAGAAAAAGCCGAGGAATCCAATAAATTAAAATCTGCATACTTGGCTAATATGAGCCATGAAATAAGAACTCCATTAAATGCTATTGTAGGTTTTTCAAATATTCTTGCCGATTCTAATGATCCTCAAGAAAAGGAACAATGTGTCAGCATAATTGAAAACAATAATGATTTGTTGATTCAGTTAATAAACGACATTCTTGATTTGGCAAAGATTGAAGCGGGCACATTGGACTTCAATTTTTCAAATGTTGACTTAAACACTCTTGTTCAACAAGCTCAGCAGGCGGCTTTTTTAAAGGTTGATAAAAGGAGAGTTGATGTAAGATGTATTCTTGGGGCTGAAGATTGCATTATTAAAAGTGACTACAACAGGCTGCTTCAAGTAGTTTCGAATTTCATGTCGAATGCAATAAAGTTTACTCAAAAAGGTTCTATTACGATTGGTTATTCCAAGGATGATGAAAAAGAGAAAATAAGACTTTACGTAAAAGACACCGGTTGTGGAATCAAAAAAGAAAACCAAAAAAGCATTTTTGAAAGATTTATAAAATTAAACTCCATGATTCCGGGAACAGGTCTTGGACTTTCTATTTGTTACAACATTATAAATCGCTTAAACGGCACAATAGGTGTTGAATCTGAGGAAAACACAGGTTCTGAATTTTGGATTGAACTGCCTTTTGATTGTTCTAAAAAAGTCTGTGATAAAGATGAAATAATCACTTCATCTAAAAAAAGCATTATTAAAAGCTTTAAGCTAAATTTATCCAATCATAAGCCTATTTTACTCGTTGCTGAAGATGACATAAGTAATATAAGGCTTTATAAAGCCTTATTGAAAAATGATTTTGAGATGATCCATGCCAAAGATGGAGAGGAGGCTATTGAAATGTTTATTCAACACAACCCTGATTTAGTTTTAATGGATATAAAAATGCCTAAGTGTGACGGTTATGAAGCCCTTGAAAAGATAAGACAGATTTCTTCCAATATTCCGATAATTGCAGTGACAGCTTATGCATATTCTGGAGAGATTAGAAAAATGTTTGATGCCGGTTTCAATGATTGCATTGTTAAGCCCGTTAATAAAAAAGAGCTTTTTGTGAAGATTGACAAGTATTTAAATTATATAGAAGAATAGCTTTAAAGCTTGCCAAACAGTATTTTTTTCTCTTATCCATATATTTAAAATTTTCTTTTATTGTCCCCATACCCTTGAATCAAAAAATTTTGTGATTTGTTTTTGTGATACGATATAGTGTATTTTATCTGCTTTTCAAAGATATATTTTATGTTAGTTAAAGTTCTAATCGTTAATACAGGCACATGTACGTCACAAAATAACAAGGACGATACTTTCACAAGCACCGTCCTCCCATGGTTACACCACTAACCATATAAATATAACTCTAATCTAATCTAAATCACTATATAAAAGATTCCTAATAATCTTCTCTTTATAAATAGACTAAAAAATAAACTAAAGGTTTAATATCATCTAAATTTTTTTTTGAAGATTTTAATCTCTTTTTCTGCTGCTAATATAAATCAAAAATTTAAGATAAACTTAATTCATAATACCAAAAAACTGTTTTTGGGGTTGAATGTGAAAGTATAAAAGGTGAAACTGCATCTATTTAACTTTAATCTAATATATTCTCATTCATTCTTAAACAAAGAACATAGACGGCAAAATATTAAATATTAAAAAAATTCAACAAAAGAATACTTAAAGGAAATAGATTGTCTCTATATAAAAAGGAACATGTATTTACAAATAAAAGATTGATAGAAAGCAATAAAAAAGATTTATAGAAATATATATAATAAATTATAGGGCTATAAAAAAAGAGATAAATAAAATAAAATTGATAAAAAAAATGAATGATGGGAAAAGAAATGAAATAAATTACTGTCTTGTCAATTGGGCAAAAAAAAACCTGCAAACTCATTTTGAGCGCAGGCGGACTAATCTAAGAAATTTTTGTAAGGATCAGTTTTGTTAAAAAAATAATAGTTAAGCGGCTATATTAAGCTGCTGTTTTAACTTTAGATAAATTGCTTGCTAAAAAACTGTTCTGAGAAACAAAATTTGTTGGCAAAGCATTAATAAATGAAACTATTTTATTGAAATCATAATCGAATGATTTGTCTTCAGAAATCTGTTTTACATTGTCTGTATCAGTATTTTTGCTAAAATAAACTCTGCAAAGATTATCCTGATTCATTTCTACGATAGTTACTTCTGAATCATTTGAACTTTCAACTTTATGCATTAGTCTTTTAAGCTCCGGATAATAAATAAAACCTTTAGAGGTCAATTCTGATAATAATAAATCTTTTACTGCTTTCATAATTAAAAATTTTATTGGTAAATAATTTATCTGACCTTACAATACTTCAAAGAACATCTTAAAACAACCTTAGAAACGATTTTTCATAAAGGTTAGTTTTTGAAACTAAAAAGAATTTGATTTACTCATCTTCTCTTTAACAACGATACAAAGATAACAAGAAAAATATGTTTTAGAACATGTTTTGCTTATTTTTTGTGTTAAATATATTTATAAAACAAATATTCAATTGTAAAAAGCCACATTCTTATACTCCACAATAAATAATATTTTGAAATATATTGTTTTAATAGTATAGCAAGAAAATGAAATTTTGTAAATGGTTTCCTTAAAAGGAGTAAACAAAATGTTTTAATAATGACAATATATAGATCAAAGGTTTATTTTATCAATTATTAAAATGTTTTTTATTTGTGTTATAACCTTATGGGTTGTATTTTTGTAACTTATATTTATGTAAGATTAAAAAATTATTATGCCAAAGATATCAGAACGCGGAATACTCATGCCCGCTTCGCCAATTAGGAAGTTAGTTCCTTTAGCAAATGCCGCAAAATCTAAAGGAATTAAAGTTTATCATTTGAATATTGGACAGCCTGACCTTCCAACTCCTCAGATAGCCTTAGACAGTCTAAAAAATATTGATAGAAAAGTCTTGGAATATAGTCCAAGTGAAGGCATTCTAAGTTTTAGGACAAAGCTCGTAAAATATTACAAGAAATTTAACATTGATGTAAATGTTGATGACATTATTATTACAACAGGAGGTTCTGAGGCAGTACTTTTTTCTTTCATGTCTTGTTTAGATCCGGGAGATGAAATAATTGTTCCCGAACCTGCCTATGCAAACTATATGGCATTTGCCATCTCTGCCGGAGCAATAATCAAAACTATACCTTCATCTATAAATGAAGGTTTTGCACTTCCTTCGGTTGAAAAATTTGAAGCGCTAATCACAGAAAAGACAAAAGGCATACTTATTTGCAATCCAAACAACCCGACTGGCTATCTATACACTCAAAAAGAGATGAATCAGATTAGGGATTTGGTAAAGAAATATAATCTTTTTCTTTTCTCAGATGAGGTTTATAGAGAGTTTTGCTACACCGGAGCTCCATATATCTCCGCTTTTCATCTTCAAGGCATCGAAGAAAATGTAATTCTCATAGATTCTGTTTCTAAAAGATACAGTGAATGTGGAATAAGAATAGGTTCTTTGGTCACAAAAAACAAAGAAGTAAGAGCAAGCGTAATGAAATTCTGTCAAGCTCGTCTTAGTCCTCCTTTGATAGGTCAAATAATAGCAGAGGCATCACTTGATGCTTCAGATGAATATATGCTTGACATATATAATGAATATGTAGAGAGAAGAAAATTCCTTGTAGATGGATTAAATAGAATACCGGGATGCTATACCCCTATTCCAATGGGTGCATTTTACACAGTAGCAAAACTACCGGTCGATGATGCAGATAAATTCTGTGCTTGGTGTCTTTCTGAATTTGAATACGAGGGTCAAACTGTCATGATGGCTCCTGCCTCCGGTTTCTACACAACACCAGATTTAGGAAAGAATGAAGTCCGTATTGCTTATGTATTAAAGAAAGAGGACCTTCAAAAAGCTTTATTTGTTTTGGGAAAAGCCCTTGAAGCCTATCCGGGGAGAGTATTATGAATTTAGAACTGTTTATCGCTAAGAGAATTCACTTCACAAAAGGAAATGAAGAGAGGAAAGTGTCGCCTCCTGCTATTCGTATTGCTATAGCGGGAATAGCCATTGGTCTTGCCGTAATGATACTATCAGTTTCTATTGTTGTCGGTTTTAAAAACGAAGTTAGAGCTAAAGTCATAGGTTTTGGCTCACATATACAAATATCAAATTTTGACAACAACACAACATTTGAAACAATACCTATCGGCATTTCCGATTCTTTAATCGGTATAATAAAGAAACATCCTGAGATATCAAATATTGAACGTTTTGCAACAAAGCCGGGCATAATAAAAACAGACTCCTCTTTTATGGCTATTGTCATTAAGGGGGTGGGTAATGAATATAATTGGGATTTTTTCAAAAAGAACCTTATTGAAGGCGATATAATTCATTTCAATGACTCCACTGCTTCCAATGATATTTTAGTTTCTAAATCTATTGCAGATAAAATGAATCTGAAATTGGGAGATTCTTTCATGAGTTATTTTATCGAAAACAGTGTCAGACAAAGGAAATTTAAAGTTGCAGGCATTTACCAAACAAATTTCACTGATTACGACAAGCTTTTTGTTATCGGAGATTTAAGACATGTTCAAAAACTAAACTTTTGGGCTCCGGATCAAGTCAGCGGACTTGAGATACTTGTCAATAATTATGATGAAACAGATAGAATAGCTGAAGAACTTTATTTTGATTTATTGCAAAACAAAGACAAATATGGTTCAAGCTACTATGCCAGATCAATAAAGCAACTTAATCCTCAGATTTTCTCATGGCTTGATCTTCTTAATACAAATGTTTGGGTTATATTAATTCTTATGGCTTTAGTATCCTCTTTTACTATGATTTCCGGTCTGTTAATAATCATTCTCGAAAGAACTAATATGATTGGAATACTTAAAGCATTAGGATACAAAGACTCCGGCATACAAAGAATATTTCTTAATATTTCATTTTTTTTAATATTGAAAGGATTGATGTGGGGGAATATTATAGGAATAGGATTAGCATTGATTCAAAGACACTTTAAATGGTTTAAGCTTGACCCGGAGTCCTATTACATTGATGCTGTACCAATTGAGCTTAACATATTTCATGTTATACTTTTAAACATAGCTACCATAATTATTGCTTTATTGGTGCTTCTTGGTCCATCTTATGTTATTACAAAGATAAGCCCTGTCAAAGCAATCAGATTTGAATAATAAGACATCTCTGAAAATATTATTCAGATATTTTCAGAAATAAAACAAAATGCCTCTTCCCTTTAATAAATACAATGTTTAATTAAGGAGAAGAGGCGTTCTTATATTGTCTAAAGAGCTGAATCTTGTTGAAACTTAATAATACACCTAATTGCTCAGTCTTGAATATTCTATTAAGATATATATCTTGTTACAACTTCCATGTATAATATCTTTTAGAATTGATTTTAGCTTCTATTTTAAAAACGAAATTTATTATAGGATCTATCAACTCAAAAAAAGTAAAGCAAAGGATATGTTTTTTTGTATTAAATGATTTTCCGGCAAAATACCAAAACACCGATTTAAATATAAAATTAAATATAAATACTCCACCGATTACCGACATTAGAATCAAATCAGAATATGAAACCACTATCAATAAAACAAACATAGCCAAAAACAAATACCTGGTAAGCGACTCGAATCCCATAATATATGAAAACATATTTTTATAGAATTTTTCTGTAAAAGCTCGGTTCCTTTTCGTTTGAAGCCAACCGGATTTTGTTGAATCAAAATAAGATGTCACAAAAGAATCGTCCGACAATTCAATCTTGGTATTTTTTTTGTTTGCCAAAGAATTAACAAATAAATCATCCTCACCAATATGAAGCTGCATATATTTTGAAAAGCCTTTATTATCAAAAAATATTTTTTTTCTGTAAGCCATATTGCTTCCCTCTCCTTCAAATGGAGTAACAGCCAAAGAATAACCAAAAATTCTCAGTGCACGTAAAAGCCAGTCAAAAGAAATATATCTGTTTATAAATCCTTTTTTGCAATCGAGCTGAGTGTAGCCAACAACAATATCTGTTTCTTTGGTAAAGTTTGAAGCCATGGTTTCTATCCATCTTGGAGAATCAGGCTTGCAGTTTGCATTGGTAAAAAGAACTATATCATATTTAGCAGCCTTGATACCAAGTGTTAGAGATAGTTTCTTTCTGCTCAAATTACGTGCACCCTCAGCCACAAAAGTATGATACAAGTTATCAAATTGATTTTCAAAAGTTCCAAGCACCTCTTCGGTTTCATCAGTAGAGCCATCATTAACTACAATAACCTCAAATAAAGGATATTCCTGATTTAAATAAGAATCAAGATTTTTCCATAATGATTCAGAATCATTATTTGCATAAATAATCACAGAAACCCCCTCATTTGTGTTATTTTCATCAACATCTTTATTCCTTTCAGAGCTTATTTTTCTTAACGGACGAAGATAGAAAGCCAAATAATATATTATCTGAATAAAAAACACAGCTATAAAAATACCAAAGAATATATATGAAATATCTTCTGCTATTACCAGTGATGCCATTATCTATTAGTTCTATTAATTATGTGATGAATCATTTACAATAAAAGTCAATTTCAAGAACTTATTTTATATAATTCAATTTCATGCAAATATACAAAAAGAGAATTTTCTTTAAGATTAATATATTTTTTTTCAGTGCTGCGCTTTAAATTTGTTTAGATAAAAAATAATGTAAAAAACAAAAAAACATCATCTTTAATCTTTAATCCGTGCAAAACTTAGATAAGCACAGCATTATTTTTCCTGTCAATATGCTAATAATATACAAAATAAATTAAATTTGTAAACATTGTTCTCAGTTTACTTTTAGTGCTTACACTATCTATTAAATATCAATTTCACAGATAGATATCTAATTTGAGGTATTCTACAATAATATTTTATAGGTATTTGCATTATAATTAAAATAGTCAATAGATTAAGAATCACATTAAAAATCAATATAATGAAAAAATATACCCTACTATTATTTGTAGCCTTATTTTTATTTTCAAGTCTCACAAAGGCTTCAATAAGCAAAAAAGATTCAGATTTGTTTGAAAAAGCAATTTTTATTGGTAATAACAAAGACACCCTTTTATATAGAATTCTATATCCTTCAAACTTTGATAAAACTAAAACATATCCTTTCATTCTGTTTCTTCATGGCTCAGGAGAAAGAGGCAACGATAATATAAAACAATTGTTTTGGGCAAATGATGTATTTCTTAATGAAGAAAATAGGACTAAATGTCCTGCCATTGTTGTTTTACCACAATGTCCAGAAGATGATTTTTGGGTAAATATGGATTATTTCAACAATATTCAATCAAAGAAGAATCTATATGACAATAGCTTACCTCCAATTTCCCATTCCCTCGACTTAGTTAGACAACTTACCGATTCACTTTCATCACTTTCTTTCGTTGATAAAGCAAGGATGTGCATAACAGGAATGTCTATGGGCGGCTATGGCACCTATGATTTTATTGAACGTGTTCCGGGAATGTTTTCAAAAGCCGTGCCTATTTGCGGAGGAAGTAATCTAAAAATGGCAAAGAACTTCAGCAATACCGTTCAGCTAAAAATATTTCACGGAGAAAGTGATGATGCTGTGCCTTGTGATCTCTCCAGAATGATGTTTGACAGATTAAAATCTTTAAAAGCAGTTGTTGATTATGTTGAATATCCCGGAGTCAATCATAATAGTTGGTCAAAAGCCTATGCCGAGCCTAATATTATGGAATGGATGACCTCCACTAACAATAATCCATCTAATTATACTACAAAAACCGACATAAGCTATTTGCTTTCAAAAAGCGATGATGATTATAAAAATGAAAGATGCAGGCTTGATATTTATTATCCAACTAATAAAAAAGATTTCAAAACAGTTGTTTGGTTTCACGGTGGAGGATTGGAAGTAGGCGAAAAATTTATTCCATCAGAACTTAAAGACAAAGGTTTATGTGTTGTTGCCGTAAACTATCGTTTAAGTCCGAAAGTTCATTCTCCTCTATATATAGAAGATGGAGCAGAGGCAATAGCATGGGTATTTAAAAATATTGAAAATTTTGGCGGAGATAATAACAAAATATTTATTTCAGGTCATTCTGCAGGAGGATATTTGACACTCATGCTTGGACTTGATAAAAAATATCTTATGCATTTTGGTATTGATGCTAATCAAATAGCGGGTCTAATACCTTTAAGCGGACAGACAAACACTCATTATACTATAAGAAAGGAGAGAAATCTTAACACTCTGATACCTTTAGTTGACCAGATGGCTCCACTTAATTGTGCAAGAGAGGATATACCTCCTATTCTACTTATTACAGGCGACAAAAACAAAGAGATGTTGGCCAGATATGAAGAAAATGCACATTTGGCTGTGATTCTTAAAGCCTTGGGGAATAAAGACGTTACTCTTTACGAGCTTTCAGGATTCGATCACGGCACAATGCTCTCTCCATCTCTAATATTACTAAACGAATGGATAAACAAGCATTAATTTAAAAGAGTGTTCTTTACCAATTCTTATAATAAAAACCTTCTGTGAAATAAATTAAGGAAACACATTATGCTGGAAGTTATTGATTATACCCCTGAGGTTAACTCAATGAGGGATTTATTTTTTTTAAATGCTGCCAAACATTGTACTCCTCAGGAAATGGAATACATTAAAAAAGCTTATGATATTGCTTTTAAGGCTCATTCCGTCCAAAAAAGGAAAAGCGGCGAGCCATATATTATTCATCCTATCAGTGTAGCAAGAATTGTAAGCGAAGAGATGTCTCTTGGAGCCAGTCCCATCATTGCTGCGCTTCTTCATGATGTTGTTGAGGATACAGAACTTACAAATGATTTTATTAAAGAAAATTTTGGCGATGATGTTGCTTTTCTTGTGAAGGCAGTCACAAAAGAAAAAAAGTGTAAATATGAGATGTCTCAGCAGTTAGACAATTTTAAGCAAATGCTTGACTCTATAAACTATGATATAAGGGCTTTGCTTATCAAACTTGCCGACAGGCTCCATAACATGAGAACTCTTGAAAGCATGCGTGCCGACAAGCAAATGAAGATTGCCTGCGAAACAGATTATTTTTATGCTCCTCTCGCCAATCGACTGAGCCTTTATGATGTAAAATCAGAACTTGAGAATCTAAGTCTAAAATATCGTTCTCCTCAGGAATATGCAAGAATAGAGAAAAAAATTAAAAGCTATATGGCCTCTTCAGAAAGTCATATCGCCACATTTCTATCTCCTATTAAATCCGTTTTTGAGAAATCAGATATAAAAGCAAGAATGATTCCAAAAGTAAGAAGCGTATATGCTCTTTGGAGAAAGATGCAGATTTCGGGAGTTACCTTCAAGCAATTGGAGCATCTATTTATTATAAATGTGATTTATGAAGATAATATTAACTCTCATAGATCTGAAAAAAATCAGGCTTTAGACATCTACTCAATCATTACTGACCTATATAAGGAAAGACCATCAAGTCTTGTCAATTATATTGACTCGCCAAAAGAGAATGGCTATCAAGGTTTACATTGTCAGGTTATGGGCGATAATGGTAATTGGATTGAGCTTCATATCTCATCTGAAAGAATGGCTCAAAATGCTTGTTTAGGATGTATTACCGACAGAGATTCCGGAGTTGAAAATTGGGTTGAGAAATTCAAAAGCGTTCTTAAGGATATCGCAGGAAGTGGCAAAGACAGTGGTTATCTTGAAAACATTGTCTCAACTCTTTATAATGACGATATCGTTGTCTTTACACCTCAGGGCAAAAACATATTGCTTCCAAAAGGTGCCTCTGCAATAGATTTTGCCTATGAGATTCACACAAATGTTGGCAATACTGCTAAAGCCTGCAGAGTGAACGGGAGGCTGCTCCCGATGCAGACTGTTCTAAAAAGAGGCGACAGAGTTGAGATTATAACAAGTGATGACTCCAGACCTAAGTCAGAATGGATGGCTTATGTAAAAAGCTATAAAGCAAGAAAATGCTTAAACAATGCTCTCAAGAAAATCAAATACGAAAAGCCTGAATATCCATATAAATACTGTCCTATCTGCCAGCCTCTTCCCGGTGATGAGGTTATTGGTTTTAAGATCTCTGACAATGACATTATGGTTCATAAAAGAAATTGCATAAGAGCAATAAGTCTTTCTGCCCAAGCCGGAGAGTCTATTGTCAATGTTATTATGGCGGCTTCTCCAAACACCACATATCTTTCAAGAATAAATATTGCAGCAGTTGACAGAGATGGCTTATTGCACGACTTGGTTGAAATTATCTCAAAACTTTTAAAACTCAGCATTGTTTCATTAAATACAGAAACAAAAGATGAAATAGTTCATTGCTCTGTTTGCTTCTTGGTGCACACTGCCGATGAGTTAAGAGCCATTATTTCTCAATTGGAGAATGTTGACGGCGTAGAAGAGGTAAAGAGAATCGATGTATAAAACAATGTCGGATACTTATCTATTAATAATCAGAATATTTTAAATCAAAAAGAGCCTTCCTCACAATAAAATGAAGAAGGCTCAATATTTATATTACAACTAAATTGTATTTATATTAATTGTTGCTTGGAGCGCC
>JAUNSR010000019.1:0-31937 GCA_030539115.1 Bacteroidales bacterium
AGAATCTAAATCTGACAATCAATAACTTATCTCATTTTTATGTATTCGGAAAACATACATCATAAATCCTTTGAGAAAAGCCATAAGGTCCACCAACAATAAAGACAAGCCTTTTATTCACTGTATGCATCTTCTTTTCGAGATATAAAGAAAATTGAGATGAAGTAAATTCTTTCCCTTTCTCATCAAGCAAAACGACAAAATCTCCTCCCTGTAAAGTTTTCAATATCAAATCAGCCTCCTTTTCTTTTTGCTGCTCAAAACTTAAATTCTTTGCATTCTTAAGTTCGGGAATAACCTCCATTTCAAATGGAATATAATATTTTAATCTATTCTTATAATCATTAATTGCTTCATTAAAATAATTTCCATTAGTCTTTCCGACTACTATAAATTGAATCCTCATTTATATATAATTTATTTTTTTATACCAAGGTACAAATGCGCCTTTTAAAGACCTTTTGTTGGGTATATCCTCTTTAGGTGAATTAGGCGATTTTATTGAAATATATTAATTGGGAAAAAACTGTTTCTATTTTACTTATCAGCCTATATTCAAATAGAGTAACTTTTATTATTTTGATTCTAAACCATAACACATTTGTGTTACTATATTTATACAATATATCTTTACTATTTAATACTAAAGATAATTAGAAAGTCATTTCTATTGATAAACTATCTGTTTTTTGTACTTTTGCATATATAAATGTAATAATGGGCTATATTTATAAACAATTCTTAGTTTTCTATGTAAAGATAAGAAAAGTGATTTAATATATTTCAATTAACAATTGTATAGAAATTAATGCCATATACAAATGAAATCGCCATAAATCATCCAAAGATGAGATACCCTACAAAAGGTATATAAATGGCGCATTTGTACATTAATGTAAAAAATAGAATATATACAAATGAAAAATTTACATAAAATATTAGCACTTACATTTTGGCTTATTTCTTTTTCGCTAACTGCACAAAATATCCCTGAAAGTGTAAATCAATGTTTTAGCAAAGGTGAAGCAAGTTTAATTTCAACTAATCTTGCCTCAAAGGTTAAGATAACCATTCCAGGCACTGATGCCGAAATAGACAGATCTGCTGTGGTTCAGAAGTTAAATACCTTTTTCTCCTCCAACAGGCCAAAAAGTTATACCATACAGCATAAAAGCGAGAAAGGCAACAGCGGTTTTTCTATTGCAACTCTTTCAACAATTAGAAACAACTATCGTGTACATGTCTATTTCAAGCTTGAAAACAATATATATGTAATACATCAAATAAGAATAGAAAAATTAAATGAATAATCTTATAGACGATCTTATAAAGTTAGCTTTCGCTGAAGATATCGGCGATGGAGATCATACTACTCTTTGCTGCATTCCTAAAGACGCAATGGGAAAATCCAAACTTCTTATTAAAGAAAAAGGTATTCTCGCAGGTGTTGAAATGGCAAAAAAAGTATTTGCCGATTTTGACCCTGAATTAAAAATGGAAGTCTTTTTAAACGATGGAGCCGAAGTTAATCCCGGAGACATCGCCTTTATAGTTTCTGGTAAAGTTCAGTCGTTACTCCAAACTGAAAGACTTATGCTAAACATTATGCAAAGAATGAGCGGCATTGCAACTGTTACCAACAAGTACGTAAAAGCTCTTGAAGGAACTAAAACAAGAGTTTTGGATACTCGCAAAACTACTCCCGGTCTTAGAATGATTGAGAAAGCTGCTGTTAAAATTGGTGGAGGCGTCAATCATCGTATTGGTCTTTTTGATATGATTCTTCTTAAAGATAATCATGTTGATTTTGCAGGCGGAATTGAAAAAGCCGTTACTATGGCTAAACAATATTGCAAAGACAAAGGTAAAGATCTTAAGATTGAACTTGAAGTAAGAAACTTTGATGAACTTAACCAAGCTCTTGCCGTTGGTGTTGATAGAGTAATGTTAGACAATTTCTCTCCTGAAGACACTAAAAAAGCTGTTGAAATTATTAATGGCAGAGTAGAAACTGAATCCTCGGGAGGTATTACTTTTGACACTCTTCGTCAGTATGCTGAATGTGGTGTTGACTTTATATCTGTTGGAGCTCTTACTCATTCTGTAAAAGGTCTTGACATGAGTTTTAAAGCTTGCTGATAATTTAAATCTCTAATATACAAAAGCACATATTATTGTTATTACAGTAATATGTGCTTTTCTTTTTCATATTAAATAAAATAGTAATCTACATCTTGGTAGCTTAAAAACTAATTAAAAGACAAACTTTTTTATCCTTTTAATTTATTTCATCCAACATCTGTAAATACTTATTTTCATTAAACTGGTTATTTCTCACATCATTCATCATTTTACAGAGAATGTCAGCTAATAAAAGCGGTTTATCTTTAGGCATACTAACTTTTAATGTCAATAATTCATCCTCTTCAATACATCTAAAAGTATATGTTTCTCCATCTAAAATTGCAGTTAGAGTGCCTATAGCCTTAAAGTTTCTAATTAAAAAAGCTGTTTTTATATTTATTTCCTCTGCTAACTTCTTGCTGATATTATATGCTTTTCTCTTGGGATAGAATGGCTTGTATATTTCATTCTTAATCTTATAAAGATTCTTATTATGCTCTAAAATTTTCTCCTGAGTTGATAACGGAATATTTCTTTTTAATTCATTTGGTAATAAAATCAAATTTTCCTGTTTTGATAATAATTTCACTATACTATCACTCTTTGAAAGGCTCATCACCTCAATTTTATATGAATTGTCCTCTCTATTTTTAACAATACGACAACCCTCACTTCCATTAAAGATGTATGATATATATATTCAACAAAAGAATTTGTATTACCAAAAAATATTCTATCAAGTGTAGTTTTACTATGAAGATTATACGATGGAGGATTTCCTTCTGCTAAAATATTATATTCAAAAGTTTTCAGAAAACAGCCACCATTATTATGAATGATGGATTGGGAAAAGATGTTATTTGACAGAAACAATAAAAAGCAAATAGAAATAATGTGGTTTCTCATAGTATACTATTTAAATAAAAAAGCTGATTACTCTGTTTCAAAATGATATCTTAGACATAAATTATATCTCGATTTTTCAAACATAACAATTTATTTTAAATAATAATTTAAGCCTCATCTTCTATATTTACTAAAACAGACGTTTTTTCGAGAAAATAAATCTCAAATCATTAGATATCCCAATGCTAAAAATGAAAATAAATATTCTATACCTTCTTATGTAAAGGTTTTGGAGGAAAAATGCGCCATTTATATACCTTTTGTTGGCATCTCATTTTTAGGTGAGTTATGGCGATTTAATTTTTTCAAGCCGGATAAAGCTCATGTTTTCAATGATGAGGAGAAGTGTTTTAATGCTGCCTACAACTGATGGAAACTTCTCCAAAACAAATTGATTTCAACCAAACAAAACACAATTTTTATCCTCGATTATTAACAATGAGCGTTTTAATAAAATCTATGTCAGATATGTCAAGTGAAATCGACAATGAAAATTAATAAATCGACGGTCAAAATTTGAAAAATGACGGTCAAAATATTTTTTTCGACGGTCAAAATCAAAGAACTTCAAGTTAAAAAATTTAAAGCATTGCATATTACTTATTATTAAGCAATTAAAAAAACACATTAATATATTGCATGCAAAATTATTTGTGTCAAATATGTGAAGTCTCAGAAATCATATCAAAGAAATTCATAACTTATTATGAATGATATGATCACAAAAATTTGAATGATAGGCACACTTATCTATTTAATAACCCATTGAGGAATTTTGTTTTCATTTTTGTCCTCTATTTCATTAAACAGCCTCTCAAGTTTGGATCTTTCACCCGCTACCATTACAATATCTCCCTCTTGGAAAGTAAATGAGGAGGCAGGATTCATAATCGACTTGGAATTTCTTTCTACTCCTATTACCAAACAGCACGCTTTATCTCTAATGCCCGACTGTAGGATAGATTTTCCAACAAAGAATGACTCATCATCAACGACAAACTGCTCAAGAGTAATGTCATTTTGATAAGAAATATTATTTATTGATTCATTGTTTGCTTTTTCAACATAATTTTTAAAGCTGTCAAGCTGACTGTCAGTGCCGGCAACAATGATCTTGTCGAAAGGGAAAAGATGTTCCTCTCCCCCGGGAATATTTATCTGCATATCTCCCCTTATGATTTTAACTATTGAAACCCCGGTTTTATTTTTTAAATCAAGTTCTTTGAGTCGTTTTCCAACGCTTTCAGAATTGCGTGCGACTTCAAAATCAGAAAGATGAAGGTCTCTTGCAAGCAGACTTTTTGCAAAATGCTCCTTAATGGGTGATTTTTTATTTGATTCAACCTGTCTTGCTCTCAAATTTCTAAGGAATCTGCGCTCAAGAGTTATTGATTGTTTTTTGATTTGCTTTGAAGTAATAAAAAATACTATGATGGCAGCCCCCGAAGCGAATAATAATCCCAATGTCAGATTATAGACATTGGCAATTATAGACATTACACAACCCAAACATAATAGTATCCTAATAAGAATAAGCCCTACAAGAGGTGCCCGGTTATATCTATTGTCACCCCAAAGCTCATTAAACTCTTCGGAATGATTTTTCTTCATCATTATAGCTCTTAAAAAAGGTGATATTATTAAGAGTATGATTATTACGCTCAGAAACTTCGCCACCTCTCGTGGAAGAAATGAATTCATTAATTCGGGAACATACTTCATATAAATAATAACAATAAGCACTGTTATGACTCCATAAATCATTACTATTTCAACTAATGACTTAATAAGAAGATTCCATGTGCTTTTCCTTGTAAATGAATTTACACCCGAAGAATATTTATCGAGAAAATGTTTTGTCTTTAAAGAGAGCTTTGAATCAATAAACTGAAATGCCGGCAGTGACAGTTTAATTGTATAAGGAGTTAAAAATGTCGTTATTACCGATACAGCTACAACGATGGGATACAAAAAAGGAGCTGTAACTTTCAATGAAACGCCCAATGATGCAATAATAAAAGCAAACTCACCTATTTGCGCCAATGAGAAACCGCATTGAACCGCAGTTTTTAAAGGTTGTCCTGAGAGCAGAACGCCAAATGATGAAAAACTTATTTGTCCTACCATTACTACAACGGTTATTAATAATATTGGCAGCCAATAATTAGCAAGCATAGAGGGATCGATCATCATGCCAACTGAGACAAAGAATATTGCTCCAAATAGATCTTTAACCGGTTTTACAAGCGACTCTATTCTTTCTGCTTCAAGAGTTTCTGCAAGTATGGAGCCCATAATAAATGCCCCCAATGCTGCTGAGAAGCCTGCCTGAACAGCCAAAATAACCATTCCCAGGCAAAAGCCTAATGAAACCACCAATAATGTTTCGTCATTCAAATACTTCTTTACCTTTTTAAGGAATGTTGGAATGACAAATATTCCTCCGACAAACCAAAAAAGAAGATATGCTCCAAGTTTTATCACTGAGGATAACAGTTCCACTCCTTCAAATTCATTTCTTACTGCAAGAGTGGAAAGAATCACCATCAGCAATACCGCAAAAAGGTCCTCGACTATTAGAATACCAAATACAAGTTTAGAGAAATATTGATTTCTAAGTCCTAAATCATCAAGAGCTTTGAATACAATTGTTGTTGAAGACATTGAAAGCATTCCTCCAAGAAAAAGTGAGTTCATATTATTCCATCCCAACAACTGCCCTGTCAGATAACCCATAGTCATCATTCCAATTACAATTGTCAATGCCCCGGTAAGTGCTGAGACACCCACATTCAACAGTTTTCTGAAGCTAAATTCAAGTCCTAATGCAAACAAAAGGAATATAACTCCTATGTCTCCCCATATTTTAATATTTTGTTCATCTCCTATCCATGAACTTCCGCATATATATGGTCCGGCAAACAATCCGGCAACTATGTATCCCAATACGACAGGTTGCTTCAACCATTTAAATATTATAGTAATAATACCTGCAGAGAACAATATTACAGCTAAATCATGTATTAATACAGGAATATGAGACATGTTGTAGATTTTTAATGGATATCAAAAATAGTAAAAACAGCATAAATGATAAGCAGGAAATGCTTCAGGCAAATCACTTATAGATTTAATTTATTAAAAAAACAGACAAATATATACATATTTTTATCATCAATATATTAAAAAACAAACAGCCTTGAGAGATATTATCAATCAAGGCTGTCTGATTATTCTATTTATTAAACATTCAAATAACAACTCTACTGGTCATAAAATGATGTTTGGTATTTGCATGTATATTGGCTTATTTATTAAGAAGGTTTATTACATTTTGATTTGCCTTTTTAACCTCTGCTTCATTAACTTTGATAACCTTACGGTCATAAGTCATAAGGCCATTTACTTCACCTTCAACGTCTGTTGTCTGTGTATAGACAGCACCTGAGAATCCTCTTTTTACAAAATTCTCAAGACTCTTTGCATATTTCACATATTCAGCTGTAACCTCATCACTATTTTTAAATTGAATGTATCCCCAGTTACGGTCATTAGCCCAAAGATGTCCGTCAAGAGCAAGGCCGATACCGCCATATTCTCCAAGAACATTTACACGCTCAGCATCATAAAGGAACATGTCAGGACCAGGATAGTTGTGAAGGTCAAGAATGTCTCCACAAGCACGATGGTTACCGCCACTTGCAGGATTAACAAGTCTTGAAGCATCTTTTTTCTTTGTCCATTCAGCTACTTTTTCAGTGTCAAACTGTCCCCAAGCCTCATTGAAAGGAACCCAAACGGCAATACATGGATTTGACATGCAGAAGTTCATTATATCATCCCATTCCTTATAATATGTCTCGACAGATTCTTTTGAACGATTTTTATCATTTCCGCCACCATAAGTGTGAGGGCCCCAAGCATTTCCAAGATCTCCACTCGGCATATCCTGCCAAACAAGGATTCCCTCTTTATCGCAATGATAATACCAACGAGCCGGCTCAACTTTGATGTGTTTTCTAATCATGTTAAAGCCAAAATCTTTAGTTTTCTTAATATCGTAAAGCAAAGCTTCATCTGTCGGAGCAGTATAAAGTCCATCAGGCCACCATCCTTGGTCAAGAGGTCCATAATTGAAATAATCTTTATTGTTAAGCTGGATTCTCATTATACCATTGGCATCTCTTTTTGAAGATATTTTACGCATAGCAGTATAAGAGTCAACTTGATCTAAAGTCTTGGAGCCATTGCTTAAAGTTATCTTCATATCATATAGGAATGGTGATTCAGGACTCCAAAGCTTAGGATTTTCAACAGCAACCCTTAATGATTTACCTGCCAAACCTTTAGCCGAACCAACAAGTTTTCCATTATCGAAAACAGAAACATTTACAATGTCGCCTGCTCCTGCATTGTTTGCATCTACTGTTACATTAAGTGTATTGTTGTCAATATCAGAAATTGCTTTAAAATTTGTAATGTATGTCGGGTTTACAGGTTCCATCCATACAGTCTGCCAGATTCCGGTAACAGGAGTATACCATATCCCATTAGGACGGGTAACTTGTTTGCCATGAGGCTGGAATCCTCTATCGGTTGGGTCCCAAACTCTAACGACAAGTTTTTGACCTTTATTACCTTTAAGATAAGGAGTGATATCGAATGAGAAAGGAGTAAAACCACCTTTGTGAGAACCAATAAGGATGTCATTTACAAAAACATCGGTTTGCCAGTCGACACCGCCAAAATTCAACATTACGTTTTTGTTTTTCCAATTGGCAGGCACATCAAATGTACGTTTATACCAAAGTTCATTTCTATCGCCAACCTCTTTTTGAACACCCGACAAGGATGACTCAACGGCAAAAGGCACAAGAATTGTTCCTTGGAAAGATGCAGGTTCATGAGCGCCTCTTGGAGTAATTGCATATTCCCATTCACCATTAAGGTTTGACCAATCAGCACGTTCCATCAAAGGACGAGGATATTCAGGAAGTACGCTTTTTGGATTGATCTGTTCAGCCCAAGCAGTCTTGATTTTATCTCCCGCCGGCTTCCACTGAGCAAAAGCGCCGGAAGAAAGGAGTATTAGACATCCGGCAATAAGTTGTTTTTTCATAAAATATTAATTGTGTTTATAGTTAGTAAACGGTATTATTCGAAAATATATTTTTATCATTTTTATAAATACATCTATTGTCGAGAGAAAATATTTCAACAATAGATGTAATTTTTCAAGCTTTATATCTCTGTAATTTATTTGTACTTATTTTCAAGCATTTTTATAAAATAACCTCCAACAACAGAACGAGCACGGAAACCGACAGAGTTTCCAGTCACAGTTTCATGCCAATCTGAAAGAGGCATTCTTGTTGTTGTCTCATTTGCATATTTGTAAACAGGAGAAACCATTGTTCTGAAATCTTCCGGATTGCTTGCCATTGTAGCTGTCCACATAATCCAGTCAGATTTGGTATATGTCTTTCTGCTGTCCAAAGGTAAGCCATATTTATTCTGAACAGTTTTGTAATAAGCTATCTCCTTTTGTGCAATTTCGGGGTTAAATATATTAAGTTTTAATAACTTATCCCAAACAAGATTATATTTTTGACTCCAAGTTCCTTCTCTATCAAAAGTTAATTTGTAATGATCGCCGTCAGCATCCATCTCTTCCCACTTTTGAGCCATCTCTTTTGCAGCTTTAGTATATTTCTCGGCAATATCTTTCTTACCAAGCATATCTGCCATTTTACCATATCCTGCAATACCAAGAATAGCTTTAATGGAAAGGTTGGCATTGTGAGCAAAATGGCCTGCAAAGTCATCTGTACACAATTGATTTTCAGGATCCAAACCTTTGTCAAGAAGGAAGTCAGCCCAAGTTGTGAACACATCCCAATGTTTTTCTGCATAGGCTGCAGAGTTTTCGTTTACACAAACAGCAGTTGCAATAATCAACATATTACCGCTCTCTTCAACCGGCATGTCACCACCATAGGTTTGACCATTTGCCAAAGGATATGTACCAACATCATGAGCGGCAAAAGGTTTTTCCCATCTTCCACTTTCACTGTACTCAATAATAAAGCTCATAAGAGCTTTTGCCAATTCAGTATTGTAATAAAGGAACATTGGAGCAGAAGGATAAGTAATATCCACTGTACCTATTGAACCATTACTGAAATTCTCCTTTGAGAAAAACATTAATTCTCCGTTTTTATTTCTAACAAGCTTATGAGCTGCAATAGTTTGACGGTAAGCAAGGGCGCAAAGTTCTGAGTATTCTTTACCACCAGTTGCAGTTGCATCTTCCATCATTTGCGCATCAAATTTAGCACAACGAAGCATTGTTTTTTGATAATCTTTTTCAGCAGCGGCAAAAGCAGCCTCTATAGATGTATAATTTTCATTCCAGATACATTTTAAATTGTCTCCGAAATATTGGATAGAGTAAATATCATCATACCCAATCATCATAAATCCTTTGCCTGAATTAGTAAGATCTTCAGAGTATGATAAAACTGTCATTCCTTTATTCATATCTGATGGAAGAGATGCATCAACAGAATTGTTTAAAGAGCCTTGTGAAGCAAATGTTGCCTTAGAATCGCTGATATTAGTAACCATCATATTACTGCGGGATGGATTTCCTGCCAAATACAAATATCCCCAGTCTATACGAACATCATCACCTCTTTTACCAAGAATATTTTGTTCTTTAGTACCTGTCTTAATAAATCTAAGGCCATCCTTTTCGTATAGTTCAGATCCAATCTCTTGTCCCTTTTCATTTACTGCCAACTCAGGAGTTGTATCAAAATATATTTGGACATCATGTTTTGCATTGTCAAGAGATGCAACTTCATATGTAACATAAGACACAGGACGGGAAAGAAGATTTAAATCGTCGCACAAAAGAGGAGTCGTAAATGTAAGCTTTAATTCTACACCTGCTGCCTCAAATTTATAAATGGTGCTTGCAGGAAGCACTTTTGCAAGAGTCTGTTTGGCAGTTTCAGTAAAATATTGAGGAATGTCGGCTTCTTTAATAATACCAAAATCGACATATCCTCCGCCGGTGGTATTATGGCAATGAGCTGCAATAATATTTTTTCCTGACTGAAGAGCATTCTTAACATTGTCGTTAAGAGGAACAATTACATTATTTTTCCAAACATAATCGGTTTTTACAACTTCAATACCGTTAATATACAATTCAAAAATATCATCATGAGAATATTTTAAAAGTAAAGGTTGTGAAAGATCTGAATCAGAAAGCTCTATTTCCCTTCTAACCCATACATCTTTAGTTTCCCAAATGGTTCCCTTTTTGCTTATTTCAGGTGTTGCCCAAGGAGCATTTCCTTTATCCCATTTAGAATCATTAAAATCTAAAGACTGCCAATTACCCTTTGGCTCTTTATAGGAATATGCACCCTGCCAAGGATTTACGTTTGCCATTTCAACAATATTTATATATTGTTTTTCTTCAGTGCCCATAAATCTATAGCTTTTGCCATCAACTCTCAATACACCAAGCAATGGCATATTCTTGCCTGTCCAATGTTTTGTAGGTGTTTGAGTTAGATTGTCAGAAAACGACCAAATACTTGTATAAGGGTCAATTGTTACAAGAGGATAGGCAGGAGCCCTTAAATCCGAGTTTGGCTCAGCCGGAGCAGAATTGCATTGAGAAAACAAAGCAATGCTTGCAGCCAAGATTGTTGTTAATAAACTGTTTTTCATATTTATAATTTTTAGATATTTATTTTTTGTAAGTATATTTATTCATAAGATTTTTCATCAATCTATTTTAATAGAGACAAGGAAAATAAACTTATCCATTATTTCTGTCCCGGAAATGGCTCAACCATACATCGTTTACTCCATTGGTCATATTTTTGAACTAAATTTTCCAAAATATCGGGATAATCGGTTGCGACATTATGCATTTCGGTTCTGTCAATGTTAAGGTTATAAAGCTCCCATTTAGAATTTTTACCACTAACCTTTACAATCTTCCATCCATCATTAGAAATTAGAGCCTTTTCATTAAAATGTTCAAAGGCTATATATTCATGGCCCTCTCTTTTACCCTTTTTAAATATTGGAAGAAGTGATTTGCCCTCAAGAGGAATTATCTGATTGCCATTATATTCTTGAGGATATTTAGCATTTGCTAAATCGATGCAGGTTGCCATGATATCAATTACATGACCTTTTTGTGATGATATTTTTCCTTTTTGCTTTTTGATGCCTTTCGGCCAATAAGCAATCATTGGAGTGCAAATACCGCCTTCGTAGGATTTAGCTTTCCAAAACCTGAAAGGAGTATTTGCTGCATTTGCCCATCTTGCACCTAATGAAGCATAAGAAGTTTCAGAACCCGGAAGCACCTCTTTATTATGAGGATATACAATTTGTCTGCCATCTCTTGTCATATCCGGTCGGTCATTTTCACCGGGAGAATAATTTTGACAGTCTTCATTGCTGCATCCATTATCAGAAAGGAAAATTATAAGAGTATTGTCCAACTGATTATTTCTTTTTAGGGCCTGAATAACATTGCCAATTCCTTTATCCATTCTGTCAACCATTGCCGCATGAACAGCCATAGCTCTTGCATCCCATTCTTTATCTTTATTGTCTTCCCACTTGTCTTTAAATTGTCGTTCTGTGAGATAATTGTCGCAGCCATCAAATATTCCAAGACTCTTCATTTTCTCATACCTTTTTTCTCTGATGTATTGCCATCCGTTTTTATACGTATCCTCATATTTGGCAATATCTTCGGGCAAAGCATGAAGAGGCCAATGAGGTGCAGTGTATGATAAATACATAAAGAAAGGCTTTTCATCTTTTGAATAGCGGTCTAAATAAACCACTGCGCTGTCAGAAAGAGCATTAGTGATATAATAGTCGGATGGGACCTCTTTAACAGGCTCATCTCCATTGACCAAACTAAATGGATCAAAATAATCAACTACGCCATAAATAGTTCCATAAAAATTTTCAAATCCACGATTAACAGGATAATTAACTTTATCCGCAAATTCCTCATGATAGACATGATGAGCAAGCCATTCTCTTTGATCTTTCCTTAATGGTGTTTCGGCAATATGCCATTTGCCAATCATGCCGGTATGATAGCCATTGTCTTTTAAAACTTCAGCTATTGTAACTGCATTATGTGAAAGAGTACCTTTGTATCCCGGCAGGTTGTCATTGAAAGTCATCCTTCCTATTCCTGCCTGATGCTGATAAAGGCCGGTAAGAAGAGATGCTCTTGTAGGGCACGAACGACTTGTGTTATAAAAACTATTGAACCTTAATCCCTCTTTTGCCAACATATCTATGTTTGGCGTATTAATCTCACCTCCATAACAGCCCAAATCAGAATAACCCAAATCATCGGCAAGGATTATTAATATATTTGGTCTTTTATCTTTTGCGGCTAATGTCTGAGTAAAACATTGAACGCCGAGACAAAAAATTGTTGAAGAAATAAGAGTAGATGTATTCATGGTCTTAATAAAAAAAGCTTAATGTATCTGAAGCAAATTAAATATATTTAAACGCCTTATTCTGTTATTATTCTGCCAAAATATTCCAAAAATGAACCTCTGTAATTAGAAAACAAGCTTATTTATGACAGTAGCGGATTTTTAATAAAAAATGACCGATTTTTAAACATCGACAAAAAGTCTGATTAATATGTAAATAGCATTGCGATTATATTAATTTTTCAATTCATTATTATATTACATTTCAAAAGAATTTAATTTTAAGTTATAGACGATTCTGAATTATATATAGAATAATCTTGAGTCTTTCTTTTATATGATTGAATTTTTAATAATAGCTAACCATGAATATTTGATTAAAAAAAAACACCTAATGATTATTTGTACAACCAAATTCTAAATTAAAAAAAGGAGAGCAATTTTTCATAAAAAAATTGCTCTCCTTTTAAAAGCACAGAATATAATCTATGCATTTTTAATATAGTTAATTATCCAATCGCCGACTTCAGAGGTTGAAAGAGGAGTATTACCCTCCTCTTGAATATCAGAGGTACGCTTCATTTGAGAAATTGACTCATCAACGGCTTTTCTGATAATAGAGGCTTCCTCTTTAAGGCCAAAGGCGTAATCAAACATCATTGCAGCTGAAAGAATTGCAGCCAACGGATTGGCAATATTTTTGCCTGCAGCCTGAGGCCAAGAACCATGAATTGGTTCAAAGACTGACGTGTATTTTCCGATAGAAGCAGAAGGCAGCATTCCCATAGAGCCGGTAATAACGGATGCTTCATCGGTTAAAATATCGCCAAACATATTTTCTGTTACGA
The DNA here is from genome assembly GCA_030539115.1 of Bacteroidales bacterium. Classification (GTDB taxonomy): domain Bacteria; phylum Bacteroidota; class Bacteroidia; order Bacteroidales; family JAUNSR01; genus JAUNSR01. The sequence goes on from JAUNSR010000019.1 coordinate 13,382, forward strand.
TAACATCAAAATCTTTAGGCCATTGAACAATCCTCATCGCTGCGTTATCAACAAACATGTATTCCGTTGTGACTTCAGGGTATTTTTTTTCTATCTCTTTTGCAATCTCTCTCCAAAGTCTTGACGTAGCCAAAACATTTGCTTTATCGACGACAGTGACTTTTTTCCTTCTTTTCATTGCATACTCAAAAGCTAATGTCACAATTCTCTCGATTTCCTCTCTTGTGTAAAGACAAGTATCATAAGCAGTATTTCCATCTTCGGAACGGCCTTGAGGTTTTCCAAAATATAATCCACCTGTAAGTTCTCTAATGCACATAAAGTCGGCTCCGTCAATTAAATCGGGACGAAGAGGAGACTTATAGCTTAAAGCAGGGAATGTAGCAATAGGACGAATATTTGCATAAAGTCCAAGCTTTTTTCTCATTGCTAAAAGTCCCTGTTCAGGGCGCACTTTAGCATTCGGATTATTGTCGAATTTGGGATCTCCAACGGCGCCAAAAAGAACAGCGTCACTTTGCATGCAAATCTCATGAGTCTCATCAGGATACGGAGAGCCAACTTTATCGATAGCGTTTGCTCCACAAATAGCATATTTAAAAGTAAGTTCATGGTTGAACTTGTTACAAATAGCTTTAGTAACTTTTAAAGCCTCTTCTGTTACTTCCGGTCCTATACCGTCGCCGGGAAGTACTGCTATGTTTAATTTCATATAAATGGTAAATTATATTTGTTATTAGAAATAATTAATGTGATTGTAAATTTCAAACCTGCGCACTTTTACAGAAAAAAACAATTAATAATTGTCTTCAATTTTATTAAGCATTTTAATTGTAGCAAGAATAGCAGCTTCCGTCTGGTCAGCATCAAGACCTCTTGTTTTGAAGACTTCATCTTTGTAATTCCAAGTAATTAATGTCTGCACGAATGCGTCAGTTCTACCGCCTGGAGGGATTGTAACCACATAATTGGTAAGCAAAGGGAAATCTCTATGAAGTTCATCTTTATAAATGCCCCTCAAAGCTTTCATAAAGGCATCATACTGACCATCTCCTGAGGAGGTCTTTTGATAAACCTTGGAATTTATCTCAATCTTAAGGGTTGCAACCGGCTTTAATCCCTGCGCAAGAGAAAGAGAATAATTTAATATCTTAACTTTCTGCTCTACAGTTTGATGATGAAGAACATCAGAGATAATATAAGGGAGGTCATCCGGAGTAACAATCTCCTTTTTATCTCCAAGCTCTATAATTCTATTTGTGACTTTCTTCATCGAATCATCATCGAGAGAGATTCCGAGAGCATCGAGATTCTTAACAATATTAGCCTTTCCCGAAGTCTTGCCTAAAGCATATTCTCTTGTTCTTCCGAAACGCTCAGGAAGCAAATCATTATAATAAAGATTATTTTTACTGTCACCATCGGCATGAACACCGGCACATTGAGTAAAAACATTCTCTCCCACAATTGGACTGTTGGCTGAAATTCTGACTCCTGAATAAGATTCCACCAAATGACTGACATTGTTTATTTTTTTCTCATTGACATTGGTCTTATATTGGAGCAAGTCATGTATCACAGGGATAACACTTGATAAAGAAGCGTTACCTGCTCTTTCTCCAAGACCGTTAACCGTACAGTGTATACCTTTTACTCCAACTTTGGCAGCGGCAAAGACATTTGCAACAGCCAAGTCATAGTCATTATGAGCATGAAAATCAAAATGAAGGCCCGGATAGCGTTTTGTCATTCTGTAACAAAGAGAAAAAGTCTGATAAGGGCTGAGAATTCCCAAGGTATCGGGAAGCATAAACCTTTTAATTGGTGTATCTTTTAACTCATCGACCATAAAATAGACATATTCAGGAGAATGAAGAACTCCATTGGACCAATCTTCAAGATAAAGATTAACCTCAATACCATTTTCTTGAGCAATACGGATATTCTCCTTAATATCTGAAATATGTTCTTCAGGCTTCTTGCCAAGTTGTCCGACACAATGCTTTAAAGAACCTTTAGCAAGAAGATTCATAACTTTACAGCCGGATTTTTTTATCCAATCGACAGAGGCTCCGTTATCAACAAAACCAAGAACTTCAATTTGATGAAGTCTGTTATTTTTTGAAGCCCACTCAGCAATTCTTTCTACTCCATTAAATTCACCGGTAGAGACACGCGCTGAAGCAACCTCAATACGATCCACTCTAACATCTTCGAGAAGTTGTCTTGCAATACTCAGTTTTTCGTCTGAAGCAAATGCAACGCCCGAAGTTTGCTCTCCATCTCTTAAAGTTGTATCTAATATTTCAAGTCTCATATTACATTTATTTGTTTCAACTCTTCATCGAAAGAGCTATTTTCTGTTTTTCTCAAACTCTTCTATATTTTTCTTCTTGCTTAGAAGATAATCTATATCGTCAAAGCCATTTAAAAGACAATCTTTCTTATATGGATTAATATCAAAATGCTCAGAAATATTTTCTGTATTGTTTGTAATAGTTTGAGAAAACAAATCTACTGTAACGGTAGTTTTAGGATTACTTTTTACATTGTCAAAAAGTTTTGCGAGAAACCCTTCGCTTACAACTACGGGTAAAACCCCATTGTTAAGAGCATTATTTTTAAAAATATCTGCGAAAAAGCTTGAAACAACCACCTTAAAGCCAAAGCCTCTAACAGCCCAGGCAGCATGTTCGCGGCTCGATCCGCTTCCGAAGTTCTTGCCTGCAACTAAAACAGAGCCATTATATAATTTATTGTTTAGGACAAAATCATTATTTGGATTCCCTTTTGAATCGTATCTCCAATCATAAAAAAGATTATCACCAAAGCCCTCTTTATCTGTGGCTTTAAGAAATCTTGCAGGGATTATTTGGTCGGTATCAACATTTTCTATTGGAAGGGGATAGAAAGTTGAGGTCAAAGTATTGAATTTTTCGTTCATTTTTTAAGAAATTAAATATTTTAAAATTTTCTCGGGTCAGTAATCACTCCATTTATAGCTGCATAAGCAGCAACCAAAGGTCCACATAATATTGTTCTTGCTCCAGGTCCTTGTCTTCCCTCAAAATTTCTATTTGATGTTGATAAAGAATATTTACCAGAAGGAATTTTATCTTCATTCATTGCAAGACATGCAGAACATCCGGGCTGTCTTAACTCAAAACCTGCCTGTTCGAATATTTTATCCAATCCCTCTTTACGAATTTGTTCTTCAACACTCCAAGAACCTGGGACAAGCCAACAAGTAACATTTTCAGATCTCTTTTTTCCTTTTACCACTGAAGCAAAAGTTCTGAAATCTTCTATACGTCCATTTGTACAACTACCAAGAAAAACATAATCGACACTCTTTCCCTCAAGTTTCTCTCCTGGTTTGAATCCCATATAATCAAGAGACTTAATAAAAGAGACCTTTCCAGCCTCATCTATTTCATCAAGAGAAGGAATTGCTGAATCAATAGACATTCCCATGCCGGGATTTGTGCCATAAGTAACCATAGGTTTTATATCATCGGCATAAAATGTAAGTTCCTTATCAAATACCGCATCCGAATCAGAAACAATAGATTTATAATATTCAAGAGCCTTATCCCAATCTTTTCCTTTAGGAGCATTCTCTCTTGTTTTTACATATTCAAAAGTAGTTTCATCAGGAGCTATAATGCCACCTCTTGCACCCATCTCGATACTCATATTACAGACAGTCATTCTTGCCTCCATGCTCATATTTCTAATAACACTGCCGGCGAACTCAATGAAATAACCGGTTGCTCCACCTGTTGTAACTTTGGAAATAACATAAAGAACCACATCTTTTGCAGTTACTCCTTTGGAAAGTTCTCCCTCAATGTTTATTCTCAATGTTTTTGGCTTTGGCTGGAGAACACATTGGGTTGCTAAAACCATTTCGACTTCCGAAGTCCCTATTCCGAATGCTACTGCTCCAAAAGCTCCGTGTGTTGATGTGTGCGAGTCCCCACAAACTATCGTCATTCCCGGTAATGTCAGTCCTTGTTCAGGTCCTATGATATGAATTACTCCATTTTTTTTGTTTCCAAGTCCGAAATATGTCAAGCCAAATTGCTCTGCATTGTTTTTTAATGTATCAACTTGTTTTTTTGATATTGGATCTTCTATAGGGAGTTCTTGATTTTTTGTCGGTATGTTATGATCTGGAGAACAGATAGTTCTTTCCGGTCTAAAAACCTTTAAATTTCTATTTCTTAAACCTTGAAAAGCCTGAGGTGAAGTAACTTCATGGCAATAATGTCGGTCTATATATAATTGATCAGGACCATCTGCAACTGAACTTACTACATGAGAGTCCCATATTTTATCAAAAAGAGTTTTCATACTATTATAACGATATATAAGTGTTTTGTTATTAATTTATTTTAAAGATATTAATCCATAAATTTGTTTATAGCATCAATATAAGCCTCAATAGAAGCAGCGACAATATCGGTATTTGCACCAAAGCCGTAATAGTTAACACCATTGTGCTCAACTTGCATGTGAACTTTACCCATATCATCACTTCCTCTAGTTATTGCCTGAATAAGGAACTCCTGTAAAGTCATTTTACGGTGAATAATCTGTTTTACAGCCTTAATAGCAGCATCAACAGGACCATTTCCGGAAGCAGCAGCTTCGAAATGTTCTCCTGCAATATCAAGTCCGACGCTTGCTACAGACTTAATTCCAACTCCTGAGGTAACTTGAAGATAAGCAAGTTTTATTCTTGCAGAAGCTAAACGCTCATGACCAGCAAGAATTATGATATCGTCATCATTGATATCCTTCTTTGAATCTGCAAGTCTAAGGAATTTATCATATACTTGGTCAAGTTTCTCTTGTTCAAGGTGTATGCCATGTACTTCCAGTCTATGTTTTAAGGCAGCCCTGCCGGAACGTGCAGTAAGGACAATTGAATTTTCATCAATACCCACATCTTTAGGGTCAATGATTTCATAGCTTTCTCTATTCTTTAAAACTCCATCCTGATGGATACCTGAAGAATGAGCAAAGGCATTTCTTCCGACAATTGCCTTGTTCGGCTGAATAGGCATATTCATCAGGCTTGATACAGTCTTGCTAAGATTGTAAATACAACGGGTATTGATATTTGTTGTTATTCCAAGGTCATGATGACTTTTAAATATCATGGCTATCTCCTCCAAAGATGTATTACCTGCCCTTTCTCCAATGCCATTCATAGTGACTTCAGCTTGTCTGGCTCCGTTAAGTATTCCTGAAACAGTATTTGCTGTTGCCATTCCCAAATCATTATGACAATGTGTAGCTATCACAACATTATCAATACCCTTGACATTTTCTTTAAGGAACTTAATCTTATTTCCAAACTCTTCGGGAAGACAGTATCCGGTTGTATCAGGAATATTTACAACTGTTGCACCTGCTTTTACCACTGCCTCAATAACCTTTGCCAGATATTCATTATCTGTTCTTCCGGCATCTTCAGCATAAAACTGAACATCCTCTACATACTTCTTGGCATACTTCACAGCGGCAACCGCTCTTTCTATTATTTCCTCTCGTGTAGAATTGAATTTGTACTTTATGTGATAGTCCGAAGTACCTATTCCTGTATGTATTCTTCCTCTTTTAGCATATTTTAAAGCTTCAGCAGCAACATCTATATCTTTTTCCACAGCTCTTGTCAAGGCACAAATTGTAGGCCATGTTACAGCTTTAGAAATCTCTACTACTGAATTAAAATCACCGGGACTTGAAACCGGAAAACCGGCTTCAATAACATCCACGCCCATTGTCTCAAGTGCCCTTGCTATTTGAATCTTTTCAACTGTATTAAGCTGACATCCCGGCACTTGCTCCCCATCTCTAAGAGTGGTATCGAAAATAAACAATCTATCCGACATATACCTTATTATTATGTTATTTATTTAATCTACTTTCTTTTTGAATCAATAATATATTTTTAAAGACAATATTTATATGAATCAAATCCTTTAATATATGTATATAAAAAAAGACCTTTCTACATAAATGTAAGAAAGGTCTTTATATTTTATATTTGATTTCTCATAACCACATGCCCAACTTACATCTTTCGTTTACACAAGAGAATAATAATAGACAGGAGGTTAATATTTAGAGAAATGTTATTCATACTGGAAATCCTTTATTGTTGATTTGATAATTAAAATATATTATTTGTAATCGTTTAATTATAAAAAAATTCAGAGAGAGATACTGCTTTTATCTTAAAGCCAATATCTTTTTGATATTTTCATATAACAACGGTGCAAATATATAGATAGTTTTTAATTCAGCAACTATAAACAGAAATAATTTTATATAAATTTTCATCAAAATATAATTTTAAACCCCTATTTACTTACATATTTAAACCACCATCAGTACAACAAGGATTAAATACAAATCATAAGCTACCAATAACATCAAAATCTTTAAAATTAAATAGCTCAATTTATCTATTTTCCAAGTCAGAGATTCAATTATATCTGAAAGTAACGCAGCAATATTTATATATAATTCAACTATTCAAATAATTGATTCAATTATAAAAATTATCAGCTCTATGATTTGGTTAATACTACCAAGTAAATTATTCTACAACTATTTCATCAATAAACATGAAACCTTTATAATGTTTTGCTTTATAATTGATAAAACGAGCTTCAGCATCACCTTTAAAACCGAAATAGCGGAATAAAACGCCATCCTGTTCAACGGGGATATCATTTTTATCAATTGCTACAGATTCATAATTCACTCCATCATCAGAAACTAAGACCTCAACCTCTTGAGGCATCCAAACCCAAGGACCGATTATTTGCATAAACTTACCTTCAATCCTGTTAATCTTTGTCTTTTGGCCTAAATCAATGACAACATCCATATCTTTCAAGAAACCTTGCCATCTTCCATCTCCATATCCAAAGCCTCCGAAATATCCATCGATCAAAGCTTTATCCCCACCTGCAGGGTATTGCCAACTATAAATACAGTTATACGTCAGTTTCTTATTAATAGCCTTATGATAGGAAACATTTTTTTTAAGAATATTACCTGCAATAACATTATTGACAAAAACAGCAGCCTTAATGTCTGTCGGGTCTGTAATATTTAAAGGCTTTTTATAGACATTTGAATTTACAGTGGGTTCACTTCCATCAATTGTATAATAAATTGATGCAGGATAAAGATCAGTATTCATTTCTACCACCATATAATTATTAATTGTATCTGGATTCTGAGTCAATAAAACATCAGCATTAAGATTACAACTATTTACACCTTTTTCTTTTAAAAGAGATACATGCCTATTTATCCTTGGTTTAAATTCATTCCAAGACCTATTTTCACTATTACTCCATGCAACTTCTGCCAAAGCCGCAATACGGGGATAAATCATATACTCAGTATGCTTAGGAGTAGGCATATATTCTGTCCAAACATTTCCCTGAACTCCCATTATAAACTTGGCTTCTTCATTATTAAGAGAATCCGGCACAGGATTGTAACTATAAACTTTCTCAACAGTAAGGTAACCACCAATAGCTTCAGGCTGAGTTGAAGGTTCTAACTGATAAGCATCAAAATAGCAATAACCACCGGGAGTCATAATAGCATTATGTCCTGATTTAACAGCCTTTATGCCTCCTTCTTCCCCTCTCCAAGACATGACAACAGCATTTTCTGCCAATCCGCCCTCAAGAATTTCATCCCATCCAATAAAAGTTCTGCCCTTTGAATTAAGATATGCACCCATTCTTGACACAAAATAGCTTTGCAGTTCATCAACATCTTTTAGATTGTTTTCCCTCATTCTTTTTAAACATTTCGGACATTTTTTCCAATCTGCCTTTCCTGCCTCATCACCACCTAAATGAATCATTTTAGAAGGAAATATTTCCAAGACCTCATCAAATATATCCTGTAGAAACTCAAAAGTTTTTTCATTTCCCGGACAAAAATCCGAACTTTTATATGGAATGCCTGTACATGAAAATTTCGGATAAACAGCCAAGACTTCTTCTGAATGAGAGGGCAATTCTATTTCCGGAATAACTGTAATATTTCTTTGCGCCGCATACTCTACAACGTCCTTCATTTGTTCAACAGTATAATAGCCTCCATTTGCATTTTCATCATCTTTTGAACAATAAAGTTTATCGCCCTTATACCATTCTTTCCAGTTTTTATATGGACGCCATGCTGCAATATCAGTTAAAAGAGGATATTTTTTCACCTCCATTCTCCAACCGGCGCCATCTGTCAAATGCCAATGAAATCTGTTCAATTTATAATATGCCATCATATCAAGTTGTTTCTTGATAAAATCTACACTATAAAAATGGCGTGATACATCAAGATGCATTCCCCTATATTCAAAACGCGGAGAATCAGATATAACCATCTGAGGAAGTTTATTTTCTGTTTCTGTTAATTGAATCAACGTCTGAAGCCCGTAAAAAAGCCCTGCATCAGAGTTTGCTTTTATTGTAACGCTGTTTTTACCTATTTCAAGTTGATAGCTCTCATCGCTTTCATCAACACTTTTTGAAAGCTGTAAAGTTATTTTTGAAGAATTATTGGAAGTATTTTTTTTATCACTTTGTTTATCTACCATATTACTCTTTTTATTCAAAGAGATATAGCTCAAAAAAATATTATTATTTAAAATATAATTGGAAAGATTCTCAGTGATATTAGATTCTGAAACAACTTCAAAAGGAGGTTTTATTGAAGAATAACCTCTCTTTATCTCTATTGAGTCTGGTTTGGGGATAAGATAAGATTGAAAATCGGGAACTTTCTCTGTGCAATTTAAATAAGCAAGAGCAACAGTCAGTGCGGCAATAAAAGCAAGTATTTTCTTCATAGAAATGATTGTTATTAGGTTTTAGTTGAGTTCATTAATATTAACAATATCATTTGTGCCGTGAAGATAATACAAAAATGTCATTCCTTAGACTTCAATATCTTTTAGTATTAATTACTAAAAGAATACTTCCATCCCGGGAATGACATTTAAAAAATTTATACTAATAAACCAGTATTACATATTATCTTATAAACAGCAATTCACGATATTTTGGCAAAGGCCATATTTGATTATCAACCATTAGTTCCAATTTATCAATATGATAACGAATTGAATCAAGGAACGGTGCCACTTTATCGTGATAAGCGATAGCTTTTTCTCTTTCAAGAGTCAGCTTGTTGGCATCTTTACGGGCATTAACCATTGCTTGAACACCTGCTTTTATCTGTGCTGAATGGAAAGCTATTTTTTCAATAATTTCCATATCCGCTGATGAAAGCTCTTTATATTTATCCGGGAAAATATCTTTCATCATTGTAACATTTTCAAGCAATGATGTCTGATAGCGTGTTGCAACAGGAATAATATGATTCTTAGACATATCTTCCAAAACGCGTGATTCAATCTGAATCATTTTTGCATAAAGCTCCCATTTAACTTCGTTGCGGGCATTCAATTCAACCTCAGAGAAGACGCCTGTACGTGTAAACATTCCAATAGAAGAATCTGAAAGATAACGGTCAAAAATCAAAGGCACACTTGTTTCGCAATCCAAACCTCTTTTTGCAGCCTCCTCTTTCCATTCATCAGAATATCCATTTCCGTCAAAACGGATTGGCGTACACTCTTTGATATAATCTTTAAGGATATCGATAATAGCAACCTGCATTGTTTTACCTGCTGCTATCCCTTTATCAACATTTATCTTAAAATCTTTCAACTGATCTGCAACAGCGGCATTAAGAGCAATCATTGCTGAGGCACAGTTTGCAGAAGAACCAACAGCACGGAATTCAAAACGATTGCCGGTAAATGCAAATGGTGAAGTTCTGTTACGGTCGGTATTATCAATTATAAGCTCAGGTATCTGAATTATATCAAGTTTCTTTCCTGCCTTTCCTGATACTTCGATTGCCGTTCCGCTCGGATTTGCCACTATAGCATCCAAAACTTCAGACATTTGCTTTCCAAGGAATATAGATACAATTGCAGGTGGTGCTTCGTTAGCTCCCAAACGATGAGCGTTTGTCGCAGAAGATATAGATGCTTTTAACAAACCGTTATGTTTGTAAACAGCCATCAATACATTAACAAAGAAAGTTACAAATTGAAGATTCTGTTCCGGTGTTTTCCCAGGACCAAGAAGCAATACTCCTGTGTCTGTTCCTAAAGACCAGTTATTATGTTTACCTGAACCGTTAACTCCTTTGAAAGGTTTTTCATGAAGAAGAACACGGAAGCCATGGTTACGGGCTATTTTTTTCATCAACGACATAATCAACTGATTATGGTCATTTGCAAGATTAGCCTCTTCAAAAATCGGAGCCAATTCAAACTGATTTGGAGCAACTTCGTTATGTCTTGTTTTACAAGGTATGCCAAGTTTATGTGCTTCTATTTCGAGATCTTTCATAAAGGCTGCAACTCTTGATGGAATAGCTCCAAAATAATGGTCTTCCAACTGTTGATTTTTTGCAGATTCATGCCCCATAAGAGTACGGCCTGTCATCAAAAGATCAGGACGGGCAGCATAAAGGCCCTCATCAATAAGGAAATATTCCTGTTCCCAGCCAAGATAAGAGAAAACCTTTTTTACTGTTGGATCAAACATTTTGCAAACATCTGTTGCTGCTTTATCTACAGCATCAAGTGCTTTTAAAAGAGGCGCTTTGTAATCCAAAGACTCTCCCGTATAGGCTATAAAGATTGTTGGTATACAAAGTGTGTCTCCATCAATGAAAGCTGGTGAAGTTGGATCCCAAGCTGAATATCCACGGGCTTCAAAAGTATTACGAATACCGCCATTTGGAAAAGAAGAAGCATCCGGTTCCTGTTGTACAAGCAGTTTACCTGAAAATTCCTCAACCATTCCACCCTTGCCATCATGTTCAACAAAAGCATCATGCTTCTCTGCTGTTCCCTCTGTTAAAGGTTGAAACCAATGAGTATAGTGAGTTACACCAAGTTCCATTGCCCAAGTTTTCATTCCATCGGCAACTTTGTCAGCGATATTTCTTGAAAGCGGAGCGCCATTGTCAATACAACTAACAAGGGCATCGTAAGTTTTCTTATCAAGATATTTAAACATCTTTTCTTTGTTGAAAACATACTTTGCGTAATATTCTGATGGTCTCTCCTTTGGAGAAACAACATCTGCAGCTTTTTTCTTAAAAGCTTCTTCTACTACAGAAAAACGTAATTCTGACATAAGACACTTGAAATTATTATTAAGTCTAATATTTGTATATAAGCATAATTTATAAAAGATGAATGTTATTCTCTTCACAAATTCTTATTTGTTCTTCAGGCCAAATACTCGCTTGAACCTCGCCAATATGAGCTTTCTGCAAGAAAAACATACATAAACGTGACTGACCTATACCACCACCTATTGAAAGAGGGATTCTATCCTCGAGCAAAGATTTATGGAATTCAAGACTCACTCTATCCATGCATCCCGCTATCTCCAATTGTCTTAAAAGAGCTGTTTTATCAACCCTTATTCCCATAGATGAGATTTCAAAAGAACAATTTAGAATCGGATTCCAAAAAAGTATATCTCCATTTAGCCCTTTAAAGCCGTTTACTGTAGGAGTTGTCCAGTCATCATAATCAGGAGCGCGGCCATCATGTTTTTCTCCATTTGCCAGAACTCCGCCAATACCTATTATAAAGACTGCACCATATTCTTTTGCAGCATTTGTTTCTCTCTCCTTTGGAGAAAGATTAGGATACTTCTCGAGCAGTTCTTCAGAGTGTATGAACTTAATATTATCAGGCAGGATAGGTGTGATATGAGGATGAGCCTCATAAACCAATTTTTCCATATCCTTCATTGCACGATAAATCTTGTTTACTGTCTCCTTTAGAAAATCCAAATTACGATCCTCTGATGTAATTGTTTTTTCCCAATCCCACTGATCCACATATAATGAATGAAGATTGTCGAGATCTTCATCTGCTCTAATAGCATTCATATCTGTATACAAACCAAAACCGGGTGCTATGCCATAGGAACCAAGTTTCATTCTTTTCCATTTGGCCAATGAATGTACAACCTCAGCGCGTCTGTCTCCCATACATTTAATTGGGAAGCTTACTGCTCTTTCTGTTCCATTCAAATCATCGTTAATTCCTGTTCCCGTCAGCACAAACAAAGGGGCTGTCACCCTTCTAAGATTTAATGTTTCCGCCAGGCGTGCCTGGAAATTAACTTTCACCATTTTTATTGCCTGTTCTGTTGTCTCAGGCAGAAGTTTCAATTTGTAGTTTTTTGGTATGATCAAAGCCATAAATTGTATATTGTTTTTGTTTTATATTCTGATTATTCGGTAGTTGTCTTAAAAATAAGAGCGAACCCGCATCACTGCGGGCAGCCCTTTACAGAAATAAAACAACAACTGAATGCACAAATATACAACTTTGTTTTGAATAACAATCAATATAGAAAATCTTTTTGCTATTAAATTCTAAAATTTATTGACATTTTTCTTAATTATAAGCCGTTTCACCATGCTCATAAACATCCAATCCCTCTTCTTCAATACGTTTGTCTACTCGCATACCTATTGTAAAATCGATTGCCTTAAATAATGCAAAACCTGTCAATAATCCCCAGCCAAGATAAGTAAATGCTCCGAGTATTTGGATTCCCAAAAATGAAAATCCGCCTCCATAAAGAGCGCCTCCATCCATTGCAAACACTCCTGTCAATATTGTTCCAAGAGTTCCACACACTCCATGCACAGAAATCGCTCCAACAGGATCATCAATCTTTAAAACATGATCAAACAATGCAACCGCCAATATCATTACGACTCCGCTTATTACACCTATTGCCAATGCTCCCGCAGGAGAAACCAAATCACATCCAGCTGTAATTCCGACCAATCCTGCCAATACTCCATTTAAAGACAAAGACAAAGATGGTTTTCCATAACGGAACCAGGCAAAAAGCAATGCTGCCACTCCGCCTCCCGCTGCTGCTATATTTGTAGTCATAAATACGTCTGAAATAATTTGAGCGCTTTCTCCTGATGCTCCTAATTGAGAACAAGGATTAAAACCGAACCATCCAAACCATAAAAGGAACACTCCAAGTGTTGCCAATGTCAAGTTATGTCCCGGAATTGCATAGGTACGTCCTTTTCTGTATTTACCTAAACGAGGACCGACCACACAAGCTCCTGCAAAAGCCAGCCATCCACCTAAAGAATGCACTATTGCAGAGCCTGCAAAGTCATGGAATCCCAATTCAGAAAGCCATCCGCCTCCCCAGCCCCAATGTCCGGAGATAGGATATATCAATCCAAAAATACATACCGAATATATCAGGTAAGCATGGAATTTGGTTCTCTCTGCAACCGCTCCAGATACTATTGTGGCTGACGTTGCTGAAAACATTGTTTGGAAAACCAAAAATGCAGTCCCCGGTATTTCACCATTCCATCCTGCAAGTCCAAAAAGGTCTATCGATCCGACAAGGCCCCAATGTGAGGCACCAAACATTATTCCAAAACCAACTGCCCAGAAAAGTATGCTTCCCACAGAAAAGTCAAGTAAATTTTTCATTAAAATATTTGCAGTATTCTTTGTTCTTGCAAATCCTGACTCAACCATTGCAAATCCTGCCTGCATAATAAAAACAAGCATCGAGCCCAACAATACCCACACTGTATCGATAGACACCGTTAATGATGTAATAGCATCAGCTGTTTCTGCTGTGGCGTCTACCGCCGCAAGCATTGGCACACTTACTCCGGCAATAGGAGCAACGGCACTGTATAATAATTCTGTCATAACAATCTTTTTTATTATAGTTTCACTTTTACTTTATCCTCTTTCTTAACCTCTTCCGATTTAGCATCTTTAGTTGCCAAATCAATAAGCTCCTCGTCAGTTGGATTATACAAAGAGATATCTCCTCTTTCACCTGTTCTGATTCTATATGAATCATCAATTGGCGAAACAAATATTCTTCCATCCCCCACCTCTCCGGTCTGCGCCGATAAAAGGATAGCCTGAACTGTCTTTTCAACATTTACATTTCTAACAACAATTGTCAGCATCAACCTTTCTATAATATCAGTTCCATACATCACACCCCTGTATATACGATCCTGTCTCGATTTTCCGATACCTCTAACCTCACAATAGGAAAACCATTCTATTCCTACATCCAAAAGAGTTTCCTTAACCTCTTCAAATTTTGTTTTTCTGATAATTGCTTCAATTTTCTTCATAATTCCTAAAAATTTAGAATTTCTTTTATAATGTCTTTTCTCTGTTTTATTGAATTTCTCATGACAAAAAGAAGAAACAGCGATGGCTGTCGTCACACAGTCTGCAACGATAATACTCTAATTGTCAATAAGAAAATATTATTCGATTTCTGTTTTTATAGAATATAAAACTAAATATTGCATTCAGCAGGCATTCAGTTTTTAAGCTAAGTATTTACTCTTAATTGATATCAAGTAATTAAAATGAGAGTCCGAATGCAAAATACAATGATTCTGTCGATGGATTTGCAGTAAGTTTTGCAAACAACGGCAAAGAAAAGCTTTTGGTTATATCCAATGTCTTTGATGCTCCCAGCGAAACATTAACTATTGCAAAACTTGAAGCATAGGCTCCCTCGTAAGGTGTTGCGCCAAGCTCTGCACTCCAATCCACACCTCCCAAACTGAAAGGAACATCTACCTGAAAATATGATGAATAAGCTCTTGTACCATCCTTTTTGCAGTAGTCTGCTCCTGCAAAATTTGTATTCCAACTTAAAGCCACGACTCCGAAATCATATCCTATATTACCCTCAAAAACATGTGCTGTTTGTTTTGCCTTAAAATGAAAAAAAGTTTCATTACCGGAGATCCAGTAATCGGTTATGCCAATATTAAAACCCGAATTCTCATATCCAAGGGTTAAATCAATCTCCTTGTTGTCAGTTTGATCAAATCCTATTGAGCCCCAGCTGCCAAGCGAAAAGCCTTTATAAGATATTGCAAGTGTCGGCTGAATGCTTACTCCTCCCAAATCCTGACCACGCCAGATATAATTGCTTACAAGATCAGCTCCTATACTAACCTCAACATCAGACTCTTTACCATCATCGGCTTTTAAAGAGATCGGCATCAAAAAACTAAGAATAGTTAACCCCAATAGAACTTTAAAATATTTTTTTGCTTCCATGACTAAATCAGTTTTAATAAAAAAGAAACCCTCCGCTTGAAATGCTATCTTTCAAACGCTATGAAATTTCCTAAATAATGTGATAATTATAATAATCGATATTTTGCCATAACTATCATCTTTCTCATGGGGATTGAGACAATGGATAATGACACGGCTATAAATATT
The DNA here is from genome assembly GCA_030539115.1 of Bacteroidales bacterium. Taxonomy (GTDB): domain Bacteria; phylum Bacteroidota; class Bacteroidia; order Bacteroidales; family JAUNSR01; genus JAUNSR01. The sequence continues at coordinate 28,797 of JAUNSR010000019.1, forward strand.
AAGCCTGAAATGATTAAAAAAGGGGAAGGATATTACATTTTCAGACCTATCTTCTTATCGAAGAATAAGATTAAAACTGCTGTCGTGGATTGACAGAAGAAAAAATAACAGTGTAATGTTTGTTTGCTTTCATCTTAATTAGTTTTCAATGTAAATAATTCTTTCTCTTGGCAATAGATGTAGAAGACAAGAGATTTAATAAAGAAATAATTTAAACAACCTGATTGTTTTTCCGGAAAACAAGACAAGAATCAACCACACTTTTGTGCTTAAGGCACAAACCCTATTGTACTTCTGCTTAACAATAGAGCATTTGTCTTTAAAAAGACTTATTATTCAAATCAATAAAAGATAAAATCTTCATTTTTTCTTTCACTGAAAAAAATTTTAAACAATTATGAAACCCACCACAAACGATAAGTACCATACTTATAAAGAAAGGAGAAACGGCATGCAATGACAGCAAAGCAAATAAGAAAAATATCTTTATTAATTAGGTTTTTGCCGTTTCTCCTGCCTGAATTATATTAATGTTTCCATTTTTTTATTCTTTCAATCGCCTCAAGAGTACGATCTTTATCGCCAAAAGCCGTAAGTCTGAAATAACCCTCACCGCTTGGACCAAAACCGACACCCGGAGTACCAACAATGTAAAGTTCATTAAGAAGTTTGTCAAAAAACTCCCATGATGTAATTCCCTGTGGAGTTTTAATCCAAATATAAGGAGCATTGTCACCACCGAAGACTTCAAACCCTGCCTCTACAAGACCGCTTTTCATCACCTTTGTATTATTCATATAATAACCTATCATCTCTTTAACCTGAGACTGACCCTTATCTGAATAAACAGCCTGAGCAGCTTTCTGAATAATATATGCAGTTCCGTTAAACTTGGTACACTGACGTCTGTTCCATAATGGATTTAATGAAACCTTTTCGCCATTGTCTGCAACAGCCTTTACAGTTTTTGGAATGACTGTGTATCCACACCTTAAGCCTGTAAAGCCTGCAGTCTTGGAAAAGCTTCTAAACTCTATAGCACAATCTTTTGCTCCCTCAATTTCATATATCGAATGAGGCACGTCATCATCCTTTATAAATGCCTCATAAGCGGCATCAAACAGTATCAGAGCATCATTTTTCTTTGCATAATCAACCCAAACCTTCAATTGACTTCTTGTCAAAGTTGTTCCGGTTGGATTATTCGGATAGCATAAATATATTATATCAACCTTTTCTGTTGGAAGAGCAGGCACAAAACCATTCTCCTTTGTACATGGCAGATAAACTATATTGCTCCATTTCCCATCGTTAAGTTCACCGCCTCTGCCTGCCATTACATTTGTGTCGACATAAACAGGATATACAGGGTCTGTAACAGCTATAATGTTATTCTTACTTAATATATCACCTATATTGCCGGTATCGCTCTTTGCACCGTCACTGACAAAAATTTCATCAAGAGCAATCTCAATACCATTATCTGTAAAATCATGTTTCTGAATAGTCTCTCTAAGAAAATCATATCCCTGTTCAGGTCCATATCCATGAAAACCATCCTTGGTCCCCATTTGGTCAACAGCACTGTGAAGAGCTTCAATAACAGCAGGTACTATAGGCAAAGTAACATCGCCAATTCCCATTCTAATTATATCCGCTTCCGGATTCTGTTCCTTAAATACCGACACTCTTCTTGCAATCTCAGAAAAAAGATATGTTTGAGGCAGTGCCAAAAAATTATTATTCAAAAAAGCCATCTCTATATTTATTGTTTATTGTATGTTGTTTATTAACAGCGCGCCCGCTGTCACCGTCTTATTCCCAATCGAACTCGCCATCAAAAACAGTTTTTGCCGGTCCGCTCATTAAAATTTTGTTTGTATCCTTGTTCCATTCTATCTCCAAAGAACCACCTAAAAGCTCAACCTCAGCTCTGTTTTCTGTCTTTTTGTTTAGGCAGCATGCAACTAAAGTTGCACAAGCCCCAGTGCCGCAGGCAAGAGTTTCGCCGGCACCTCTTTCCCAAACCCTCATTTTTACCTTTGTCGCAGATACAATCTCCACAAACTCAGTGTTTGTTCTTTTTGGAAATGCCTTATGGTTTTCAAATTTTGGACCAAGAATGTTAATATCAAGAGATTTTACATCGTCAACAAAAACCACTGCATGAGGATTGCCCATAGATACACAAGTCATTTTATAAACCTTACCGTCAATCTCAATAGGTTCGTCAACCACAACTTCCGATTTGCTTATCACAGGCACCTTCTCAGCTTTTAATATAGGTTCCCCCATATCAACCTTAACCCAGGAAACTTTCCCCTTTGCATCAAGGGTTAAAGAAAGATATTTCACACCTGCCTTTGTCTCTAATGTAAAATCTGTTTTATCTGTTAATTTATTATCATAAACATATTTCCCCACACATCTTGTTGCATTGCCGCACATCTCAGCTTCAGACCCATCAGAATTAAACATTCTCATTCTAAAATCGCAGCTTTCAGATGACATAATAAGAACAAGTCCATCCGAACCGATGCCAAAATGCCTGTCACTCACCCATTCCGCCATTGTATGCGGATCATCAATCTGAAACTCAAAACAATTTATGTAAACATAATCGTTTCCCGCTCCCTGCATTTTTGTAAATCTTATCCTTTTTCCCATATCATTTATAATAATGCTAATATATAACCACTCAAACGAGACTTTTGTTAGTTTTTAACCATTTTGAGTATCATTTGTAATGATTACGATGCAAATATAATACACTTTGTTTTTATTCCAACAATATTTATAAATATTTTTTACTTAATTTTTATTTTTAATTGCAATATGCAACTGTTTATTAATTTATTCAAGCATTTTGCAACAAGCAAGACAAATCATTTATATAAATCTATTTTTTTAAATAATATATTTATGAATATCACATCTACTAAATATTTCAATATCTTTGAATAAGATAAGCGGCGCCTCATCAAACACATTATGAAAGCTGACGCTTTCTAATGCTTATTGAATTCGGCTTGTATTATCTTTGAATAAGGTAAGCTTCGCCTCATCAAACACATTATGAAAGCTATCGCTTTCTAATGCTTATTGAATTCGGCTTGTATTATCTTTGAATAAGGTAAGCTT
>JAUNSR010000019.1:32037-66561 GCA_030539115.1 Bacteroidales bacterium
TCATCAAACACATTATGAAAGCTATCGCTTTCTAATGCTTATTGAATTCGGCTTGCATTATCTTGGAACGCCTATATCACTTTTTATCGCCTCAAGGACATTGACTTATGATTAATTTCCTGTCATCAACGCCATACTTGACTAAAAGTGCATCCGACTATTATCTTCAAATAAAATAAAAAGAGTTATGAAAAACACACTGGCATTAGCTTTATTGTTATTATTTATTATTCCTTTAAAGAGTTTTGCATTCGACAAGGAGGGGCATTCAATTGCAGCTTCAATAGCAAAAAAGCATTTATCAAAAAAAGCTTCCAAAAACATCTCAAAATATCTTAATAATCATGACATCGTGTACTATGCTTCGTGGATGGACTATTTAGGTTATGTCACCAAGAGCGGCTACTGCAATGAATGGTTCGACCATTGCGTTCCTGTCAATGAAAATTTTGAATATGCAGAAAAGGCTTTCCCCGGCGACGCACTTCTTGCCACTGAAACCGCAATAGAACGTCTGAAAGATGGCAAATACAAGGAGCTTGACGATTCAACTGTCTTTTTGCTTATAAAACACCTTGTTCATTTTCTTCCCGACATGCATTGTCCATCACATGTTATATATACTTTTCGTCCTTCAAACTATGTTGTCACCGTCGATGGCAAAAACATAAACTTTCATACCGTTTGGGATGGAATGATAAATCTCGGTCCTCATAAATACAGCGTTTCTGAATGGGTTGAAGTATTGAATTATTTCACTAAAGAGGAGCAGGCACAGATGATTAAGGGCACACCAAGAGATTGGGTCCACGAGAATGCAAAAGATTGTATTGTTGCCTATGAAATCGTTCCTGAGGGAAAAGAGGTTGAAGACCCTCAAAGATACCAAGGCAGCGTTATTCTTGAGAAACAAATCATGAGAGCCGGACTTAGATTGGCTTTGGTATTGAATACAATTTTTGAAAAATAAGCACACTACCTATTAAAAATGTTTATAACCTAAAATACAATAATTTTGATGCGGCAGTTCGGGAACATAAAAGTGCTCAGCCGGCACATTTACCTCACCAAATGCCGCATTGACTATATTAATCCTAATATAACTTTTAAATTCCGCTGATTCAGCAAAGGCAGCATCAAACCTTTCCGCATCATTTTTTACAGGTCTTGATATTTATCTCTAAAAAATTTACTAAGCGTTATTTATCGTTGGTAATTTTCCACGTAGAAATACAATCTGCAGATTCTATAATTTACAATATAAACGATTTAACCTCCCCCTTTTCGCTCACCCCCTCCACAACAATTTTTATAGTCTGAGAATTGTCTGAGTTATAAAACTCCATTTTAGCCTCGCCGTTGGCGTCGAATTTCAGATTTGGATTCCAATAAAGAGTGTTTCTTTTGTCCTCATCTTTTGCATTCTTTTCAGTGTAGACAGGGTTATAAAAATCAACCGGCTTTTGAAAAGATGAGATAAGCTTGAATGCAAAATTTGGAGACACTATGTCTCTCTCAACATCACCCTTTCTTAGGGTAATATAAATTATAGGACCTCCCCCTTGTGTCATATCGAATGAAACTGCAGATATGGCATCAATAATTTCTATTTGCTCTATTGCATCTCCACGAAGGTTTTTATACCAGAATTCCTCCATAAAATCAGGTTGTAATGCATCATCTATGCACAGACGGCAGATACTTCCCTTATATCTAAACCTTTCTCTTAATTCAGCAAACTCCTCACTTGCTGTAAGATCTAATGTCCCTACACCATTGGTAATTACCTTTTCATTTACAAAAAATCCGGTCATACTTGTTCTGAGAATTTCCTTTAAACTCTGGGTTCTTTTCCTTTCAAGCATTGCATTTGGCAAAAGCGAACTGAATTTGCTGATTACCGGAACCTTAGGCTTCTCTACCCTGTTTGCCCGCACCTCTATCTCCTGAAGATTGTAGTTTCTAAGAGAGGAATTTTCAATAACTTTGGCAAAATCCAATTTACTTGTTTTCTGTGTTTCCCAGTCGTAGGCATATATATTCAATGAATTTAGAATATCGCTGTTTTCCGCTTTTTTTTTGGTGTCGTCATTTATTTTAAGCAGCAGGTTGTCATCTCCCGTCTTTGTCATACCTGAAATCCATACGGTTGTTGAATCGGGTATTTCAAGATTACTAAACTCATACCCGCCATTTGCATCCGAAACAGTCTCCTGTATAAACGAATAATCCGGAATATTGAGCCTTATCACCGCACCTTTCACCGGGCGTCTTCTTACCAAAGACAAAGCGCGCCCCTTTATATCAATTCCTGTTTCAGGCAATGACTGAGGTCTTAGAAAGTCCCCCTTCATGGCATTTTCAATATTGTATCTTGTCCATCCTTTAACCATCATCAGCAGATCCACATATTTGCCATTATCCTCATCCGACAGATATACATTTGGATTGATCATATTTTCTTTTACCTCACATGAAAGAAGAAACCACGAACGAGCAGTCTGAACATTGTCACGCTGGTCGAAGGCTCCATTTGTTACAGATACCGCACATACCGAATTTCTCAGGTTGCTGTCTTTAAGACCAAGCTCTATTTTTTCTCTTTTTTCATAGTTTTCTTTAAGTCCCGAAACGGCAAGTCTGCCTTGGGGCTTAATTACAAAGCATTTTCTTTCACTCACAATATCTCCTAAAAGAGTTACCAATACAAAAGATGTTATCCCCTCCTTAAGCTCCGACTTGTTGATCATAAACTCGCTCTTGTCTATCTCCTTCATCCATAGAGGAAAGCCTCCCTGAACTGCCATAAGCCTGTATTCCTTTAAGTTTATATCCGAGGTGGCTGAAATCTTCACTTTTATATTATCCCTGAATGGTATTGCGCTCAATGAAGCACCCGATGAAACTGCCTTTGGAAGAGACACTTTAATAGAGTCATTGCCCCTCGTCTTTAGGACACAATAATATGATGTCCCAGTTTGTGGTATAAATGAGAAAAAGCCTATTCCACGGTGCAGAGTCTTAAAATCTAAAATATAATTGTTTTTAGAATCATAGAGTCTGCCATAAACATATACCGGCTTGTCTTTTTTGTCCAATGCCTCGAAAGCAACCTGTGAAAGATTGCCTGCAATCATTTCACCCCCTTCGGGATAAAACCTAACAGAAATACCGGATTTATTTTTTACAGTATTATTATTATCATTATCCTTTTTTGAATGCTTTTCTTTGTCAGAAGCCGCATCTGAAGAGAGTCTGTTATAAAGCTTTACTTCATCATATTGAGAGTCATCGACTCCGGTAACATTAATAATTCTCGAAAAAACAGAGGCTTCATTATCCGACAATTGATATTTTGTATACGACCTTAGAATATACCTGCCACTCTTTAAAGTATCACCAAGAGCAACATATCCCTTATATATATTCTCTTCGTTTCTTCTTACTGTGACTTTTCTTATAACTTTTCTTGTTCTCCAATCTATTAGATCGATATAGCTGTAGATACTTGAACTGTCAGGAAGACCGGTGGCTGCATTGACAATAAAACTCCTAAGCCAGACTGTGTCACCTGCATAATAATAGGAGCGGTCTGTCATTGTATATATTTTCTCATGCGGATACAGCTCGGTCTGAGTAATAAGATTTCTAAACAAAACCGAATCTATCTGTGCTGTAATGGCTGAAACATCAATAAACAGACAAACAATACATAGCAATAGGTTAAGGTGTCCATTCATAGCAGAAGAGTTAATTAGACAATATGTTTTGACTAATTTAAAAAGAATTATTATATTAACAAATAATATTCAATTTTCAAAAGCACATATCTAACCAACAATTACCAAATTTATAACGACCGCTGATCAATTTTTATCCAAGATATTTCAGCTGTCATTAATGTAAAGTGTGAATCGACGGTAAAAATTTTAAAATCGACGGTAAAAATTAAATTTATGACGGTCAAAATAATTTTTTCGACGGTAAAAATTAAAAAATCGATAAACGAAAAAATACAATCTATTTATTATATTGATTTACAAAGCTTTATAATTTCAGCATTTGCAGTAAACACATAAAACAGGAGCGTGTCATATTTGTAAAATCGGGGTATCAACAGCAGCTGCAAAGCGGAATATCGTTTGATTCCGGCAAAGATAATGACGAAACAGACAGCATTGCAGAAATCGAAAACCTTTCACTTCAATATTTGCTTGACAAAGAAGATGATTACCGCTTAAACAGACAGGATTAATGCCCGGGATATGATCAGGACCTTGCATACCGAGTTTTAATGATAAAAGAGCCGGTTTAATTCAGACGGCAAAAGAAAAGGGTTTTGCATCGATATAATAATGCAAAACCCTTTAAAAAATCATATAACTGCTTTATCAAAAAACATGGGCACTGGTATTGTAGTGCGGACCCATCTTTTTCTCCAAGACATGGTCTATAAAATTTTTGAGAAACAAAGCTGTGCCATGCACACCCATAATGGATGAGTCGATGCACAAATCATAGGACGCGGCAGTTCCCCACTCCTTTTCAGTATAGAAGTCGTAATATTTCTGGCGGCTCTTGTCCTGCTTTTCAATCATCTCCCTTGCATCATCCTTCGACAACTGCAAACGCTCGCATACGCGCTGTATTCTATAGTCTATAGGAGCTTGAATAAAAAGGTTAATGCAGTTAGGATGGCTTCTTAAGATATAATCGGCGCTTCTTCCAACAATAACACAGGAACGCTCTTCGGCAATACTTGTTATAACGTTTGATTGAAGCACATAAAAATTGCCGTTACTGAGTACATTTTCATTTCCAAAACTTCCGATAAGGGCATAATCCAAAAAATTCGGAGCCTTCTCGTCAGCTTTTTCAAGGAAATCCATACTCACTCCACTACGTTTAGACGCTTCCTTAATAAGTTCCTTATCATAATAGGCTATATTCAACAAAGAAGAAAGCTTCTTGCCTATGGCACGTCCGCCGCTTCCAAATTGACGACCAATAGTAATTACAAAATTGTTGTCGTTCATAATCGTTGTGCTTTTAGTTTATAAAAAGAATCACATTAAAAAAGAATTCTTATAAAAGATTCTTGATTTAAGGTCTATTCCAAATATAAATATTTTTTAATATAATTACAATAGAACACAACTATTTTTTAAAAGTTCGGATAAAATTTCAAATCTTCTTTGCAATATAAAATACATATCCGTAATAGGAAGAGTATTTTTTATACAGCTCAAACTCGTGTCTTTGACTCTCAACAAGCGATGAAGCTGTCGGATTGTCGGGATATTTATTTAGAAATTCATACTGAGCCTTAATCTGAGGAATATAGAAATTGTCTGTCCAACAGTTTTCAGGAAGCACAAATGCCGCCACCGGCTTGTAACCGCACTGTTCAATGACTTTTATCTTGTTTGAAACAGTATCGATTTCATTATATGCATCCATCCAAAAATCTTCAATCTCTTTCGGTCTTTTTTCAGTAAGCCATGACACCTCAGTAACGGCAGCATATCCATTATCATTGAGAAAATCCTTCCAGATTGTCAGTGCGTTTCTAAAGCCGATATTATAAACGGCCCCTTCGCACCAGATCAAGTCAAAGAAGTTTTTGTCAAAAGGGAGCTTGTCCATTGAACCGACGATAGTTGAGATTTTATTATCAAGACCCATCTCTTTAATTTTTTCATCGAGCTTTGATACGAACAAAGGGAAAAGATCAAGAGCAAAAACTTTGCCCGGAACATTGTTTGCAACTGTTATAGTCTGAGTGCCCGTGCCACAGCCGAGATCTATGATTTTGGAGTCTTCATTTAGATTGTCAATAAAGCCGAGGGCTTTTAATGCAGACTCAACGCTGCCCGGACCCTGACGGTCGACAGAGGAGAAGTATTCACAGATTAGATTGAAATCGAATTCATGTATTGAAGAAAATTCATTTTCCATGACGTTAAAATATTTTTCGTTATCATTTTATAAACAATAACCTGTTAAGTAAAAAATGTTGATTTATAAACATAAAAACAACTCTGACAAAAATTGCCCGAGTCAACAGAAAGGATAACTTACAGCCTTAACTGTGGGTTATTTACTTAACAATATCCAAATTTTGTTTTAACATCCGATGTAAAGGTAATACAAGCCGAACTCAATTAGCATTTAAAAGTGTTAACTTTTATAAATGCGATTGATGAGGCGAAGCTTACCTTATTTAAAGGTAAATCAAAAAATGGCCGATTGTTATTTTATTGCAAAAAAATATTTTATAACCATTAATAATCAGTTTTATTATGAGAAAAGGTGAGAATTTGGGCATGATTAAGTAGTATAATCAATATTAAAAAAATATGCCTCTCAAATATTCATTAATATTTGAGAGGCAATAAATAGGCTATATTGAACAATTAAATTATTCCTTGCTTATTACTATTCTTGTTCCATCTGCCTGAACTGCATATAGTACAGCACCTGCAGTAGAAACCGTTTCAGGGACTGTAAATTCAAACATATTTGAGAAATAAATCAATTGTGAACCAATAACCAATTCAAAAGCAACCGCCTCAGAACCATTTTTCACAGAGAATGTCTGCCCTGAACGAGTATAGGTGATAGACTTTGTTATCTTGACATTATCCTTAAACTGAGTATAATAACCGGTTTCAGGGGCAGTAATGTCAAGACCAAGTTCACCGCTTTTTCTATCCTCAATATATTGGAAAGCGTGTTTTGGAGCAGGGAATTTTGCCATATAGGCTTTTGCCTCTGCAATCATAGATGCAGTAACATTATAATTCCAAGTGCCATATTGGTCGTAACTTACATTATTTACAGGCTCAAAGAATCCCCATAGCTCGAAGAATTCAGTAAGATTTTGGTTTGCAGCCTTTGATGCCATCATTGCAAATTTCAACTGACCCTCACCAGGATTTTTCTCCACAATTCTATTCTCACGAAGCAGTTTGAAAAGAGTTGGCCAGAAATCAGGTTTGTAGCCGCAACGATGATAATAGTTCCACAACTGCCAGTTCATACGCATGTGAACTTCAGTGCTCTCACCTTGATGTGTGGCATCTCCCATATTAAACCAAGCTTGTTTGTTTGCAAAACGACATTCTGCCAAATATGCAAGGTCAGAGCCTCTGGAATCATATTTGCCAAGTTTGTAAAGAGTATAATTTGAGAATAGATTATTTGAAGACTCAGTAGAGCTTGGCCAATTGATTGCAGCCTGATGAATATGTCCAATCTCATGAGCCGGTCCCCATGCATTATCCTTGGCTGCCATAACATTGTCGTACAAAAGAATATTGCCAAGGTATGTATTAATAAAACCAATGCGATAGTCAGAAGCCCACATATAACCATCTTCGGGAGAAACAGCCTGAAGGTGATTATTAAACTGGGAAGGTCTGACATCGTCAATGCCCATCAGCTCCTGCTGCCATGAAATAATGTTGTCCCAAAGATTTATTGCACTTAAAATCTCAGTTTTTACAAATTGATTAAGCTGGGCGCGATGGAATTTAAACATAATCCTGTCACCAATAACCTCAAAGTATTTATATGTTGACTTGGATAGCAAATCGGCATACACAGCATCTGTCTTATGCTCTTTTAGATCAAAGAAGCCATTGACAGTTCCGCATCCCATTGGGATATGGATTTTTACCGGCTTGGCATTTTCAAGAGTAAGGTCTGTATTGTACATTACATAGAACATTCCGGTGTTTTTAAGAACAATCTTGTTCACACCCTCTTCAAGATAATACATAGTTCCACTTGCATTTACATCTGCAACACATTGCAATGAAATATTATTACCGTACATTTCACCAATCAATACAATAATTGTATCACCTTCATTACCATAAATACCGGTTGTATTATCAAGATTGCTGTATTTATTTGTCATAAGCTTTGAAGCCCAAATCTCAACATCAGAATAAGGTTTATATTCTCTTATTCTAAATTGTTTTTCGTAATCAGAATATTCATTATTCTTGATTCTCGTTGCCAATTGAGCAAAGAAGCCAGGCAAAGCATTGATTTTCTGTTGAGTTGCATCGCTGCGCAAGGATGAACATGAGAGATCTTGGAAAACTGTAAGAAGTTGATTATTCAAAGTTTTATCAGTATTTTTTCTAAAGAATTCCATTTCCTGACAGCTCACATAATCTCCTGCACCACTTTTAACAGAGAATTTGATTGCGGTGACATTCTTTAAACCGCCATCAAAAACTACTCTGCTTGAAGCATTTTGCATTTTAAAGTCAAATGATCCATAAAGAGTATAGTCGGTTTGTTCAGTTGTAGTGTAATAGATTTCAAGTTCACCAAAATTTCCATTACCTGAACGAGTATGATAAAGGATATAATCAATCTGCTCCTTACCATCGAAGAAAAATTCAAGAGAAACAGGGAAATTTGCAGATTGGCTCCATATAGAATGATATGCATTTTCTGTAAATGAGCGGTCATAACACTTATCAATATCCTGACCAAGCTGAGCCTCACTTGCTTTTCCGCCAATTGGTTTAACATAAATATCTCCTGCTATTTCAACATCAGAGGCAGAAGATGCTCTTGCAGCCTGATTGACAACAACAACTGCTTTTACACTCTCATCAGAAGAACATACAAAAGATATCTCGGCAGAACGGTTTTCATAATATTCGTTCTCTTTAACATAAAACAGAATATCTTTTTCCTCCATTGCTTTTGTCTTTGAAGCGGGAGAAATCCAATCCACGTCATTTGGAACTACAATTTTGTAGTCGACATTTGATGTAACCTTAACAGTAAGTTCAGCAGAGGAAGATGTAAAGTTTCTTGTCTCTTTATCAACAATAACAGCCTTTCCATAGCCAAGCTGAGTAACTTTTATCTCATAATTCTTGACAGTTGATTTTACAGAAACTGCAGCTGTTCTAATATCAGGCTCCTGACTCTCTGTAATATACAATCTGATAGACTTGCCGTCAGAATTTTTTGTTACAAGGCACCAACTTTGATCTGAAACCACGCTCCAGTCATCGGAAGAAAGTGTTGTATTAACAGAAATGCTAATGTCTTGCTTTTTGTTATCAAACTGTTGAGTAAGATAGGTTTCATTTATTGAGAATTCTTTTTTATCCAACTCTTCATCAGATGAACAGCTTGAAAAAAAGAATGGAAAAAAAGAAATAAATAACAGTAAATATATATTTCTCATAAAAATGGGTTTTGACAAAAAAGGGAAGAATTATATAATCCTTCCCTTATCTGTGATTATTTTAAAATCAATTACCAAATAGGTTAAATTCAGAGAATACAAACCATGCACCTCCCGTTTTATTGCCATCAGGAGCAGAGAATCTTAAATAAGAATAAGGTTCAGCGCAGTTATAGATGCTTGAATTATATGTTGCTTTACCATCTACAGGAAGATTATCAGTAATTTTCACAATTGAAACAAAATCAGTTCCATTTTTGCTGCCAAGAACTTCAACTGCTATCGGATTAGCATTACCATTAGAACTACGAGTAGTGTAATTGAATGAGAATACATTTATTGGAGTTTTTAAAGCTACCTCAAAATAATGTGCACCCTCAACAGAAACACTCCAAGCAGAGTGGAAATAAGTATCAACATTTCCGTCAAGCATTGCAGCAAGAGAACCTTCAGATGGCTCTTGCGCATTTGTTGAAAGCATGTCAACTGTAAGATTAACTTCAGGAAGAAGATAAGAAACACCAACAAGACACAAATCAGCTTCTGTATCGATTGTAAATGCCTCCATAGTACAACTGCTCAAACGAACAGGAAGTACATAATCGCCATAACCAAGTTTCTTTCTGTCAACAACTAAAGTTACAGTTGCAGCATCATCTTTAGAAGTGAATGCTACAGATGAATCAATAGTATAGGAAGAAGAAGGAAGAAGAGAATATGTTGTCTTGTTTGCAGCATTATATTCATCCAATGCCTGTTGATCTATAGTTACACCACATTCAAAATCCCATTGATTCTCTATTGGAAGAGTAATAGGTAAAGTGAATGTCAATTGGTCTTGTTCATCATTGATAGTATTTTCATGAAGACCTGTCTTTGTGAAATATACAGAAGGAATAACAACCTGAGGTTTGATTAAAGAATATTTTTTTGCAAGGTTTACAGAATCGTTTGATACCAAACTAAAACCTAATACATATTCTTTATCTTCAAAAGTATCAATAACATCTGTATGGAAACGAACTCCAACAGTTTTATTCATTTCTTTTTTTCCAAATGTCAATTCTGTAGATTCAGTAATTTCATATCCGGAAGTAGGCATTAAAACATAGGAAGTACTATTTTCCGCATTATAAATAGCTAATTCTGCTTCATTCATTAATGTAACAGAAGCTTTAGTGGAAGCATCGTTTGCAGAACCTGCCTTGTAAACATTAATAGAATAGTCTGTATCTGAACCTGTCTTATATAGAGTTACAGGCACTTCTCCACTTTTAGTGAAATACAATATAGTGCTGTAATCATCCAAATATTCTTTATTATAGTCTTCGCAACTTGTTTGAGCGAAAAGAGTGGCTAAAGCAAGACACCCAAAAAATAATTTGTTTTTCATACGTTAATTAATTAATCTTAGCGCAATTTTTAAACTTTTATTTACCCGGACTCTTTAAAGGAGTCCGGATAAAATTATATTACCACCCGTAATTTTGAGTCAACTTTTTGTTACGGTCAAGCTCACGTTGAGAGAATGGATATAAATAATGATTGTTTTTGAAGACACGAGTTTCAAATACTGTTCTCTGCCAGAAATTTTCAGGAGTCATTTTGTTATCATTATTCAAGATAGGAGCATCAACATTCATACCATACATAGGACCATTGTCTGTTTCTTCAGCAATCATCCAAGTTCTTGTATCAAAGTAGCGGTGATTTTCAAAAGCTAATTCGACACGTCTTTCTTTTCTGCAAAGCTCTATAAGTTCCTCGGTAGTTGCACCAGGATAAACATCAGTAATAGCAGGAAGACCAACTCTGTCTCTAAGGTCTTCCCAAAGAGTCATTGCTTCAGTTAAGTAAGCATTTGAAACGCCATTTTTGCTGCACTCAAGAGCTGCTTCAATAAAGTTCAAATAAATTTCACCAAGACGGAATGTTGGGAACACAATGTTACCCCATGTTCCTGTTGTTGAATTTAATTGATGGTTATAGAATCTGTGCATAATATATCCTGATTTAGGATAGTCATGAGATTTATTTGAGTTACCACCTTTTGCAAAAGAAACAAGAGTAAAGTTTCCTGTCTCTGTTCCGTGCTGCCAGTAACTGTCGCTCCAGAAAACTGTCATATAGAAACGAGGTTCGCGATCTTTGTACATATTAGGCCAAGTATATCCACTTGCAGCAGGAGCATAATTTGTCCAACTTCCATTATTTTTAAAGAATGGATTTAGGAACATAGATTTACCCTCTTCAGTATATCCTGATTCTTCATCAATAATAGGAGTTCCATCTTTTTGATAACCTGTAATAGGATAGCGACCATCATTCATAGCATAGGCATCAACTTGTTGTTGAGTTGGGCCAACGCCGCCGTAAGCAGTTCCTGATATTCCTGTAGGAGCTGTATGAACACCCATAGTGTAAAGACCTGCATAACCGGTAGTCCAAATTAACTCTTCATTCCAATATTTGTCACTGTTGTGAACTAAACCATCCCAGTTTTTATATGGATCATCAGGATTTTCAGCGTCACGATAAAGTGAGTAAACTCCCATATCTATAACTCTCTTGGCAGCATCGGCAGCCTCTTTCCATTTTTTAGCTTCGAATGAAACAGGGAATAGATTTGTACCATCAGGATTTTTTACATCTTTATATAATGTGTTTCCATTAAATAAAGGACGTGCACTGTATAATTTCAAACGAGAAATAACAGCATAACAAGCGCCTTGAGTAGCAAGACCTCTTTTAGATTCAGAAGCCCATGTTGGAGTCATCTCTTTAGCACATTCTTCCATTTCTGAAACAACATAATCAACACATTCTTCCCAAGTGTTACGTGGGCGTTCAAGTTGTTGTGTTGTTTGAGTAAAGTCAAGCAATTCATCACCAAGAAGGAATACAGGACCATAAACTCTCATCATCATAAAATAATAATAAGCGCGAGCCCAACGACTTTGGATTTTCCATTCAGCTTTTTCCTCAGCAGTGATTAAAGGGTCGTTACAACGGTCAACATTCTGCATGAAGATATTACACTCGCGAATACCATTGTAATAATTTCCCATCTGATAATATGGAACTGAAGAAGCATTCCAAGAACCGAAATTAATCCATCTGAAATCACGGTTATATGTAACTGTACCTTCATCAGAAGCAGCCATCCAAGGAGAATAGTTGAAATCATTTGCATCATCAGGAAGGAAAGACATTGCATTTAAGAAATATTGATATGTAGTGCTTCTCTGAGTCCAGATTTTCTCAAATGTCATTGCTTCATCTTCTTGTCTGTCAAGGAAATCCTCACAAGAAGTGCAAAGAGCAAGAGCTCCGCAAAGAAGATATAATGAGTATTTTTTATTCTTTTTCATAATTTATATCATATAAGGCATTAGAAATTAGCATTGAATCCAACAGAAATTATTCTTGATTGAGGATAGCCGGCACCTTCGCCACCACCTTTTTCAGGATCCCAAAGTTTAAATTTACTAAATGTTAATAGGTTGTTTCCAGACAAATAGAATCTAACTGATTTTATAAATGTTTTGCTTACAAGTTCTTTTGGTAAAGAATAACCAATTTCAGCGTTCTTTAAGCGAATAAAGCTTCCATCACGCATCCAATAGTCAGATGTTTGTGCATTGTTTACACTTCCTGCAGCGCCACTAAGAGCAAGACGAGGATATAATACATCTGCATTTTGTTCAGCAGTATTTGTTGATTTCCAAACATTGTCATAAACATCTGCATTGATAGCAGAACGTTCCATATTGTTGCTTCCGAAGATGCTCTTGATAGAGTTTCCACTTAAGAAGAAATTAACGTGATCAATTCCTTGGAAGAACACATTTACGTCAAAGTTTCTCCATTGAGCTGTCATACCAATACCATAAGTGATTTCAGGAATATTAGTGTATCCTAAAGCAACCATATCATTTGAGTCGATTTTTCCATCACCATTTGTATCCTGGTATTTTAAATCACCTACTCTATAAGTACCAAAAGTTTGTGTTGGACTGTTGTCGATCTCTTCCTGAGATTCAAATAATCCTAATGCAACTAAGCCTTTTGTATGAGAAGAAGTTCCACTTCCGAAAGATTTACCAATACTGTTTTGATATTTGTACAACCAATCCGGCTCATCATTGTCAATCAATTTGTTTTTGCTGAAACTGAAGTTACCTCTTGCAGTTAAGAATACTTCTCCAACTTTTTTGTCATACTCCAATGTTCCATCAAAACCTTTGTTTTCAGCTTTACCAATATTAGTATAAGGAACAGTACTTAGACCAACAAGAGCAGGAAGACCGGCACGTTGAAGGAAAATACCATCTCTTTTTTCATGGAAGTAGTCTGCCTGAAGTTTAATAGAGTTTAAGAATGTAAATTCAACACCAACATTTAACTTTTTAGCTTCTTCCCAGCTTACACTTAAGTTTTCAACATCACCTACGCGAATACCGGAACCACCAAGATTTGCTGTATTACCATAATTGAAAGATCCTGAACTAACGATAGTCGGCATATAAATCCAACGGCGATATCCACCAATATCATCATTACCAACAATACCATAAGATGCTTTTAATTTAAAGTTGTCAAAATATTCTTTTGCAGGTTCAAACCAGTTTTCATTAGAAACCATCCATCCCAAAGCTCCTGCAGGGAAGAACCCAAATCTGTGTCCTCTTGCAAAATTCTCAGAACCATTGTAACCTAAGTTGAACTCAGCAAAATAAGTATCATTGAAAGCATAAGTTAAACGTCCTGCCAATCCTTGATTCTTATAAGGAAGAGATGAACTTTGATCTCCGGCTTGAGTTTTAGTATGTATCTTGTGATTATAAAGCAATAAAGCTCCTACTCTATGTTTTTCAGCAAAAAGACGGTCATAATTTAAAGATCCTTCCATATAGGTAGTCATAGTACCATCAGTACTTCTTCCATATGTAAGATCTGTTTGACCTTGATAAATAGCTGTTCCATAAATTAAATTTCCATCTTCGTCTCTACCGATTGCATGGAACTGTTTAGGCTCTTTAGTTCTTGTCTGCAAAGTTGTATTAAATGCATCCCAAGAAAACTTGATATTAGCTGTAAGTCCTTTTGTAATCATATCAAGTTTCTGGTTTAATCCAATCAATGATTGAGATGAGTTCCAGAATTGTTCACGATAACCTGAATGTACCAACAAGTTCCAAGGATTATATCCTGAAGCAGCTGAAGGAGCTGCAATTGTTCCATCAGAATATTGTGTTGGGAAAGCATTTGGAGAAGTAGCAAAAGTGTAACCCCAAATGTTACCTGTTTCACTTCCCGGTCCGAAAGACTTTTCGTAAATATTAGCCATATTAACATTCAAGACAGTAGTCTTTGTAACGTTAATATCCATATTTGCACGGAAGTTGAATTTGTTGTATTTTATTGAAGAGTTGTAATCGTAAACATTACCGGCACTCTTAAATATTGAAGATTCATTATAGAAAGATCCTGCAACATAATATTTAACGATATCACCACCACCGGAAATATTTAAGTTTACTTTCTGGTTGGAAGCAAAATCATCGTACAACTCATCAATCCAATTTACATTAGGATATAAATCTCTATCTGCATTTGTGCGATATTTATCAATTACCTCATCAGAATAATATTTCTTTCCGGCAGCTTCATTATATAATTCAGCCCATTGTGCAGAATTAACCATGCTTGGCATTTTTGTAGGCTGAGTAATACCACCTTCAGCGCGTACATTAATCTGAGGCTTGCCCTCTGCACCTTTTCTTGTGGTAA
Source organism: Bacteroidales bacterium (assembly GCA_030539115.1). GTDB lineage: Bacteria > Bacteroidota > Bacteroidia > Bacteroidales > JAUNSR01 > JAUNSR01. The sequence continues at coordinate 47,054 of JAUNSR010000019.1, forward strand.
TCAAAATAACACCATTGGCACCTCTTACACCATAAACGGCAGAAGCAGATGCATCTTTCAAAATAGAGAATGAAGCGATGTCTTCAGTATCAACAAGGTCTAACTCACGTTCAATACCGTCGACCAAAACAAGTGGAGAAGCATTTCCTGTAAAGGAGGATACACCACGAATATAAAACTCAGAAGAGCTGTTCTTTCCCGGTTCACCGGAACGATTCATTGCAACAACACCTGCTAACTGTCCGGCAAGAGCATTAGACAAATTAGAAGATGGTACTTTTAAATCTTTTACGTTTACTGTTGAGATGGCTCCAACTACACTGGCTTTTTTCTGGCTACCATAACCTACAACAACAACCTCTTCGATCACTTCTGAATCTTCTTCAAAATCTACATCGATTACAGTTTTATCATTCAAGGCAATTTCTACAGTTTTATAACCGGTATAAGAGAAAACCAAAACACCACCGACTCCATCAATTGAAATAGAATAGTTTCCATCTAAATCGGTAATGGCACCCGTTGAACTATTTTTCAACCAAACATTAGCTCCGATTACAGGCTCTTTATCGCTCTTAAATCGAACTGTTCCTTTGATAGTTCTTTTTTGTTGTTGAGCCGAAATTGAAGCATTTTCCGCCAACAATGTGGAGGGAGCTGCTCCGGCTAAGGCTAACAACATTGCAATTTTTACATAACGTTGTCTCATAATGTGTGAGCATTAAATAAAGGGTAATATAAATTGATAACTTTTTAAGGTTTATTGTTTCCAATCATTAGAAATAAGCTTCTATTAAGATTTTAAGTTGAATCTTTGATTTAAATATTTTATTAATTAATAAGGTTACATCAATTTTAGGTGTTAAACTATTTTTTATAAATAATGTTCTTTTAATCAATAAATCATCAATTAAAATTAATTTACATTAAATTTTAACTGTTTGGCAAATATATGCTATTCTTTTAAATAATTATTATTTTTTTATAAAATATTTTATTCACATTAAATTTTAACACTAAATCAAATTACTCATTTTAGCTATTTTCTTTAATTAATTAGCAATCACAGTTCTAATCCTTAAATGATATTTATAGATATCTGCAACTGTCAAAATAAGCCTATGGGCACTTATAAATCTAATCTAAAACATTATTCAATTTAATATTATCTTAAATTCTAAAAACAACTAACAACTAATGGATTTGAAGAGGTATTATTTAATGATTCCGCTCTGAGAATATATTAAAAACATCATTTTACATATAATTTATAAATTTCAGCACTTCTCGTTTTGCAAGCCGAAAATAAAAAAAGGCTTTGAAGACATAAGTCGACAAAGCCTTTAAAGAAAAAAGTTAATAAATATTTTTAAAGCATAGAGCCAAACATCTAATTATTTTTTATTGGATACAAACATTAAAATATAACTTAACATTAAAATATTAAACAAAATATTTTATTCCCCTTTAAGGATATTATAAAGTTGAACAAGATTATCCTCTCCTATAAGGTCAACTCCACAATTTATCTGAATCTTTTTGTATTCATCTGTATCGGGACCACCCCAAAGACGAATCTTTTTATTTTCCGAATGAGCCTTTTTTACCAATTGCTTTAATATTACAAGCTGGTCAAAAGGCATCTCACCGTTACCATCCCAAGAAAAATAATCTTTATAGTTGTCACTGACAACAGGCATAAGAGAAGATGGAATATCTTGGTCCAATTCATTAAATTTTCCATCAAGGAAAGCAATTCGGTTCTCCTCCTTTGGCAAAGAATTCATTGGTCTGTCGCCGGAAAAGAACAAAAGTATCGGACCTTTTGTTATTTTGCCATTTTCATATCTGCAAAAATATTTTTCATAAGGTTTTAGCTGCTCCTTAAGAAGAGAGTAAATATCTTCACCCTCTCTTTTAAAGTCTATCATTAAATAAAATGGCTGGGAAGAGCCTTTATAAACCGAACCTTTGTTTTTGTCTATTCTGTCAGCAAGGGGTTTTATATAAAGATCCAAAAGAGTTGGTACTTTATTTATAGAATCCGGATAATCGTGGCTTACATAAAGTTCATCATCGATTCTATATATATCAGCCTCAACGCAATTATAATTATAGGAAAGGGCATCAAGCAAAGGTGCCTTTCTTGTATAATCATTATGGGAGAAAGCATTGTAATAGACTTTATCTGTTTGTTGTTTTGAGCACCCTAAAATGGCTATCATCAACAATAAAAAGAGTTTTTTCATAACATATCATTAAATTCTGTTTTTTAATGGCAGAATAATTAATAGAAACTTGATTTCCACTATTTGTTTATAGGTGGTTTGCAAAGAGAATATTTATATAACAGTTAATTGAATGTTTGTTCACCATTTCCGGCTACATTATATATATTACTCTTGCCATTGGCTTTAACAATAAGCTTGAAATCAATATTTGAATCGATATTTATTGTAGGAAAATTATTCCCGTTAGGCTTAATCATAAAGTTTATCATACCTTCAGGACCAAAAGGATATCTCTCAAGACCATATTCCTCTTTTAGATTAACCTCAACGCAAACCTCCTTTTTAGTATAATCGGCAGTTATTCCCATTATCTGTTCTATTAGCCCAGCAATAGGAGGAAGCCCTGTCCATCCGACAAAGTCGGGGCGGGCCATAAAGCCGGGATCAGCAGATTCAGGAGCGTAATATTCCCAAAAGGTGCCGGTTTTCTTATAAACTTCAAACACATTATTATAATGATTAATTGCAATATCCCAGGCAAGAGTGTCATAGTTATGTTTTTTCAAGCCTTGAACAACCATATAGGTAGCTCCTGTCCAAACACCACCCTGCCAGTAGCGTCCGTTTTCTTTATATTTTGGATTGTCGGCAGCAAGAGAAGGAATGCGGTGAAAACGATTAAAGGTTTCCTTATTGTCAAGCTCCTTTACGAATCGGTCCATTTTATTTTTGTCGAGCAAATCAGTCAAAAGAGCCCAATACGCATGTATTCCCTTTGTTTTAGAGAGTGACCCATCAGAATATTCATCAAAAAGGAATCCCTCTTTATCATCCCAAAGTTTTTCGGAAATATATTTTGACAACATTTTTGCATCATCCTCAAAATCCTCGATCTCCTGCCAACGTTCAAGATAAAGTCCCATTTCAAGAAGAAGATTGGCAACAAAAAGCTGTTGAATGCAAGCATCAAGCCAAATCATATGACCATGACTATAAATCATATTATATTGAGGCTGAACTCTTGGCATATTATCCATTCCGGTTCCCCACCCGCTTGACCAATAAGTTCCATTTCTCCAGGTATGGTTTAATTTAAGCCATTTATAATAAGCACAAAGCACCGGAAAAACCTTATGAAGACGTTCCATATCTCCAAATTGTTTATAATAAACCATTTCACACCAAGGAAGGATGTTAGGACCTGTACTTGTCGGGTCATAACGTTCAAAGCAATCAGCCCCGTCAGCTTTTATTTCCCTGCAAATAAAGCCGTCAGGATGCTGCTTTGCATAGAAATTGTCTATTGATTGTTGAAAAGGGAAGAAACGGGTACCGTAACGGCAAAACATCATAATAAAAGCAGAGTCCCACATAAAAATGTTCCCATTATATGCGGTATCTATATAACTGGAGACAAAGCCTGAGCCTGTCTCCGGCGCTTTGATATTTTTAATACCAATCTCCCAAGCCTTCCAATACATCTCGATCTCCTTTTCATGACCCTGCCAAATGGGATTGGGAAGAATCTTTTTAGCCTGCTCAAAACTGCCGGCTTTAGTTTCCACAGGCTTTGCTATTCTGTATTCATTCTCTGTAACGAGAGGCTCTTTAAGGTATGTATTTTTGTAAGGAAGTCTATATTTTTCTATCGATTTGTCATCTTCTTTCGCACTCAGCTTTATAGGAAGTACAGCTGCCGTTCCTGTAAGCATGGCTTTTTTAAGGAAATCTCTTCTTGAATCCATAATTAGATATTAGATTTTGGGGAATTAGTTAAATGAGAGTTTTACTGCAACCGGATTATGATCGCTGATAAACAATGAATCGATTTGTCCATTAATCACTGCATAGTCATCAACATTGATTTTTTTGTTTACAAAAACGAAATCAATCAATTCTCTGTACTGCATAGGAAGCTCACCAAAATCATGGAAAGTCCAAGCAGGCCCGGCAACAACACTGGCTATTGAACGGGAATCTCTTAGAGAAATAGGATTTTCAGAAGAGGTTATGCTTTTGATCACACTTGAATTGGGATCCGAATTAAAATCACCTGTAACAAAAGCCGCCTCTCCATTGGCAATAGAATCCATTCTGTTTAAAAGCAAAGCTACACTCTCCTTTCTCGCAATTTTTCCTCTGTGGTCAAAATGAGTATTAAAGGCAACAAACGATTTATTTGTTTTCTTATCCTGAAACTTTGCCCAAGTGACAACTCTTTCACAAGCGGCATCCCAGCCTTTCTTTCCAACAGCCTCTGGATTTTCACTAAGCCAAAATGTTCCGGAACTAATAAGATTAAACCTATCTTTTTTATATAGTATTGCACTATACTCTCCTTTTGTTTTTCCATCTTCTCTTCCAACACCCACACTCTCATACTCAGGCATTAGGCTTTTCATATCGGAAAGCTGATTTGAAAGAACTTCCTGAGTTCCTATAACATCGGGAGAAAGGAAAAGGAGAGTATTTGCGGCTGCTTCTTTTCTATTTGACCATACATTAAGACTATCATCAGGATTGTCATATCTTATGTTAAAAGAAACGACCTCCAATTTAAGAGGTTCAACTTCTTTGGAGCAACCAAAAATTGCTAAAAGAGGTAATAATGAAACAATAAGCTTTTTCATTTGTATATAATTTAATTTTTAACACTAAGGTACAAATGCGCCATTTATTTACCATTTACAGGGTATATCATCTTTAAGTGAGTTATGGCGGTTGCATTTGTATATAATTTAATTTTTAACACTAAGGTATAAATGCGCCATTTATTTACCATTTACAGGGTATATCATCTTTAAGTGAGTTATGGCGGTTGCATTTGTATATAATTTAATTTTTAACACTAAGGTATAAATGCGCCATTTATTTACCATTTACAGGGTATATCATCTTTAAGTGAGTTATGGCGGTTGCATATTAATAATTTTTTGTTTTTACATCAATCAATAAAAAGATTTTCTGAAGGAATATCTTCAAAATCATTGCTCCCGGGAATTTTCCAACCCCATTGCAAAGCTTCACCCTCATAATCCTCAAAATATATCAACCGATAAGAATGAAAACCTTTTTCAAGGGCTATTTTTCCTGAAGCTGAAATAGCGGCATGAGAGCCATCGTTATTGACAACCATATCATTGCCAATAATCAAAACACTACCATCATCTGAACGGGTAAAGAATTCATAGACTCCATTCTCAGGAGCATAGATATATCCAGAAAATATATATCCGAAATGATCTTCCTGAAGAGAATTACTTATGGAAACAATAGAATCAACACCTGTAGTTTTAGGATTGCTCTTCAACAAATCTGAAGTTTGTGTGAAATAGCCTTCATAATAATTATATTTTACTCCATTTTTGATAAGCTTCTTTTTATCTGCTTTTTTATTAACGGCTTTTACAGCATTGATATTTACAATAGAACTTGGAGTATAACCTTTCTTATAAGCCCTAAATTTTATATTGCAATTATTTTCAACAACTAACGGAGCTGTATAAAGCTGAGATTCTTCTGTAGGCTCATTTCCGTCAAGAGTAAAGAAAATTGAGGAACCATCTGTTGCACAACCCATATCTACCGATATTGAATCTTCAAATAGATACAAATCTTTTGTAGTATAAGGTCTTGAAACAACATTACCATTAGTCATAGAATAAGGGACATGTAACACACCCCAATCTTTTGACGGTTTATCAGAAACTTCAAACAACAGATTTCCTCCGTTCATAATCTGTGAATAGGTAATATAAGGTGCTGTAATTATTGAATCATTGAGCAAAACATTAGAGATATAGATATCCTTTTGAGATTTACTGTTTTTTGAAACAATTAAATGCTTTCCATTTGCAAGTTTTAAATCTGCATTTTCAAACAAAGGCGTTGTAAGAATAAATTCATTGGTCCCCGGACAAACAGGATAAAAGCCTAAGGCATTAAGAATATACCAAGCCGACATCTGTCCGCAATCTTCATTTCCACAAATACCCTCAGGAGTATTGTCATACATTTCATTCATTATTCTATTAACCATTGCCTGAGTCTTATATGGTTGTCCGACATAAGAATAAAGATGAGCCATATGATGACCTGGTTCATTTCCATGAGCGTATTGACCAATAAGACCGGAAATATCAATAGTTAAATTCTCTTTTGAATTATTTTCTTTTACAAACAATTCATCAAGTGATGAAATAAACTTTTCTTTTCCTCCATACAATTGGATAAGACCATTAACATCATGTGGAGCAAAAAAACGATATTGATAAGCAGTAGCCTCGGTATATGCTCGTCCCGATTCAGAAGGGTCAAAAGGGGTTTCCCAATTTCCATCAAGACTCTTGCCTCTGAAAAAGGATGTGCTGCCATCGAATACATTAATATAATTAGCCGCTCTTTGCGTGAAAATATTATATATATCAATATCACCAAGTTCTTTAGCCATTTGAGCTATACACCAATCATCGTAAGCAAATTCGAGGAGGCAGGAAACAGATTCACGTTTAATATTTGAAGGAATAAACCCATATTTTATATAATAATCAGCACCTTTCTTATTTGCTTCTGCGGAAATAACCATTGCTTCCAAAGCCTTTTGAGCATCAAAGCCTCTTATTCCCTTCATATATGCATCGGCAATAACCGAAACAGAATGATAACCAATCATTGTTTCTGTCTCTCCTCCTGCCAAAGGCCAAATAGGAAGCTCACCACTTGCATCATACATATCAAGCATAGAGTTTATCATATCATTTACAAGTGTTGTATCAACAAGAGTCATCAAAGGATTCCATCCTCTAAAAGTATCCCAAAGGGAAAATGTAGAATATCTTTTTCTTTGACTGTTTAATTCTCTTTTGTTATATGTAAGATAATCGCCATTTACATCAGACACCAAATTTGGTACAATTCTTAAATGATATAATGCTGTATAGAAAATTTCCTTTTGTTTTTCAGTGCCGCCGTCAACTTTAATGGTTGACAGCTCTTCATTCCATTTCTGCTTTGTTTGTGAACAAATCTCATCAAAGTCAAAACTTGAAGTTTCCTTTCTTATATTTTCTCTTGCATTCTCAACACTTATAAGCGAAAGCGAAACCTTTACAACAAGAGGTTCTCCATCATTATTGTCGAAACGAAGTGTAGCATCCTGCTTTTTATTATGAATTGCAGTTTTAGTAAATGGCTTTGAGAATTGAGCGGCAAAATAAATAGGTTGGTCACCAACCCAGCCAGAAGTTCTTCTCATTCCTACAATTTCATTAACTGCAGTTTGTTTTAAATCCTGTTCAAGAATTGTTTCATTATCCAAGAGATGATTTAAATCGAGGAATAATCCTACCTGTCCTTTTTTTGAAAAGGTATATCTATGAACGCCAATATGAGGCGTTGCTGTCAACTCAACAAAAACACTGTCTGAGGGAAAATTTACTGAATAATAACCCGGAGAAGCTATTTCATCTTTATGAGAAAAAGACAAAGAATCGCAACCTGTAAGCGGTCGTACAAGAATATCACCAAGATCAATACAACCTGTTCCACTTAAATGTGTATGGGAAAAACCTGCTATTTTTTTATCACTGTAATGATAACCTGAACAAGCATCCCAATTGCCTCTTCTTGTATCAGGACTTAATTGAACCGCTCCTAATGGATAGGTTGCACCCGGATAAGTATGACCGTGACCTCCCGTACCAATGAACGGATTCACATAATCAATAGGTTCTTTAACTTGATTGTCACAGGCTGCAAAAAAGACAATAGCCAAAGGGACAAATATCCTGTTTAAGATAATTTTCATGAAGGTAGAATTAAATTAGCACTGCTAAAAAAGCACTTATTATATAAAAAAATAATAAGTGAGTAAAAATAAACAATAAACGGGTTGTTTCAAACTTATAAAAAGCAGATTCAACCCGTCTTTGAAAAAATGGAAAAGATAGAAATTTATTTTTTAAGTCTTAATCAACAATTAAAAACTACTTGCATAACCTTTATTTTGTTTCAATGCCCCTTGAGCCTTAATCACTTCATTAATATCATAAGGCAATACAGAGCATTTATCTGTATAGTTTTTTGCTTTTTGGATAACTATTACACCATCAAAAGTTTTTCCATTAATAGTCATTTGCTGAACCTTGCTGGCAGGATTAGTTGTTTCATCATAAACAGTTCCGTTAGCTACTAATTTGGAATCAGGATCGGAACGATTTTCATATTTCAATCCATGAACTTCAGATTCCAAACGAGCCTTGGCATCCTGATAGCCTGCTGCAGTCCAACGTTTTAAATCCATAAGCCTATCTGTGTATTCACAAGCCAATTCACAACGACGTTCATGCATTAAATCCTGAATAGTAGGATTTGAATAATAATTATCGCCTAAGCCTGCACGTTTTGCAATTCTATTTAAAGTTTGAGCTGCATTTACCCCGGTTTCAATTTGAGCTTCTGCCTTGAAAAGCAACATTTCGGCAAAACGGAAAATTGGAACGTTAAGATCAGTTGTCGGACGGTCTCCATTTGGAGAAAGAGCTTCATTTACACCTGCTCCGGTAACCTTATCAATAGATCCCTTTGCAAATGGGTCCATATATTTTTTGAAATGAAAACCACATTCAAGGTCTGCAGAGGAATAGAAGCGTCTTTTCTCACCGAAATAGGTAAACTCATCGCCATATTTCATTATAGTGGCAGGTAAACGCAAGTCATTTTCATCATATTCTGCATAAAGTTCAAGAGTCGGTTTGAAGTTACCCCAGCCATTATAATATCCCCAGCCTTTATTATCCAAAACAATTCCAGGAAAAATACTTCCTGCATAATTTGCACCTGTTGAATTGATAGAGAAAATATATTCAGAGCCCCATTCATTCTCAACTTTAAATACATCTTCAAAATTATTCATCAATGCACGGCCACCCTCGTTTTCAAGTTTATCTACAAGGGAAGGAATTTTTGACCATTGAGTTTTATCATGCTGAGCCCAATAAGCATAAGTTTTTACTTCAAGAGCAATAGCAGCATCTTTTGTTGCCCTGCCATAATCATCGGAAGATGTCGTGTTAAACCAAGGCAAGAGATTCTGTGCATTTTCAAGATCCTCGATAATAAGAGCATAATTATCCATTACTGTTGCTCTTTGTTCTGGAATTTTGGTTACATACGGGTCATAATCTTCATATCTGTCAAAAGGAACACCATTGTCTGCACGACCATAGCGATAAGCAATCATATAATGCATGAAAGCCCTCATAAAATAAGCCTCACCCAAACGTATATTGATAGTTTCTGTTCTGTTGCTCATCTTTAGAGCATGATAGATAACATTGTTGGCTGCAGCCATAGATTTATAAAACAATTCATAGTTGTTTTTAATGCTTCCCTCTGTATTTCCATCCATTATTAAATTTGCCAAGTTGGATTGTGAAGCTCCACGGGCACGTGAAAAGAAAATATCATCTGATGCGCCTTGTTCCCAAAACAGGTCTCTTCCCCATGTCTCTTCATAATTTAGACAATCGTAAACATAATCCATTGCAGAGGTATAATGTTTGTCTGTTTGCCAGAAATTGGCATCGTTTGGCGAACCTTCCGGCTGGACATCTAACCAATCTTCACATGATGTTGCAAACATGAGTGAGGTAAATGCCAATATTGATAAGAATTTTAATTTCATTTGTGTATAATTTAATTTTTAACACTAAGGTACAAATGCGCCTTTTATTTACCTTTTGTCGGTATCTCATCTTTAGCTGAGTTATGGCGATTTCATTTGTGTATAATTTAGGTCAATCTCTAATAAAAATTTAATCAGCTATTTGAACTTTAATTTATATAATTCAAAAATTAAAATTTCATTTTTACACCTACAGAGAAAGTACGGGATACTGGATACTGTCCACCGTCAAGACCAACTCCACCAACTTCAGGATCTATGCCTGAATATTTAGTGAATGTAAATAGATTGTCTACACTCAATGTCAAATCCAATGTGCTCTTTCTGTCAAGCAAATAACCATTCTTTTGAAGAAGTCTGGTAAATGAATAACCCAAAGTGATATTCTTTATACGCAAATAATCGCCGTCTTCAAGGAAATAAGAAGATACACGAGTAAAGTTCTTATTTGGATCACTGCTTGAGATACGTGGAACATCATCATTTGGTCCATCAAGAGCTTTTAGGATATCTCTTGAACGATTAAATGAACTCAAAGATTCATTTAAAACAGTTTGTTTATATCCATTAAACAGTTTAACACCCGCAACGCCTTGAAGCATAAGATTGAAAGAAAAATCTTTCCATCCAAGACCTCCTGATAAAGAATAAGTTAAATCAGGCATTGCATTTCCCATAAACTGGCGGTCTGCATCTGAAATTTCTCCATCATGATTAAAATCCACAAATTTCAAGTCACCTACTGCAGCATCAGGCTGTATTAGTTCTCCCTTTTCATTTTTATAATTATCAACCTCCGACTGAGTTTTAAAAACGCCTTGTGATTCTATTACATAAAAAGAATATAAAGGTCTACCCTCTTCTGTTCTAAATGGATTCAAATCACGATAAGAACCTCCATCTGTCCATACCGGTTTATTCCCATCAGCATCAGCTTTACCAATATTGGTTACTCTATTTCTTAAAGTAGCCATATTGCCACCAACCCAATAATTTACATTACCTACTTTGTCAGTCCAATTAGCTGCTACTTCAATACCTCTATTACTGATTTCACCTTCGTTAATATACATCGGACTAATACCAATATTAGTTGTCCATCCGCCCTCTTGTTCTTTAATCAAATCCATTGTTTTCTTATCGAAATAATCAACAGTAAGATTTAATCTGTTATTAAACATTACAGCATCAAGACCAAGGTCTAACTGTTCGGATGTTTCCCATGTTAAAAGGGGATTATATCCAACACCATTATATCTTCCGGTAACAATAGGAGTGGTTGCTCCAACTTGTCCACCAACATCACCGCCTCCACTTTTTGAAAGAGTAGGATAGCTATATCCCAACCATACAGAACCTAAGTTACCTATACGGCCCCAGCTTGCACGAAGTTTCAATGTGTTTAAGGCATCAATTTTAGGCATAAATTCCTCTGAGGTAAGTTTCCATGCCAAAGTTGCAGATGGAAAATCTCCATATTTCTGTCCTTGAGGCAAACGTCCTGCATAATCTCGACGCCAAGATGCCGTAACGAAATATCTATCAGCATAACTGTAAGAAGCTCTTCCTACAAAAGAAACGTTTCTATCGCATGAATATGAATCTGAAGCAGGGTCAAAGCTTCCTGCTTGTGCAAAATACATTAATGCTTCCTCTTCACTTTCAAAATCCTTTCCATTTACATAAAATGAACGGTATTTACTTTCAGAAGCTGTGGTAGATGCCATCAAGCCCACATTGTGGCGATTGAAAACACGGTCATAATTTGCTGTATTTTCAAAATCCCAACTGTAATCACGCGAACTGTTGTAGCTTAAGTTATTATTGTTATTCGGCTTACCAGGCTCTAAACGGCGTGTATTATAATAACGTGAGAAATAATTATTCAACTTATAAGAAAATCTTGAAGTAAAATTAAGACCCCTTATAGGTTCCATGATATCCAAGAATGTTGATGTATTAACTGTAGAATAATGATTCTCATCATAAGCAGATTTCAATATTCTAACTGGATTTATGGCATCTCCATGAATATCAGCGAAATTATTTCCATATTTTGCTATATATTCAGGGTCACTCGGGGCTGTTCCTCCATAGGAACCGTCAGATGTATATACCTCTGCATTTCTTGGCATCATCAAAGCCGCCAAGATAGCTCCCGATTGTGCTGAAGAGGTGTTAGCATCCTTCGATTGAGTATCTCTCCATGTAAAGTCTTCTCTTACACGAACCCATTTGTTAATCTTAAACATTGAGTTTATACGTGTAATTACACCTTTCTTGTATGTATTTTCCAATGTTCCCTGTCGGTCTGAGAATTCAACAGATGCTCTGTTTGAGAAATTCTCATTTCCTCCTGAAAGGATTACATTATGACGCTGGAAAGGAGCATCTCTAAATATCTCATCAATCCAGTCAGTACGTGTCTGTCCGATGTATGGGTTCTTTGCAACATCCCATCCGTCAGGTAGATATTGTTCGCCACCCAAAGCTGCTGCTCTTACTTTTCTTTCTTCCTCTATAGTCAACGATTGAGGTAGATTGCTTGCTCTTGAGAAACCTGTTACTACATTATATTCAACGGAAGTTGCTCCCTCTGACGCTTGTTTAGTTGTTACAAGAATTACACCTGCCGAACCTGCATAAGCCCCATAAATGGCAGCAGAGGCAGCATCTTTTAATACTGTCATTGATACGACATCACTAAAGTTGAATGGAGCTCCGGGAACGCCATCGACTACATAAAGAACACTTTCACCGGTTCTTGAACCCATACCACGTATAGTAATTGTCGGTTCTGATCCTGTATGACCGCCATTTGCAACTACAGTTACTCCCGGTATCTGCCCTTGAAGCATTTCTGCCGCATTTGCTATTGGTCTCTCTTTTAACTTGTCGACATTTGCTACTGAGGCAACAGCAGCCGACAGGTCTCCTTTTTTCATTTTTCCATATCCAACAACCACAACCTCATCAAGCTGTTCCGTATCCTCGTCAAGAGTTACATTCAATGTCGTCTTACCATTAACTTGAACCTCTTTTGCTATGTATCCGATATAACTAAATACCAACGTAGCATTCGGGGCAACATTCAATGTATAATTGCCATCCAAATCTGTTGTGGTTCCAACTCCCGGCTGACCTTTTACCGCAATATTTACTCCGGGTAGTTCCCATCCATTATTGCCCTGTACATGTCCGGTTATTTTTACCTGTTGTTGCATTACTTCTTTAACAACAGGACTTGCAGCATTTGTTGCATAAGCTTCCAAAGGCGCTGTAGTTAATAAAGCCCCTAAAGCACAACTTGCTATTAATGCTTTCTGGTACTTCAATCCTGTTAAACTTGGGAAAAAACAATCCATGGTTCGTTCATTTAAATTGGGTTAATCTCTTGTTCTTACTATTCTCGATTTTGAAAAATTTCACTTTTATGTATATGTAATTTTATAAGAAGCATCCAATATGTTTTATATGTACTTTTCTCAGATTGCACTTCTTATGTATATCGACACAAGTTATATTTTTACACTAATTAAGAATAATTCGACATTCTATATCTAAGACAACCAAAACCTACAACACCCTATACTTTTTAACACATTAATTAAAAATATATTTACTTATGTTTATAATTATTTCATTATGACTACATTCTAAAGAATATATATTTACAAAATTCAATATTTAAACTAAAAAAAATAAAGAATAGAATCACTCTTCCTACAAACCAATCTATCACTTTCACAAATCGACACATTTTTTATCAGACAAAGCTAAAAAGAGGGTAAATCAATACCACAACAATGATACATTTCTTATCTTTAACTAAACAAGGATATACATATGCAGATATAAATAGATCTGATTTATTATTCAATCACATTCAGAATTATAATCATTTCTATTTAAGAATATTAATAGATAGTTAATGTTAAAATCTATTTAAAAGAGATTTTTTTGAGTTTTTTTTTGGACAACGAATAATAATATTTATCAATTTTGCATCAGTATTAGAAAAAGAAATCCAAGGCTCTTTATTTGGGTTTAGGATTTGGATGTTTAATTATTTGAAAGGAGGCGTAAACTATTATGGGTGCAGCTGGAAATAAAAAGAACAAACCAAAAGCAAAACATGAAGCATCTTATCTTAAAGATGAACCGACAGAAGCGGTAAAACACAACCAAAAGAAAGGTTCTAAATAAGACGCCGTTAAGGGAATGTAGTTTTGACTTAATTGATAAAAAGTATATTATACCTATTTAATAATAGGAAACTTTTAATCTTCGTTATTATGAAAGAAGCAGAAGGCAAGAAAAAGCCTGCAACAAAAGCAAAAAACAAGCACGATCATGTGCCTGCTTATCTTAAAAATGACAATGAGGCAGGAGATAACTCCACAGCAAAAACACATGCAGCCAAATAGACTGACTACATACCTGTTTTAAAAGACTCCGAAAATGAAACCCTTGGTTGGTCTCATATTCGAAGCCTTTTTTATTTTTATAATTTTTCTAATAGCCTGTAACCAAAGGCGCATTTTCTGAAAGTGAAGTAAACTTTCCATCTTTAACAGACAGTTTATGATGTATCGACCCATCTGAAAGCTTTATCCAAGTTACAAATTCTCCGGGTTTTGATTCATCAAGTTCAAAAACTCTTGCACCATTCATCAAATCCTGATAAGTATTTTTAGAACCTGTAAAGCGTCCGTAGCCAAGAGCCATTCCTCCATAAGAAGAGATATAATCATTATTGTGATCATGACCGACAAACACTCCCATTACTCCTCCTTGATGCATCATAGCATTAAATAGGCCTGAATTCAACTCAGGATTACATTCTTTTTCCAAACGGATTCCCACATATTTAGTCTTGTCATTTCCAAGAGCATCTACAAATTCAGGAATTGCTATATGAAAAAACATTAAAGAAGGAAGTGACACATTATTGTTGTTGGATGCAAATTTTTGACTTTGCTTTTCATACCAATCTATCTGATCTCTTTCAATGCATCCATACCCCTCTATTCCTTTATCTTTAAATTTGCTGTAATCATTTGAATTGATGTAATAGACAAGCATTTCAGGTTTGGAATTATTCCTGTTTCGTAAAGCCACAACTCCATTAAAACAACCATAAGTCGAGGCACTCCCCTTTTCATTCATGCAATATGGTTTCTCAAGAATCATTTTTGCCAGATCTTCATTCGAAATGCCGACCTCATGATCATGATTACCGAATGTTACTATATATGGAATCTTTTTATCTATAACAACTTTTAAAACATCGTTCCATCCCTCAACAGCAGGATTACCTGTTACTATATCGCCGGTGAAAATAACCAAGTCAGGCTTCTCCTGATCAAGCACAACATTCATGGCATCTAAAGACTGAACTGAAACATCAGATCCCTTAACATAATGAACATCTGTAAATTGCACTAATTTAAACTTACCACCCTCATTAAAGGTAAACTTGTTTTTCTCCTGCGCCCAAACATTTACCGAAAGAGCAATAAAAAGAAATAAAAAGAAATTTTTCATGTGTGTATTATTTAATATTCTTCAATTGTATACAAACCATACATTAATTGTTGCCTAATAATTCTCCAGGACATTTGCGGCTGCCCCTAATATTGCAGCCTTATTTCCAAGAGCAGCCCCGACAACTCTTGTATTAACAGAGCAGTCGGGTAAAGCAATATTAAATGCCTCTTTTCTTATCCCATCGATATAAAATTCTCCTGCATCGGAAATGCCACCACCTATTACTACGGCCTGCGGACTAAAAATATTTATAAAAGCAGCAACCCCATGTCCGAGATAATGCCAATGACTGCACATTGTTTTTATGGCACAACTTTCACCACTTAAATAATTCTTAATCAACAGCTCCCCCGTTATTTCCTCACGGACATCAATACCAGACTCATTCAGATTATATTTATATTGTTTTAACAACGCAGATGTTGAAGCGTATGCCTCCAGACACCCTCTGCCACCACAGTTACAGTCAACGCCCTCTATATTCAAAGGTATATGCCCAAGCTCTGTCCCGCGGTTGTCGTAACCTCCGTAAAGTTTTCCATTTAATATAAGTCCGCCGCCGATACCTGTACCAATAGTAAGGAAAACAACATCGGTCAGCCCCCGTGCCGCGCCAAAAATCACCTCTCCAAAAGCCATCATGTTTGCATCATTACCTATATAAGAGTTCAATCCGGTTTCCTTTTTAATTATTTCACTAAGATGAATATCAGACCAGCCCTTTAGATTATCGGCACCTCCAAACACTATCCCCCTCTTTTCATCAACTATCCCCGGAGTTCCAACTCCTACGCCACATAAATCAAAGTCATGTGATTTTGAATAATCAATGCAGATATTTATAGACTTTATTAGTTGTTCTATAATTTTATCAGCAGAAATATCAGCCATTGATGGCATTTTCCCCTCGATTAAGAAAGAAGAATCTTCCTCTTTTATTATTCCATATTTAATAAAAGTACCACCCAAATCGATTCCTATAGCATATTTCATGTCAGTTTATTTATTAATTAGACTAACTATCCTTTTACATACATCAGTATTTTCAATCATACCCGTAAAATTGTCAGCTCCCGGACCATAAGCATAGACCGGAGTCATCACCCCGCTGTGTCCCGTTGTTGTAAACCAAACTTGCACCTCTCCTTTCTTAAGATCCCCACCCACAAGAGAAAGCCCACCTGTTTCATGGTCGGATGTAACAACAACAAGAGTTTCTCCATCCTTTTCCGCCCATTTCAATACATCGCCAAGACATTTGTCAAAATCAAAAATTTCCTCAACGAGGTTTCCTATCTCATTAAAATGTCCAAAATCATCTATCCTTGAGCCCTCAATCATCAAGAAGAAGCCTTTTTCATTATTTAGCCTTTCAATTGCATTCATTGTATATTCTCTCATAACCTCACCCCTATCCAGAGCCTTAGGAAAGTCAAGTGTATCAAGAAGAGCAATCATAGGCAGGGAATTATTGGAGAGCACCTCACTTTTTGAACTTGCATAATAATAACCTTTTGAGACAAGCTCATCAACAATATTTCTTTTATCAGGTCTTTTAAGAAAATGATTGGATCCTCCACCCAAAATATAATCTACATTGCTGTCCAAATAATCAGCTGCGAGTTCATATACAGAATCTCTTTCCACAGTATTTCCACAAAAGGCAGCAGGAGTTGCATCCGTCAATCTGCATGTAACGACAACTCCGGTTTTAAGACCATTTTCTTTTGCATAATCAGCTATTGAATTGAGATCATTTCCTAATGTATCCACACCAACTGAATGGTAGTTTGTTTTATTGCCTGTTGCAAGTGCGGTGCCTGCAGCGCCTGAATCTGTTATAAGCTTATTGGCACAATATGTCTTGGCAAGAGCGGTATATTTGAAATTGTCAAGATTCAGTTTTCCCTTATTTACGGTCCATGCAGAATAAGTATGAGCCAACCCCATTCCATCGGCAATCATAAAAATCACATTCTTAACCTTTTTGCCTGCCGGCTGTTCTACATTAACAATAGGATAATCATGTGTTGAGACATAAATATTCTCTTGGGGGACTTCATTTTTTGCATACCTCGATAAATCTCTTGTCTCTGTAGTATCTATCATTGTTTTATTGCTGCTTGAACTACAGCCATAAAAAGCGATAAAGGCAATAACTGCCGGTATAAATTTAATTTGCATTTGTATCTATTTAAAATATTAACATTCAAATATAATATTGCATTTTTAGAATATATGCATATCCAATCAAATCATTTAAGGATATATTAAAATAAGCCTGATTTAAAAACAGATGGCATTAAATGTTTTGAAGTTCTCATTCAAATATTTAATCTTTAAGAGATTCCATTTCAAAATCAAACATAGTATATGGTGATATCTCAGGAACGTTATTTATCAACACACCATTACTGTTATCGATTTCTGTTTGAGGCAGTGCAAAGCAGGGCATTAATTCATTAAAGTTTCTTGCCCCTCGAGGGTCGCTCTCAAGAGTTGCCTTTGAATAGACCTCTTTCGCAAGCCTCCACCTAACCAAATCATAATGTCTCTCATCCTCAAAAGCCAATTCACGTCTTCGTTCATCGATTAGATCTTTAAATGAGGGAGAAGAAATATACTTTTCCTTGTCCCAATTAAATGCTCTTAACCTTACTTGATTTAAAGATTCTGTTGCCTCTTGACAAGGTTGATTCATATTTTCTGGAGATGCGCCGGCAAGCCGCATCTTTGCCTCTGCATTTATCAACAATACGTCTGCATATCTCAACAGAGGAATATCAGCCCCCGATTCCCAATTCCATTCTTTAGCTTTATCATAAGCACTGCTGTATTTTGTACACATATAACCGGTAGTCATATCACTAATATTATCACTGGTGAGCTTTGTTTTAACGCCTAAAAAATTCACTTCATCACCAACGCCTTTAAGAGTTACATTTCGTCTTTCATCACCATCTTCAAAAGCATCATAAAGCGATTTGGTGGGAGCAAAATAATACCAGCCTATTCCACCGGTAAGTTTGGCAGACAGCATTACAATAGATGTTACAGTGCCTTGATGTCTTACATTTTTATTGTTCAAATTAAACAATACCTCATCCGATTTTTCACCCTCCAAAGAAAAAAGCATTTTATAACTCTCACACAGTTCATACTCACCCGAATCGATGACCTTTTGTGACATCTCTTTTGCTTTATCATATTTTCCCCAATAAAGATATACTTTTGCCAAAAGACCTAATGCTGCCCCTAAATTAGGACGTCCCCATTCATCATCAGAATGATGCCAAAGCTGTTCCTTTTCAAAATAATCTATTGATTTTAAAAGATATTTTTCAATATTTTCATAAGTGACCTGTTTTGTTTCCCTTGCTTTATTAATATCATTAGGTGTGGAATAATTATAAAACGGAACTCCTCCATAACGCTTTGCCTGAAAGAAATAACAATATCCACAGAGGAAATTTGCCTCGCCAAGTATTCTGTTTTGAAGCGAAACATTCATATCAATAGCAGGCACATTTCTTAAGACATCATTTGCTCTTCTTATTATTTTATAAATAATCTGCCAATTTTCGTAGAATCCATCTCCTGTGTTTGTGCTTGAATTAATAAAACTTGTCAGATTTATTATCTCTGTTGTCTGTCGGTTTACAACCATATCATCACTTGCGGGTCCTGCCCAAAGATGCCCCCTGCCAAATCCCTCTTCTTCGTAAAAAGGCGCATAAGCCGCATCAATACCTAATTTGGCATCCTCTTCATTATTCCAAAAGGATGATATTCCTGATGGTTCGGTTTCAAGAGAACAACCAAGACAAAGAGATAGAAAAAGAGTTATTGTAACAAGTATTTTACTCATTGATGTAAACAATTAATTCTCTGCACAAAGAGTAATGAATATTATACGCATCGCAGTCTGCATAAATCAAATCGATAGCCATAAGATATCAATAAAAGAAAATTTTATTAAAGATACACAAAAAAGCCACCCTTAAAAGGTGGCTTTAATATTTTTGGAGTTTTTCTTTCGATTC
>JAUNSR010000072.1 GCA_030539115.1 Bacteroidales bacterium
AAAGTATGACTTCATTTTTGTTAGCGTTCCAGCGGGCGGTATTACTGATGTTATGAATTCATTGAATGAACAGGAGATACAAGGGACGATTATTCTAGTTTGTGGAATATGGTATGATCATAACGAATTAAATAAAATAATGAAAGGTTGGAAATATATTTTAGGGTATCCTGTTGCAGGGGGAAATATTAGTGACGAAGTATTAAACTGTTGCGTATTTGACCATTTTATGCTCGAAAAAGAAGAG
This sequence comes from Bacteroidales bacterium, assembly GCA_030539115.1. Taxonomy (GTDB): domain Bacteria; phylum Bacteroidota; class Bacteroidia; order Bacteroidales; family JAUNSR01; genus JAUNSR01. Next base: position 248 of record JAUNSR010000072.1, read on the forward strand.
AAAGCAGACATTAAGAATTATAAAGAACTGATAAAACTATTTTATGATTGTAATGTAAAACTTGAAATTCCATATGATATGTTAGAATGGATATGGATACATATGGCGATTAATGCAGGTGTTATAACTGTTGCTGGTAAGTATGGTGATATAAACGATACAACTGCTTCCGCTGAAAAATTAATGAATTCATTAAAAGAATTATCTGAGGTAGTTATATCGATTAGAGAAACTACTAAGATAATTGAAGCTCGAGGCGTAAAATTAAAGCATTACAAGAATGAGTTACTTCCATATAAAATTCCATCAAAAATAGCTGCAGTTGTAATGAAGAAAATGTTTGCGAAAAATCTTTTGACTAGAAAAATAATGACGTTACATAGTAATATAAATGATTTACTGTATGTTTGCCAAAATGTAAACACCTGTGGGAAACAATATTCTGTTAAGGCACCAGTTTTTTATGAAAATTGTAATATCACTGGCTTGTCAAAAGCCCTAAGTAAAAGACAAAATAAATAACAAGCACAGTGAAAAGCCCCCCCTAAAAACTTATATGCTTAATACTTTTTTGTTTATTTTTATAAGATTGATAATTGGAGCCTGTGAAATTTTTTCTGTAAATAGGGAATTCTATGATAATTTTAAGAGTGAATGGAGACTTATTTGAGTGCCATTCACTCTTTGACTATATAGGTATATCTGTTACTTGTCAATATTCATTGTATTTTTTTGGATATTCAAGTATTATTAAGACAATGATAGATTAGAATTTAGCGGAGGTAATAGTTATGAGCTACCAAGAGGCAGAAAAGCAGCGAAAGATAGATAACAAGAATTTATTGAAAAAAAGTATGAAATCTGAAATGAAAAATCACAAATTCGATTGGAAAGAATTATGTGTTGATTTTCTTTTGTTTTTCGTAGCATCAGTTTTAACACCGATTGTTACTACTTATGTGAGTTTTAATTCAAAATATTGTGGATTTATAATAGAGAGTATTTTAATTATAGTTTTATTTGGCATAAAGCAAATCATTGAAAAAAGAAGATAAATTCCGATTTGTAAGGATAAAAAGCATCAAAATGTAGGAGCTAAGAATCAGAATTCTTAGCTCCTTTAATTTTATCCTAAACGACCTTGAAACATAATTGATAATTCACCATAGACTTTTCCCCAGTTGCGTATCGGCATAGTCCATTTTTTAGTTGCTTCGAAAGCAGCAAGATACAATGCCTTCAAAAGTGCTTGAGAGCTTGGGAATACACTTCTCTGGCGATTTAATCTTCGGTAAGATGAATTCAATGATTCAATGGAATTTGTAGTATAGAAGGCTACTCTTACATCTGAAGAGAACTTGAAAATAGGGCTAATAACATCCCAATTGTCTTTCCAACGATTCATTGCAGTAGGATATTTTTCATCCCATTTGTTTGTGACTGCTTCCAAATGTTTTAAGGCAGTTTTCTCATCGGGAGCAGTATATATGGTCTTGAGATCTTTTGCAAAAGATTTCATATCCTTGTTGGCTACATATTTTGATGTGTTTCGTACCTGATGAACGATACATCTCTGATATTCGGTCTGTGGGAAAGCGGCAGCTATTGCCTCTTTAATTCCAGAAAGCCCATCAGCACACAAAATTAAGATGTCCTGAACTCCTCGATTTTTAAGGCTGTTTAATACACTTAGCCAATATTTGCTACTTTCATTTTCGCCCACTTCAATAGTCAAAACCTCTTTGCGACCATCTTCGTTAATTCCAAGCACAACATATGCAGCAAGTTTGCGGATAATACCATCATCCCTTACGGAAAAATGAACTGCATCAATAAAGATAATGGGATACACAGAATCTAACGGACGATTCTGCCAGTTTTCTATTTCTGGAAGTAGCTTATCGGTTATGTCTGATACCATTCCCTCACTTACATCAAACCCATAAATATCTTCAATGGTTTCTGAAATTTGTCTAGTAGACATTCCCTTTGCGTACATGGAAATGATTTTGTCATCAATCTGAGAAATGTCTTTCTGCCGTTTTGGTACAATCTGTGGTTCGAATGAACTCCTACGATCTTGTGGAACATCAATATCCAGTTCACCGTATTTGCTACGTACTCTTTTTGATTTAGTACCATTCCGATAATTATTAACATCTGATGAACGCTCATACTTATTATATCCTAAGTGGTTATCCATCTCAGACTCAAGCATTTCTTGGATTGTTCCACCAAGCAAATCTTTCAAAGCATCTTGAATATCTGATGCATCTTGAATGTCGTACTCTTGAAGTAATCCATTGATAATATTTTTCTTTCCTTCTGTTAGTTTTCCTACTTTGTAAACTTCTTTCTTTGCCATAATTAAAGGCCTCCTATGTTTTTATTTTATCATAGAAGACCTTCGCATCATATATTTATGAAATTTACAGAGATTTTTTCACAGACTCGGTTTTATAGCCACCTGTTCCAGCTTATTTCTTATCATAGAGGATCTGTAGATATGGATTTTATTCGTATACTTTTAATACTACAATGACATTTATAATAAGTCTTTTATATTGTAGTGGTCAAGCCTTTTTGTAACACCACTGCCTAATTAGTCCAATCGATACCTCGTCTCATATGGTGTCTGATAGTTATTATACGAGTGAGGACGGATCTGGTTATACCATACATAAGCGTATTCTGAAATAGCATGTGTTAACTCTTTATCTGTTTTGAAATTAAATCTGTAGATTAAATCTGCTTTTAAAGTATTGTAGTATCGTTCCATGGGAGCATTGTCATAGGGGCATCCAGCAGC
>JAUNSR010000073.1 GCA_030539115.1 Bacteroidales bacterium
TCATGTTACAATTATTGTATAAAGTAACGCTATTCCTTGAATTTAAGGCATTTATGACGTTACATATTTTGAATTTTTGAAAAAAGGGGGGTATTTTACAATGACAAAAAGGATTAATGTTACTTTTGATGAAGTCACCTATAATACAATACAATTAATTGCTGATAGAAATAATATTAGCATGTCTGAACTAGTACGAGATTATGCCTATCAAGGATTAAAAGCACAAGTCGGAATTGATAATATTGACTTAATTACCAAAATTATAAGAGAACAATTATCCGCTATTTTAAATCCGAGTGTAGAAAGAATTTGCGCCTTATCTGCTAAGACTGGTGTCATGGCTGCCACATCAACATACTTAAATGCGGAATCGATTTCTCGTTTTGTTCCAGACGAATTACAAGAAGAATATACTATTACATATGAAAAAGCTAGAAAGAAAGCTATTGCTTATATCAAAACACCAATAAACCAAAATGATTAATCTTTTAAATAGTAATCTTTCAAGAGAGAATACAAAAGTAAGTTAAAGAAATATATTTTATTTTTAGGAGGTCTCTCTATGAAAAATAATCAAAAAGATATTAATATAGAAGTTAGCCTATCTGAAATAACGGAGAATGATCCAGTAGGAACTATTACTTACTATTCTACAAATGAAACAATACCTTATTACTCTGAACAAGAACTTTTCAATCATTATAAAAGCGAATTATATAATATTGGTCCATTATCTTGTTCTTACAATCTAACGCATAATGAAACAAACGAAAGACTTGCTTTACGTTTTCAACTTACTAAAACTTATATAGGACAATATGGTGAAACCTATACAAAAGAGGATTTTTTTAATGATATAAAAAACGAAAAAAAGATACCTTCCAATGAACATTCTGAATCTATACAGAAATGCTTAGATGATAAAGACTTAAATAAATTGATTCATTCTCTTAGAGAAGGGGTAAGTGATTTTCTTTCAAGTGATCAATTTAAAAACTACCTCGACTTTTGTAGTAGTTTTTACAATTATTCAGTAAATAATACCGTTTTAATTTCTAAGCAAAAGCCCGATGCTACCTTTATTGGATCGTACAATTTTTGGAAGTCGAAAGGTCGTCATGTTAAAAAAGGCGAAAAGGCTATTAAAATCATGGCACCGTCTATAAGTAAAAGAAAAGTAACTGATATTGTGAAAGATATCAATGGCAATCCAACTTTTGATAAAGATGGTCGCGTGAAGACTCATGAAGTAAATCAAACGGTAGTTTCGGGATTCCGATTAGTTTCTGTATTTGATATATCGCAAACGGAAGGAAAACCGATACCAACTTTATTAAATGAACTAACCGGTAGTTCCGAAATTTCTAAAGCTCTTACTAATGCGATTACTCAAATTTCTACTATTCCAATTACCTACGAAGTATTAAGTTACAATGGCTATTTTGATAGAGAAAACAGAAAAATTGTAATTAGTAATCACTTGGATGATAATCAAAAAGCTAAAACACTTATACACGAATATACACATAGTCGTCTACATGAAAGAATTAAAGATTATTCTTTCAATCGAGGTAAATATGAAATAGAAGCTGAAAGCACTGCTTATGTTGTATCCAAACATTTTGGATTAGATACTTCCGAATATTCTTTCGGTTATCTTTCCTACTGGTCGAAAGGAAAAGGATTAGATGAATATCAAGAATCTTTGAAGCTTGTTCAAAGCATATCGAAAGAAATTATTACTGATATTACAACTGTTCTTTCCAAAGAACAGGAAAAAGAGCAGAAGAAAGAAAAACAGGAAATAAAAAAGGAACTTGATAAACATCAACTGCATTCTACTGATCATATGGTTGACTGTATCTATGCGTTAAACCATATCTCAAATAAAAAGCATTCCATTGATGAAATTAAGAAGCTTGCCAAGAATGTAGATTTGATTAAAGACAATTCAATAAAAGATTGTGTAAAAAATATTTTAAGTGCAGAATCTAAACCAGAAACTATCATTGAACAAAAAACGTTTGAATTAGAAAGGTAGGAAATCATATGAATATTTTATTAAGTGCAGAAACAGAAACATTATTAGTTAGCATTATCGAAAATGAAGAGTGGTTATTGTGTCCAAAAGAATCTTATTTTTATGAAACATTACGTAAGATTGAACAGTATAGTGAAGATGCTTATAAATCTTTTATGAAGGATTTAATATCAGATTTGAAGAAATACGAATTTGAAGATGTTAGAGATTATATTAACCAGTTAATAAAAGTCATATAACAAGGAAGTGATAGCATGTCTAGTCCTTTAATCTCAAAAGTCCGTTGTCATAGTCCAAATTCTAAGAGTTCTGGTAAGGTAAATGGTTCTAGACGATATGATAGCCGTATCAGAAATAAAGCTCTTTTAATTTATATCGCAACTCGTGATGGGGTTGATCTATCCATTGAAGAAAAGGATCTGGAAAAATACCTAGAATCTGATTTAGAAAATTTGGATAGTTCACAATCTAATCTCAATTATGAACATGGTCTATTCGGTAATATATCAGTGCCAAATCTTTATTCACTCGCTGACGATCTGTATAGAAAAACAAATGATGGTAAGTGTATTTATAATGGAATTGTGAGCATTACCGAAGAGGATGCCAAAGAGTTAGGCTATTTAGACCGTCAGAAATGGGAACAGTATATGTTTAAAGTAATGCCAGATATCGCAGCAAAATTAAAAATCCCTATACATGAGCTTGAATGGGTAGCTGCCATACATAAAGAAAAAGGGCATCCTCATGTACACTATATGCTTTGGAATAACACTAACAAAGTGCGAAGTCCTTTTATTCATGTAAATGTACAAAAAGAAATTCGTAAGATCCTTACGAAAGAAATGTTTCAAGAGAGACAACAGGACTATACGATTCAAAAAAATTTAGCCAGGGATTATCTCACTGAGTTTGGAAAGACTACTTTTAAAGATGTAAAGGAGTATATTAAAGGTGAAAAAGAGGAATTCCAAAAACTAAAGAATTTTGAACCAG
>JAUNSR010000056.1 GCA_030539115.1 Bacteroidales bacterium
TTCTTCAAGTCGCCTGTGATGATGTATCTCAATAATTTCTCATGAGAAGCTTGTGAATTTACGAAACAATCCGTGTCTTCATAAATGCGATTAAACTCAGAAAGCAGATGACTGGAGGCAGAACGATAAATGTCTGCCATTATTTGATTATGGGTGGCATCGGCAATCGCAATATGAAAATTCAAGTCGGCTTCGATACATTCTCTCAACAAGCAGTTTTTCGCATTTGTCTTTCTTGCCTCAAGAGAAGACTGCATTCGTTCTATGTCTTTTTCCGTTCTTCGAGACACGGCCTTCTCCACGATTGAAATATCCAATATTTTCCTCACTTCATCGAGTTCCGTCCGATTGGCATTATTCATTTTTATGCTGACATCATCGTTGTCTGATGGATTAGCTACAAATGTACCCGAACCTTGCTGAACTCGGACAACGCCCATATTTACCAATATCTTCACCGCCTCACGGATACTTGACCTTCCAACTTTGAATGTTTTCATCAACTCCGGTTCAGTCGGAAGTTTACCACCGATTTTATAAACTCCTTCCAAAATCTGTTGTCTCAATTGTTCGGCTACTATGTCGGCCAAAGATTTCTTCTGTATAATCATTTATTTATTAAATATTTCTATTTTATTCATCATATCATCAGATGAATTACAAAAGTGTATATTTTTATCTGGCAGACAAAACATTCGGTGTTAATTATTTGAAATATTAATATTTGGGGATGGTTTTGTTATAAAAATTATTATCAGTATTTTTTGTCGGCAGATATAATATTAACAAATGTATTTGATCACTCCCCTAATAACCAATCAACCAACTTATATTCTTGCGAAACATATGCTTGTGGTACATCAAAATGGGTTGCATCATTAATTATAGTATATTTTGAATTGTAAGTATTCAATTCTTTTATAAAGTCTATTGTTGATTGAGGGTTGACTATGACATCTGCAGAGCCAACAAATGCCCATATATTTGATTCTTTTAAAGAAGTAACATTAGCTTCCGTATTGGTAATGCTACCGCTTAGTGGAGCTATACGATAAAATAGCTTTGGAAACTTTGCAGCGATAGACCATGTACCTGTTCCACCCATTGAATGTCCCGTTATAGATATACAAGTATTATCGCAATGGAACTTTGTTGCAGTAGAAGTAATCAACTCTTTGAGTATTGTAGCGATATTAGACCAGCCAATTATATCTTTTGATAATTGAGGTATGATAACATAGGCATTAAGATTACCTAAATCACCATCATGCAAATACTTGGGAAATCCATTTTCTAGAATAATATTCAAATCACTTCCTTTTCCGGAACCTCCATGCAGATAAATGAGTAACGGCATATTGTTTTCAACTTTTGCTGGCGTATATAACCAATAATTTAAAGTAGTGCTGTTGCTTACAAAAGACTCTTGCGTCATTGTTGATGTTACTGTATCTGAAATTTGTTCTTCAATAGTGTCTTCGTTATACTCTCTTTCAGAACAAGCAATGCAGGTAAACATTACCATTAAACAAAAAAGTATTCTATTTCTCATTTTATATTTATTTTAACATCAGACACATTTCTTATATAAAGGTTTAAAGAAACAACCAATAAGTTTACTATTTATACTTTCATTTCACAAATAAGTTTTTTTTCTATTTATACATTATATTGCTTGATAGCATATTATATAATCTACAAAATAAAAAGATTCATTTCAAAATATTTACATATATAGTGAAATGAATCTTTTTTGTTTAAACTCTCAAAACCTAAAATATATAGTGTTTAGTTTAAATCATGTATATAGCTTATGTTTTGAGAAGATTAATCTTTAAAATTCTAAAATATTAATCTTCAAGCAACAATTCAACAATCTGGGCAGCACATTTTGCAACAGAGGTTCCAGGTCCAAATATAGCGGCAACACCTGCTTTATAAAGGAAGTCATAATCCTGAGCAGGAATTACACCGCCTGCAATGACCATAATATCAGGTCTACCGAGCTTGCTAAGTTCTTCTATAACCTGAGGGACAAGTGTTTTGTGGCCTGCAGCAAGAGAAGAAACGCCTAAGACATTAACATCATTCTCAACAGCCTGACGGGCAGCCTCAGCAGGAGTCTGGAAAAGAGGTCCCATATCAACATCGAAACCACAATCGGCATAACCTGTTGCAACAACTTTAGCACCACGGTCGTGACCATCCTGCCCCATCTTTGCAATCATAATACGAGGCTGACGACCATTCTTTTTAGCAAACTCAGCTGTAAGTTCGCAGGCACGGATATAATCCGGATTTTGTTTTGTTTCTGAAGAGTACACGCCTGAAATAGTTCTAATAACAGCTTTATATCTTCCAACAACAGCTTCGCAAGCATCAGAAATCTCACCAAGAGTGGCGCGAAGTCCGGCAGCTTTAACAGCAAGTTCAAGAAGATTGCCCTGTTTTGTTTCTACACATTTAGTAATATCACGAAGAGCCTGTTGAACCGCCTTTTCATCTCTATGCTCTTTTAATTGATGAAGTCTTGCGACCTGTTCATTACGAACAGCAGTGTTGTCGATTTCAAGAATATCAATTGGAGCCTCTTTAGCAAGACGATATTTGTTAAGACCAACAATTGTTTGGTTCTTAGAGTCAATTCTTGCCTGAGTGCGGGCTGCAGCCTCTTCGATACGAAGTTTAGGAATACCTGTTTCAATAGCTTTAGCCATACCGCCAAGTGATTCAATTTCTTGAATATGTTTCCAAGCCTTATGAACAAGCTCGTTTGTCAAAGACTCAACATAATATGAACCGCCCCAAGGGTCAACCTCTTTAGTAATGTATGTTTCCTCTTGAATATAAATTTGAGTGTTACGTGCAATACGTGCAGAGAAATCTGTTGGCAAGGCTATAGCCTCATCAAGGGCATTGGTATGAAGTGACTGTGTATGTCCAAGAGTGGCAGCCATAGCTTCAATACAAGTACGTCCAACGTTATTGAATGGGTCTTGTTCTGTAAGTGACCACCCAGAAGTTTGAGAGTGGGTACGCAAAGCAAGAGATTTAGGATTTTTAGGATTGAATTGCTTAACAATCTTAGCCCACAACATACGAGCAGCTCTCATCTTGGCAATTTCCATAAAGTAATTCATTGAAATTCCCCAGAAGAAAGAAAGACGAGGAGCAAAAGCATCAACATCCATACCTGCATTGATACCGGCTCTAAGATATTCAAGACCGTCAGCTAGAGTATAAGCCATTTCTATATCAGCAGTAGCGCCTGCTTCCTGCATATGATAACCTGAAATAGAAATAGAGTTAAACTTAGGCATGTTTTGAGATGTGTATTCAAATATATCGGCAATGATTCTCATTGAGAATTCAGGAGGATAGATATAAGTATTTCTAACCATGAATTCCTTAAGAATATCATTCTGAATAGTACCCTGCATCTCCTCAAGCTTTGCGCCTTGTTCAAGACCTGCATTAATATAGAATGCAAGAATAGGAAGAACACCTCCATTCATAGTCATTGAAACAGACATTTTATTCAATGGAATGCCATCAAACAAAACTTTCATGTCTTCAAGTGAGCAAATAGACACTCCTGCTTTACCAACATCACCAACAACACGTGGATGATCTGCATCATAGCCCCTGTGAGTTGCCAAGTCGAAAGCTACAGAAAGTCCTTTTTGACCGGAAGCAAGATTTCTGCGATAGAACGCATTAGATTCCTCAGCAGTAGAGAATCCTGCATACTGACGTATTGTCCAAGGACGCATAGGATACATTCCGGAATAAGGACCTCTTAAATAAGGAGGAATACCGGCAACATAATCCAAGTGCTCCATACCTTCGAGGTCTTCTTTTGTATAAACAGATTTAACAGGTATAAGCTCCGGAGTCATCCAATCAGCTTTTATACCGTTTTCTTTTGCCCAGGCTTCAACATTTTCTGAAGCAAAGCCATCGGACATTATATTTATATTTTTAAAATTTGGTCTCATGATAATTGAATTTTACGCTGAAACATTTTATTTAAGCAATTGAGCATTGAAAGATTTCAATGTTTCAAGTACATTCGATTTTACATTAATATAGTTGTTGATACCAACAGCTTTCAAATCTTCCATACAGGCAGGAGCTCCCGCAACAACAAATATTGCTTTGTCGCCAATTAACTCAAATGCCTTTGGAGCAAGTTCAGCATACTCATCATCACTTGAACAAAGAACAATTATGTCTGCATCTGCTTTAAATGCAGCTTCAACACCCTGTTCCACTGTTTCAAATCCAAGATTATCTATATTTTCATAACCTGCACATCCGAAGAAATTGCAGGAGAATTGAGCACGAGCCAAACGCATAGCCAAATTTCCAATAGTAAGCATAAATGCTTTTGGACGTTTAGCTGCCTTTTCTGTTGCAAGACGAAGTTCTTCAAAATCTGTTGCAAGACGATTTAGATTAACTTTTTCGAATTGCTGAGTATGATTACCCTGACATTTGCATTCTTCAGTCTTTTCAATCTTTTGATTGGCTGTTTCATTAAAGTTAGGGAATTGATTTGTACCAAGGAGTGATTCTTTGCGTGAAGAAGCTGCAGCTTTTCTTTTTTCTGAAGATGCATTGACAGCTTTTTGAATCTCTCCATTAAGTACATTGGCAATAAAACCACCCTTATCCTCAAGATCAAGAAATTCTTTCCAAGCTTGTTGAGCTATAGATACTGTAAGGTTTTCTATATAATATGAGCCGGCAGATGGATCAACACTCTTATCAAGATGAGATTCCTCTTTCAAAAGAAGTTGTTGATTACGTGCTATACGTTCTGAGAATACATCAGGCGTCTTATAACATTTATCATAAGGAGTAACAACAATTGAATCAACGCCTGCAAGAGCAGCCGACATAGCCTCTGTTTGAGAACGAAGCATGTTTACATTGGCATCAAAAATTGTCATGTTAAATTCAGAGGTGGTAGCATTTACTTTCATCTTAGCAGCACAACCACAGACAGGCTTGTATTGAGAAACTATCTGAGCCCAAAGCATTCTTGCTGCTCTGAATTTAGCTATCTCCATAAAATAGTTGCTTCCGATACCCATATTAAATTTGATATCTTTAGCTACAGTATCTATATCAATGCCTTTCTCGGTCATTTTTGCCAAGATGTCATTTCCCCATGCAAGAGCATATCCAAGCTCTTGAGAGATATAAGCACCGGCATTATTTAAAAGGTCACTGCCTATTGTAATAACAGTGTATTTAGGAAGAGCCTTTCCAGCTTCAATGACTTTTGCCATCATATCAGCAAAATCAGGAACTTCAAAACCTCTTTTAATCATTGCACCAACAGCATCAAAGTTTACTGAACCTTTAGCCTTGTTTAGATCAACACCTTTTTCCTTGTAATACTTAGCAAGAACATTAATAAGATTCTCTGCAAGTTTGTTGCAGCTCTTAAAATTCAACTCTACCTCCTCAGGATTAATACCATCAAGAAGCTCAGCAATTGACTGAGCATTGATCTGATCTTTTGATAAATGAAAGCCTATCGAAGAAACCCCCTTTTGTAGAATGTCTTTAGCTTTTTGGTTTGCTTGTTTTAAATCTTCAACATCTATTTCCTGACGAACAAGCCAATGATTGTCATTTTTTGTTCCGCGTACGTAAGGAAATTCTCCAGGTAGAGATTCTGTTGTTTTTAGCCCTTTAATGTCTTCAGCACGATACATTGGTTTTACAGAAAAACCTTCTTGGGTTTTCCAAACCAACTTTCTGTTAAAGTCGGCTCCTTTAAGGTCTGCTGTTACCTTCTCCATCCATGTTTCTGTAGAAACGGGAGGAAACTCTGTAAACAGCTTTTCTTTACAATCTGCCATAGTTTTTATTGTATTAGTAATTTTAGGATAAATAATAGAATTATTATTCCATACATAATGCAAGGTTACTTAGTTGCTGTAATAACCTTCTTGTAATATTATGTGATGAATAAAATTCTTTTTCAGCCGGACAAATTTACAATAAATGAATAAATACACACTCTCTTTATCTTAAATAAACCAAAAATCAATCCTCTTTAACCACTTTAGACTTAAAAAATCCTCTTTTTAGAACAATTTCTCTCTTTTTAGATAAAAACATTTTCTCTAAACTTAGGTACTGCTCTGCTCCTATTTAAATTTAATTTCAATCATATTTTATAACTTATTGAAAACTATTATCCAAATACTATAAAAGAAATATTTTAGAATATTAAATCTTCTTTTAATAAAGTCATTATCAATAGTTTCTTGTTACAGTATTAAAACGAATTATTATTGACTTTATTTATTAAAATTAAACTGGTAATGAATATTGACTTTTATAAATTCTCTTTCCTTTTAACTATTCAGACGATTGTGGGCTTATTATTTTCATCGTTTGTTGTAAAATCAAATAATGTGAATTTAGATTTTTCATCACATGAAAATAACACAAAGACAATAGTATGTATATCAAATGTTGAAAATTTAAATACCCCTTTACAAGATATTAATGGCTCAAAAACAATATCTATTATTGAAACTGCCTATGCTCCTATATACCAAAATGGCAAAATTGTCAAGGGCGAAAGACTGGAGGATATTCCTATTGACACATTTATCTACAATCTCAATGAAAATGATATTAAGATTAATCTTAATGATATCAATGATTTCAAAAGTAGCGAAGACTCAATCATAAACAAATATGACAAAAATGGTAATTTGATAAAAAATATTATATACTCAAAAGATGGAATAATTTTATTTACAAGGACTAACAGCTATGACAGCCTAAGCCGTATTTCGACTTCCATTACAAGAGATTGCATCACTGAAGAGGTTTATACAACCTCTTACAATTATGACAACAAGGGAATGTTGAGAATGAAAATCACCAACAATAACAACCAATCGGTTAGCATGGAAAGCTTCGTATATGATGATAATGGGAATTGGAAAGTAAAAGTTTATTTTGAGAATCTTAATCCTGTGATCTTTATAGAAAGGAAGATTGAATATTTAAATTAACCACATGATATATTTCAATATTTCTGAATATTATGGAAAAGGAGGTGGTAAATGCTCTCTTTTATTTCTCTTAATTCCTTTTTTTTTACCTGAAATAATTTGGTCGAAATATACTTGTTTAATTGGCAGATAAAGTGTGTCTTTCTGATTTATGGTAATATTTATTATTTAACGCTATCCAAGAAACAACAAAGCCCTATATCCTATTACTGCTAAGATATAGAGCCTTGTTCTATCTGTTAAAATTATAATGTTTTCAAACTCAGATTACGCCAGCGAACTTTAATACCTCCGCCATCATGAATTTGAAGAGCCACTCTTCCTTTTCCCTTCCCGATAGCTCCATCAGTAATATCAACCATCTGTTCTCCATTAAGCCAAGTCGTTACATTATCACCTTTAACAAGGATACGCATTGTATTCCATTCTCCAGGTTTAAGGATATTCTCTTTTTTATCAGGTATCTGAACCAACCATCCACGTCCGTAAGATTCATAAATACCTCCTGTATCAAAACCTTGAGGAGCAACCTCAACCTGCCAACCATTAACCTTAACATCTTCTTCAATAAAAGAACGTATAAATACGCCAGAGTTGCCATTGGCCTCCTGCCTGAAGTCAAGAGTTAAATCAAAATCATCAAAATATTCACGGGTAGCTAAATAACCATATTTCTTGTCAGGTCCGCTTTCACAGACCAATTCACCATTTTCAACATACCAAAGCTCTGTTCCGTTGTTTTCCCATCCTGTAAGATCTTTCCCATTAAACAAACTTACCTCTTTAGACTTACGAGGAAGCTCTTTAATTTTAATATTTCTAAAAGAAGCAGGATAGCCATGGTCCTGAAGACAAATAACGCCCTCTTTAGCCAAGCCGTATTCAGGAGCATGAGCCCATTTTCCACTATTTTTGCGATTGTACCAATCATCTGTCCAAGCTTCAAATTCAAGTATTTTGACACCATTAAGCCAATGCTCAACATGACCATTATCAAAAACAATCTTCGAGCTATTCCACTCTCCGGCAGGATTTACTTTCATTAATGATTTATCAGGAAGATACATTGCATAATCTACCCCCAATTTCTGCCAATCCTCCAATGGTTCCGGAAAATTAGGCTCATCTATTAATTGATATTCGGGACCTGTAACATAAGGGACATCAAATTGAGGGCGTTCAACAACATGGTAAATCATACCACTATTGCCACCTTTGGAGAGTTTCCAATCCCATGCCAATTCAAAATTTTCATATTCCTTATCAGTAACAATGTAACCCAAAGCATCACTGCCATCACCTTTTGCCTGAATACAGCCATCTACTACATGCCAAGGCTGAGTCAATTCAGTGCCATTGTAATCACGCCAACCATTCATAGTCTGGCCATCAAAAAGCAATTGCCAACCATTTGCAATCTCTTCATTTGTTAGTGTGTTTTGTTTTTCAGTACAGGAAAAAAAACCTACAATGCAGGTTGTCATCAATCCAATAGAGAAAAATCTCTTAATAGAGTATTCCATGATTTTAAATATTGATTAGTTTTATTGATATTTATTTCAAAAGTAACTATAATGAAAAAATTATCTATTATTTTTAATTAAATTTATTTAAATGTGTATATAGATAAATAATAATAGGCTTACAGTATTGTCAATCATCTTGACAGTTTGCTTAAAATACAACTTGATGATTTGACAAATTAAATTCCAATAGTATTTATGCCGATAAAACATCTTATAAGACTGACTATTACTATTTCGTGTGTCTATTTTTTGACAACTTGTACAGAATATTTTCGTCTAAACAAAATATTTCGGGCTGTTAATTGCATAAACAATATAAATTCCTGTTCTGTACGGAAATAAAGTGGTAAATTTGCAAGATAAGCAATATATGTCGTTTGCCCTTAGCAACAGATATAAAATATAATAAGATATAATAGAATTCCTTTTTGTTACAATTTAGCTTTGGTAGGCTATCAGTGTGTAGCTCGGAATTTTTGTTTTAAATATAGTCATAATATGACACAATCATTAGGCGGTATTAAGTATATCAGCTTTCTAAAGGTGTTGGCAACATTCTTAATAAGTATGCTGTGCATTATTGCGCCATCTATTTCTCTTGCTCAAACTAAGAACAACTCTTTTCAGATAGACGATGAATGCTATCAGTACATGCTTAAAATAAACAAAGTCTTAGATAAGCCTGTTTCGATAGCTATGTGTGACACCTTGAGACTAATAGCTCAAAAAAAACATGATATAAAAGCGGAATGTATAAGCTATTCCCAAATGGCAATACACTACACTCAAACAAATAATGATAAGCTGATTAAAGAGTTCCCATTTTACAAATCCTTTATCGAAAAAACGCCCTACTTACAATATCTGTACTCCTGCTGGGGCAATTTGTGCTTTTTGTATTCCAAAACAGGGAAGTTAAACGAAAGCGTTAAAGAGATAGAGAAAATGAGAAATGATGCAATCTCCAGAAATAATAAGAATGGAATAGCAAAATCTTATGACATGATAGGCGTCATCTATTTCAATCAACGTGATTTCAAGGCGGCCTCACAAAACTTTCTAAAAGTTTATGAGATCTACAAAGAGCTTGGAGATAAAAATATTTACAAAACGGAGATTCGTTTGGCACAGTGTTATGACGATCTCGGGGAAATGGAACTTTGTTCAAAGATGATAAAACAGAGTGTTCTTCACACTCCCCCCGCTTACGAAATCAGTACGTTAACCAGCTATTTATACATTATTAACAGGAATCCACACTATTTTCCAGTAGACGAATTTGAAAGGATTAAAGATCGTATAGATCAAATTCAATCAAATAGCAGTACAAATGAAACAGCAAATACATTCAATGCAACCATTTCTGATTTTTATTCAAAAAAATGTTCGTTCGAAAAAGCTCTTGAGTATGCAGATAAGATAAAGAACCCTGAGGTCAGGAATTATCAGAAGCTGCTTGTATTTCAAAGAATGGAAAAATGGGATTCTGCTTTTGTATATTCCATGGAGAAGAATAAAATGGATCAACAGCATTGGCAAGAAAAAAACGCCCAATACCTTGCTTCCGCAGCTGCGTCAATAGACAGTTCACACCTTGCTCTCGAAAAAGATCAATTGCTTATAAAGCAGCTTCAAGATCAAAAAAAATTATTGGAGCTGGAGTCTCAACAACAAAAGTTGAAAATAAAGAATAGCAATTTGGAATTGGAAAATAAAAACAGAAAGCTTATGACGAAACAGCAGGAATTAAGGCTTAACAAACTTAATGATGAAAAGAAGGACCAGCACATAAAGCAGATGGAACTGGAACATAAATATTCAGAAGAACAACGTATTAGAGAAAAACAAAAGACATTGATGCTTCTTGCCTTGATGACTGTAACACTTATTTCATCGTTGTTTATCACAAGACTTATTAGCAAAAGTCGTAGTAGAATAAAAAAAGAAAAGGATGCCGTCATCAAAGCTCATAAAGAAGAACAAAAACAGACCGCTATTGCATTAGAAGCTTTAAATAATGCTGAAGAATCACGTATAAGAGCTAAGAAAGCTCAACAGAAAGCAGAAGAATCCCAAATGAAAGCGGAAATTGCACAAAAACAGGCTGAGAAAGCTGATAATATAAAGACCTTATTCCTACAGAATATGAGTCATGAGATACGTACACCACTGAATGCTATTGTGGGATTCAGTGATGTACTTACTTCTCCTGAAATGGTAGAGATGATGGATGAGGAAGAACGCAATGAAATGAATAGACTCATACATGTAAACAGCGAAATGCTTCTTACCTTAGTAAATGATATACTTGACATTTCAAAACTGGAAAGTGGAACTTATAAATTGGCTTTATCTGATGTGGATGCAAACGAAATGTGCAGCGATGCCTTGCAAAGCATAAAAGGACGTGAAGAGACTGGCGTAAACCTCTTACTAAGATTACCGCATAAATCAACAGTATTCAGGACAGACAGGCAGAGGGTACAGCAAGTATTAATCAATTTTCTGACCAATGCCTGCAAGAATACATCTACAGGTAAAATTACATTAGGCTATGATATGGTAGGAATATCAGACAAGCCATACCTGCGATTCTTTGTGGAGGATACAGGGAATGGAATACCAAGGGATAAAATAGAAACAATCTTCAAACGCTTTGAAAAGCTTGATAACTTTAAACAAGGCACCGGATTAGGATTGAATATCTGTCAGCTTATATGTAACACGGTAAAAGGTAATATCTATGTAGATGCAAGCTATACGAATGGGGCGAGGTTTGTATTTGAGCATCCATTTGAAACAAGCCTTTCGTAATGCACAAAACGCCATTATGGCTTGTGGTGTCTCAAATTCGGGACAATCGTGAGGCATAACGATTCGATTAATTATCAGAAATGTTTTCTTGTTTAGATTATAATATAATTATACATCATATATATTCATCAAATTATCAAATCTTAAAAAACATTTTATAAAAACATATATTATGAAACAGCGATGTGCAGGCTGTGTTATGAAATCAAAATATGAAAGTAATCACAGTTCATTTTGGGTAAAAATGTTGAAATGGCATATTAACTTTTGTCCCGGCTGGAAATCCTATTTCAATTCTCTATCCGAAGAAGAGAAAAAGGAGATAATGGAAAAATATAAGTTTACTAAATATTGAATATTTTTCTTTCTTAATGCCAACTCTCAACTTAAAATGGTTATAAATTGAAGTAATTGTTATTATTTTAATGATAAAATGATAATTATTAAAAAAAGTATATATATTTGCAAGCGTTGGAAATATATGTATAATAATAATGCGAATCAGTAGTTGAACTCTGATTCTTGTTATTAGAAAATTAGATAAATA
>JAUNSR010000057.1 GCA_030539115.1 Bacteroidales bacterium
AAGATTCTCTTTTAATAAAGAGAGATTATCTTTTAATAAAAACTAATTCTCTTTGATATTGTTGAAAATCTTTATGATTCATTAAATCAAAAAATAATAAAGGTGCAAAATGTTCTTTCTTTAACCTTTTTTATGAACTTGTAGAACCCTAATAATAAGATGTTTTGAAAGGAATATTATGTTTGTAATAATAAAAGTATTAATTTTGCACCGATTTTTAAGTGATATAATGTCTAACTTATTAATTACAAACTAAACAAAATTAAATTTATGTCTAACACTAAAAACGTTTCCCCGGTAGAGGATTTCAACTGGGACGCCTACGAAAAAGGCGAAGTGCTTGGCGACAAAAGCCGTGAAGAGTTGGTTTCTACTTATGACAACACTCTAAACACTGTAAACGCGAGCGAAGTAATCGAAGGTACAGTAATTTCAATGAACAAAAGAGAAGTTGTTGTTAACATCGGTTACAAATCTGATGGTATCATTCCTTTGAATGAATTCCGTTACAATCCTGAATTAACTGTAGGCGACAAAGTAGAAGTTTACATTGAGTCTCAGGAAGACAAAAAAGGGCAGCTTGTTCTTTCTCATAAGAAAGCTCGTGCTACTCGCTCTTGGGATCGCGTTAACAGCGCCCTTGAAAATGACGAAATCATTAAAGGTTTCATCAAATGTCGTACTAAAGGCGGTATGATCGTTGACGTATTTGGAATTGAAGCTTTCTTGCCTGGTTCTCAAATTGACGTTAAACCAATCCGTGACTACGATGTATTTGTAAACAAAACAATGGAATTCAAAGTTGTTAAAATCAACCAGGAATTCAAAAATGTTGTTGTTTCTCACAAAGCTCTTATCGAAGCTGAACTTGAACAGCAGAAGAAAGACATTATTGCTAAACTTGAAAAAGGACAGGTTCTTGAAGGAACTGTTAAGAATATTACTTCTTACGGAGTATTCATCGATCTTGGTGGCGTAGATGGTTTGATTCACATTACAGATCTTTCTTGGGGACGTGTTTCTCATCCTGAAGAAGTTGTTTCTTTGGATCAAAAACTTAACGTTGTTATCCTTGACTTTGATGATGAAAAGAAACGTATCGCTCTTGGTCTAAAACAATTAACTCCTCATCCTTGGGATGCTCTTTCTGCTGACCTTAAAGTTGGTGATAAAGTTAAAGGTAAAGTTGTTGTTATGGCTGACTATGGCGCTTTCATCGAAATCGCTCCAGGTGTAGAAGGTCTTATCCACGTATCTGAAATGTCTTGGTCTCAACATTTACGTTCAGCTCAGGACTTGATGAAAGTTGGAGAAGAAGTTGAAGCTGTTATCTTGACTCTTGATCGTGAAGAAAGAAAAATGTCTCTTGGTATCAAACAATTAAAAGCTGATCCTTGGGAAAATATCGAAGAGAAATATGCAGTTGGTACTAAGCATGTAGCTAAAGTACGTAACTTTACTAACTTCGGTGTATTTGTTGAAATAGAGGACGGAGTTGACGGTCTTATCCATATCTCTGACCTTTCTTGGACTAAGAAAATCAAACACCCATCAGAATTTACTCAGATTGGTGCTGAAATAGAAGTTCAGGTTCTTGAAATCGACAAAGAAAATCGTCGTCTTTCTTTAGGACACAAACAACTTGAAGAAAATCCTTGGGATGTATTCGAAACTGTTTTCTCTGTAGACTCAGTTCACGAAGGAACAATCATCGAACTTCTTGATAAAGGTGCTGTTGTAGCTCTTCCTTACGGTGTTGAAGGATTTGCAACTCCTAAACATCTTGTTAAAGAGGACGGTTCTCAGGCTCAAGTTGACGAAAAACTTGATTTCAAAGTAATCGAATTCAACAAAGACGCTAAACGTATCATTGTTTCTCACAGCCGCATCCACGAAGATGAACAAAAGGCTGAAGCACGCAAAGAATCTGCTGCTAAGAAGACTACTAAAAAATCAGCTAAAAAAGAGGAAGCTCTTCCACAGGCTGAAAACAAAGCAACTCTTGGTGACTTAGATGCTCTTGCTGCATTGAAAGAAAAAATGGATGCAGAAAAAAAATAATTTCTGATTGAAATTATATATATTTGATAGGGAATCTCATTTGAGATTCCCTATTTTTTTTATGGAAAAGTTTGAATTAAATATTTTAGGGTGCGGCTCTGCGCTTCCGACTATGAGACATCTGCCAACATCTCAAGTTCTTAATGTAAGAGATAAGCTTTTTATGATTGATTGTGGTGAAGGTGCACAACTTCAACTGAGAAAAATGAGACTGAAATTTTCAAGAATTAATCATATCTTTCTTTCTCATCTTCATGGAGACCATTGTTTCGGAATTGCCGGACTATTGTCGACTTTAGGTCTGCTTGGAAGACATGGAGAATTCTATATTCATACGCATCCCGAAGCGGAAAAAATATTCCGCCCATTTCTGGATTATTTTTGTTATGAACTTCCTTTCAAAGTGATTTTCGAACCTCTTCCTGTTGGTGATTCTTCATTGATTTATGAAGATAAATCGATAGAGGTTACCTCCTTTCCGCTAAAGCATAGAGTACCTTCCAATGGATTTGTCTTCAAAGAAAAACAAGGGTTAAGACATTTAAATGCAGAGATGGTTAAATTCTGGAAAGTGCCAATCAAAGATCTTCAGATGATTAAGGAGGGGCATGATTGGGTTGATGCTGATGGTAATATTGTTCCAAACAAAGTTCTTACAAAGGATGCAAGCATATCAAGAAGTTATGCTTTTTGCTCAGATACCGCCTATTACGAGAAAATTATTCCATTTATTGAAGGAGTTGATTTGCTTTATCATGAAGCTACCTTTGCAGAAGATGCAAAATTTAGAGCAATGCAAACTTTTCATTCAACTGCCAGGCAAGCTGCCCAGATAGCTCTTAAAGCCGGTGTTAAGAAATTGCTGATTGGTCATTATTCTGCAAGATATGATGATGACAAGATGATATTTGAAGAGGCTAAATCAGTTTTTAATAATACAATCGCAGCTAAAGAGGAAATGAAAATTATAATCTAAGCATTATAAATTAGCAATCAATCATTCATTATAAATTCTTAGTATTTGATATGATGTTTAATGCTTATATTAATATATTAGTAAACATCTTTCTTTAGAAATCACCCTTTTTTATTTTTTTCTTTGTAGTAAAACTTTGTTACTGTGCTTTTGTTTCTTTTATAAAGGCTGATAAATGAGGTGTTTAGACAAAGGAAAATTTATTTATGTATTATCTAAGGATAGTTTTTATTCTGTTTTTTTATATTACTGTAAATCAAGGTTTGTTTTCACAGTCAGATAAAACGGAATACAATAATGATAATAATTGCAGCTATATAAACAAATATATTTTAGAGAAAGCGAGACTTTTAAATTATACAGCAAATCGGGTTTTTTATGAAGTAATTTATAATGCTATTAATGTTAATAGAAACGAGAAATATGTTATTGCAAATTATCAATATTTGGATGCAACAGAAATAATAAACTGCGATAATATCAATGAATTAAGAGATTATTTTCAAAACTCACCTTCAAATACAGTATATAATCTTCCAAATGGCGGTCTTATTACATACATTTCTGTTTATCCTGATTGCTTTGATATTTATATTCAGGATGTTTCAGGAGGAATAATATTTAGAGTTGCTTTGAACTGGATTAATCTTCCATTTATTGATATTGGTTCACGTATTAAGAATATAAAAGGTTTTCTCACTCTTGTAGATGGTTATCTAACACTTGTTCCAATTAATAATTTTGAAATAATTTCAGATTTGGAGCCCTACCCGCAGAATGTTAGAATATTGGATTTAATGCTTAATCCTGACAGTTATGATGCCTCTTTGGTGCAGATAGATAATATAACAGCTCAAAATCCCGATTTACACCTGTTATATAATAATTACTATTTAATCTCTGAATCAGATATTTCAAGGAGTTCAAAGATTTATATTCCAAATATATTTAGCACTGCTGTTTATACTCATTTTTTTAATGTTGATTATATAGGAAAGAAGTTGCCTGATAAACAATTTAGTATAAAAGGAATAGTAAACTATAATTTCATTTCGGGAGAAGTAACCATAACTCCGAGGTTTCAAAAGGATATATTATCTGAAGATAGATATCAATCAATTAAAAGCGTTTATTCTTACAAAGGACTCATTTATATAAATAAATCTAATGGATCTCATGTGAAAATATCAAAACTTTCTGGAGAGGTTATTTATGATAATATTATCATTAATGAATTAGAAACTATAGAAATTGATCAGCCCGGTATATATATCGTCACTGTAGGGGCAAGACAAGAAAAGGTATATGTAGAATAATCACGGTACACCGATATTGGATGGCTGTTTCAAAGAAAAGAAAAGGTATATGTAGAATGACAGCTTTATTAATCATCATTTATTAAAAATAAAGCTGCTTTATAATCAATCTTTGAATAAAGACAAAAGGCTTTCCAATATTTATATTAATACTGGAAAGCCTTTTGTATAAAACCTAAATTATATTTAAAGATCATCTGAATATGGATCACCTTGAGAAGCATCGAAATCAGAGAATCCCTCTTCATCCAATTCATCCGGGTCATACTCTTCATCTCCATAAAGATCTGCATTAAAATCTGTGTTTTGACTTGCATTTTGAGAGAAGTCATCAAATGATTCAAGCTGAACAGGAGCTTCACCTTCAGAGCGTGTAACGATAGGTGCGTCAAGATCTTTTCCTGTCTCAATAGAACGAAGTTCCATAAAGAAAGATCTTTCAGTCATATAATCGAATACAAAAAGAAGTTTCTGCTTTTCATCCTCAAGCAAATCGCTAAGTTTTGTATCTGCCATTATCCAGGAGTCTTCCTCGGTGCTCGAATCCATGTCTACAAGAGTAATCTCTGTCTTCTTTTCCCAATCATCATCGCAAATGAAGAAAGATGTCATTTGATCTTTAGTGTAATTAACAGAGTCAAGAATAGCATTTTGAAGGTCAAGGAAAGTTGCATCGGCATCAATCTTGATTTCTCTGGCAAAGTTGTCAACTTCATCAGAGAGAACTAAAAATTTGTAAACCATATTTATTTAAAATAATAAACTACACATTTTAATTTTACTATGAGTGCAATTATAAAACCTAACAGCAATAATAATTAAAATGTTACTAATACAAAGATTTTATAATTTAATCGCTCTAATATAAAACTAATAATAAATTCCGTCTTTAATGTTACGAAAATCAAAATTATAAATATTTGCCTATAAATATATACATATATCTATAGATTTTTACTGTAGAAATTATAAATAAGAAATTATTTTAAATGACTGTTTATAAATCTTTACTTTAAACACAAAAGATTATGTGTTGGTTTTTATATAGTATAAAAACTCCGTGTTAAAGAATGAATTTTTCATTAACACGGAGAATAATATTTGTCTTAGAAAGATACAATAACCAATCGAGAGATAATTTGTGAGTATATAATCATGTACTGATCACATAAACATCTTCAATATTTATGCTAATCTATCAGATGTAACCTTTAATGATACCTTTTTGAGAATTCTTTACAAAAAGAATAATTTCATCTCGTTCTTTTGTGGCAGGCAATTCAGCCTCTATTCTTTCAACAGCATCCGAATTATTAAGACCTGAAAGATATAGATATCTATATATTTCCTGAATGTCTCTGATAGTTTCGTTAGTAAAGTTTCTTCTGCGGAGACCTATAGAATTTATTCCTGCATAAGAGATAGGAGTACGTGCCGCTTTAACATAAGGTGGAATATCTTTATTGATAAGTGCTCCTCCCTGAATCATTACATGAGAGCCGATATGGCAAAATTGATGTACTAAAGCCCCGCCACCGATAATAGCAAAATCATCAACCACAACTTCTCCGGCAAGCTGAACGCAATTGGACATTATAACATTGCTGCCAACAACTGTATCATGGGCTACATGACAATATGCCATTATAAGACAATTATTGCCAACTACAGTCTTACCTTTTGCAGCAGTTCCTCTGTTCACAGTGACATACTCTCTGATTGTAGTGTTATCTCCAATCTCAACTATTGTATCTTCACCTTTAAATTTCAAATCCTGAGGAATTGCGCCAATTACAGCCCCAGGGAAAATACGGCAGTTTTTGCCTATCCTGGTCCCTTCAAGAATTGTTACATTAGAGCCAATAGTTGTGCCTTCCCCAATAATTACATTCTTGTCTATTGTAACAAATGGTTCAATAACAACGTTATTTGCTATTTTAGCATCTGGATGTACATAAGCTAAAGGTTGTTTCATTTTTGTTATTTTTATTTTTTAGCTGAAAGTGTTAGTCGATTTAATATTGATATCTAAAATATATACTAATATCATCTGCCTTTTCTCTTAAAATATGAAAACAGGCTGTATCACTCTCCTGATTTATTATTTGTTTTTTATAATCTGAGCCATAAATTCAGCTTCAGTAACTATTTTGTCTCCCACAAAAGCATATCCTTTCATCATTGCGCAACCTCTGCGCAGTTCACTCATAAATGCTATTCTGAAAATTACAGTATCACCGGGAACAACTTTTTGTCTAAATTTAACATTGTCAATTTTCATAAAGTAAGTTGAATAACGTGAAGGCTCATCAACTGTATTTAGAACAAGCAATCCACCGCACTGAGCCATTGCTTCAATAAGAAGCACACCCGGCATAACAGGTTCTTCAGGAAAATGTCCCTGAAAGAAAGGTTCATTGTTTGTAACGTTCTTTATACCGACAATGTAATGATTTTGTTCAAGGTCGATCACCTTATCAATCATTTGGAATGGATAACGATGAGGCAAAAGTTCCTTTATTCTGTTGATATCCATGATTGCAGGAAGAGTAGGGTCGTAAGATGGAACCTGAACTTCAGTTCTTTTCATCTCTTTTCTAATCATTCTTGCAAGTTGGTTGTTTATTTTATGACCCGGGCGGGTAGCAATTACACGACCTCTTATAAACTTGCCGATTAAAGCAAGATCCCCAATGATATCAAGAAGTTTATGGCGTGCAGGCTCATTGTTAAACACTAAAGGTTTATTATTAATATAACCTAAATTGTCAACATTTTTATGAGCAATACCCATCAGATCTGCAAGACGATTCAATTCTTCCTGAGATGTCTTTTGATCGTAGATCACAATGGCATTGTCAAGATCGCCACCTTTTATAAGATTATGCTTCACCAAAGGTTCAACCTCACGGACAAAGACGAAAGTTCTTGCAGCTGCAATCTCTTTGTTAAAATCAGTCAGTGAAGTTAGAGTCGCAAACTGGTTCGAAAGTATTGGCGAATCGAAAGATATAAGAGTATTTATGCTGAATGTATCTTCCGGTAAAATAAGAAGAGAAGCGCCTGTTTCCTCATCAGTTACCTCTATCTTATTTTTTATATAGAAATATTCTCTTTCTGCAGATTGCTCAACAGTACCGACTTTTTCTATTTCCTGAGCATAAAGTATAGCACTGCCATCCAGAATAGGAAATTCAGGTGCATTGACTTCAATCAAGCAGTTGTCTATATCAGCGGCATAAAGAGCAGCCATTGCATGTTCTATTGTACTAATGCTTACATCTTTTTTGCAAACGACAGTGCCTCTTTGAGTTGCAGTAACATTGTCTGCCACTGCATCAACAATAGGTTGGTCGGCAAGATCAGTCCTTTTAATTTTATAGCCGTGATTTACATCGGCAGGTTTGAAAGTCACTGAAATGTCAAGTCCTGTGTGAAGTCCTTTTCCAGATAGAGTAAAACTATCTTTAAGTGTTTTTTGATATATCATTGAAATACTATTTTGTAATATTATTCTTAAGTAATTCGATCTGTTTTTTAAGCTCTTTTACCTCCTTGTTTAAATCCGGCAGTTGCTTTAAATAGACAACTTGACGAGCAAAGTCTTTGCCATTGACAGCCGGGTAGCCCATTAAAGAATGGTTGTCTCCAACACTGTTTGGAATACCTGACTGAGCTCCTATATTTACATGGCTGCCAATATTTATATGACCGGCAATACCTACCTGACCGCCAAACATGCATCTTTCTCCGACCTTTGAAGAACCTGCAATTCCGGTTTGAGCGGCAATAACAGTGTCCTTGCCAATCTCTACATTATGTGCTATTTGAATCAAATTATCAAGTTTCACTCCTTGTCTGATAATTGTTGAACCCATAGTTGCTCTGTCGATTGTTGTGTTTGAACCAATTTCCACATTGTCTTCAAGAACAACATTCCCGATTTGAGCAATTTTCTGATACCCCGTTTCAGTAGGAGCAAAGCCGAAGCCGTCGCCTCCAATCACGCATCCCGCATGAATTGTGCAGTTATTGCCAATAACGCAATTATGATAAATTTTTACACCGGGATATAAAGTTACGTTGTTGCCGATCTTCACATTGTCACCGATATAAACCTGAGGATATATCGAGACATTATTGCCAAGTTTTACACCCTTGCTTATATAAGCAAAAGCACCGATATAATGTTCAGCCGGAACTTCAACCGAATTATCTATATAAACATTTTGTTCAGTTCCGCTTCTTTTAGGAGTAGCCTGAGCCACAAGATTAAGAAGCATCGCTATAGATTTGTAAGCATCTTTGACTTTAATAAGAGTGGCATTTATCGGGCGCTCAGCAATAAAATCATCGTTAACAAGCACTATACTCGATTTAGTAGTATATATATAATGTGTGTATTTTGGATTTGCAAGAAATGAAAGAGTAGACGGTGCTCCCTCTTCAATTTTTGAAACATTGTTAACTGTTATATTTGGATTGCCTTCTACTTTTCCTTGAAGAAAGTCGGCTATTTGTTGTGCTGAAAATTCCATTTATAATTTCGCTTTTTTCAATAAAATCTGTTTCATTTCGATTTCAATTTGCAAAGATGGACTTTTTTTTGATATATGAGCACTTTATAATGTTATTTCTTTCTCGGCTTAATTAGTTGGAGGTGTGTATTTTTCTTAAAAATAATGGAAAATTTAATATATAATGATAAGATGAGAATATTTAGACTCTAATTTAATAAATATATCTTTTATATAATAGTTTAATTTTGCTAAGCATATTTGTTTAAATATTTCTTTTTATTATTATAATATTTAATATAGGCTCTATAATTACAAAAAGATGAACGATATTTTTATCGTCCATCTTTTTGTAGTTATCTATAATAAATGATTTATTTAGGGTTGCAATCAGATTTAATAAAACAAATACTTGAAATACCAAAATCAAATGATTCAAAAGCACATCTTTCTTTGGCTCTCATAGTTCCGGTAGGAATAATTGTAACTTTTACAGAAGCACATCCTGAAGGAATTTCACAGAAATCAAAAGTAAGAGTATTTAGAATTTCTATATTATCAGATACTTTAGCTTCTTTTTCTTCTGTTTTACCATTTTCTCCAGTCATTAAAACTTTTATGCAATATGTATGAACAGCTTCGCCATCACCTGATTTTGTATTCTTCTTACCACCTTGGCTGATGTTTTTAACAAAGGCATTAATTTCAATTTTATCGCATTTACTGTATTTAAATACAGGGCTTTGCCAAACCATTGAGCTTTCCATGCTTGTAACAGGAATATTAACATATTTAATATTCTCAATAGTAGAAGCAACTATGCCTTCAGCTCCTGTATAAGTCCAACCGTTAATTGGATATACAGCTGTTGCTCCATCTTCAAATACTGCAAAACCCAAACATTCCAAATCAGGGCACTCATCACAACAAATATCTTCAATCTTAAATTCTACTTCGCCTAAAATAATTTCATCATTATCTCCTGCTACTAAATTAGCAACAACAGTTCCTCCTTTTGCAGGCCAATTTTCAGGACAAATAACGAAATGTAATAAATGGTTGTATTCAGTTGCTAATTCTTCCAATTCAAGAAGTTCAGCCATTGTGAAATCTTTGCTCAATAATAGTTTGTCTATTCCATCAACTTTGATAGTTAATTTAGTTTTATAGATTTCATCTTTTGCTCTATAATCTGTAAAGCAAACACTGTTCCAAGCTCCGTCAACTCCATCTTTTGATTTGTAAGATGTTTTTACTATACCATCAATTACAGGTGTAATATCAAAACTACCTATACCTACATGATGTTGATTTGTAGCCTCTTCATCGCAAGGATCTCCACAAATATTTATTGCATAATCAAAACAAAATACTTTTGCAGCATCAAGTTCTACTCCAAAATATCCTAATTGATCTCCTGTATATTTAACAGCACAAATCAAAAATATTTGAATATATTGTTTTGTTTGATTGCTTACAGTTAATTCGATAGGTGTTGTAAGTGCTTTCTCAACATAAGTTAATATCTCATCTGTAGCATTTTTGCTTGCTGTTGAATAAAGAGCATTATGTGCTGCATCATGCAAAGCAACTTTATCTATACTTATAACTGAACCGGCAGGAACTTTTACCAAATCTGTATAAAGAACGTTGTTTTCTGCTTTAAAAGCTACACCATCTTTTTCAGTTTGTGGAACACCGTTGATAGAGTAATTAATAGCCAAGTGATATAAGTAATTTCCATCTTCATCCAAAGCCTCTATTTCGTCAGGGCTTACACAAGATTGAGAAATTGGAAATGCTTGACCATCATCACTTTTTGTTAAATCTGATAAAGAAATCTTTAAACCAACGTCTGTAAGTTGTAGACTTTTTTCGTCTTCATCGCTTGAACAAGAGTTCAGACCAATTAGTCCAAGTGCTAAAAATAGCAAAATTGTCAATTTTTTCATAATGTAAAAATTTAGATTATTATTTAAAACATATTTAAGTAGTGGCTTTTAATAAGATAAAAGCTTGGCTCTTTTTTGTCTTTAATAACAAATTGTTGAGAAGATTAGTTTTTTATAAGTTTTGATTACCAATTTTTGGTAAAACATAAATTAAGACTTAATATCATTCAACTTTTAATTAATTTTTTAATGATGTTTTATTAATGAAAACTTTTAAAGTCCAGATATACAATTAAATAACAATACCATTCATTCTAATTGTACTATTTATAATCTGTCGGTGTTATAATTGATTAATGAATTTTATTTAATGCCTTAACAATTAAAAATTTACATATATAAAAATGGAATGAATCTTTAACTAAGATTTAACTATAATTGCTATGTTAAAATCTTAAATTCTTATAAAAAAGGGGAAAAATAGATTGAAAAGAGTGAAGTTTGCTTGAAAATATTTTACTTCAATTGAAATAAGATTTATTCCTATAGGTGTTTCTTGAGTTTTTAATGCTGTTTATAAAGATGGTATTTTTGAAGAAGTCAAGTCTTTTAAAACCATTTGAATTATAGATTTTAAAGCTTCATACAAGTAATAACTTTCAACCAAGACAAATTGATTTAAACCAATCAAAACACAATTTTTTTCTTTCATTCATCACAATGAGTGTTTACATGAAAATTGTGTCAGATATGTCAATAAAAATCGACAATGAAAATTAAAAAATCGACGGTAA
>JAUNSR010000020.1 GCA_030539115.1 Bacteroidales bacterium
ATGAAAATTTACAAATGTCGGATGAAAATTTTTCAATGATGAAGAATATAAAAATAAATCCAATATATATAATAGGTTATAACATGATTAAGGCATTTAGCCGCAATAACAATTATGAGTGAAATGTCTTATCACATCTATTAGAGCAATTAAGCTATCGGTTGCTTTTATTTAAATATTCCTTAGCCCTTTCAAAATAATATAATGCCATCTCTTTATTGTTTAAAGAAGCATATACCCGACCAATTTTTACATACAATTCGAGTTGTATATACCAATAATAATTGTCAGTATCATTTATACTGAATTCTTTAAAAAGGTTTAGTGTGTTTAAATACACATTTACAGCCTCTGATGGGTTATTTTGCTTCAAAAAGCATTCTGCCGGTTTCATTGACGGATTGAATATCTCAGGGGAAAATTCAAATTCATCATTATAGACATTTTTATAAGACTCTATTGATTTACTGAAAAAGTAAATTGCTTTATCATAATCCTCCTCATCAAAATATTTATAAGCTGATTCATATTCATATTTTGCAAATGGAAGAGAGAGTGAGACACTATTGTCAGAATTTAATTCTTTATAATGTATTAGATCATTGTAAATGACTTGATCAAAGTCTTTCAAACTATTGCTGTTTAAATATTCATCAGAATAGTCTGATTTAAAAGAGATCCACTGATAGTTTGAATAGTTATAACCCTTTAATTTTATATTTTGAGAGCCGGCATAACCAATTATGAACCTTAACTCATGATGATAATGAGTAGTCTCATTTTTTAAATCAATTTTATCAATAAGCGAAGAGTGTATTTCAAGACAGTGAGTTTCACCATCAATAATATTTAAAGGTATAAGGCAGTCAGGATTTATTTTCAAATCCCGATCAATCAAATCTTTTACAGCCTCTTCAAAACTATTGCTTTCACTGTTTATATGACCTCTGATTGGTCCCCATACATCTGTTTCCCTGTTTTTAAACAAAATAAAATTATTTGAATTAAGATCTAAAATAATTACGCTTAATGTAAAATGGCCATAATAGTTATAACGATTGCAAAGAGCATTTGAGGGAGATGAGTCTAAGAAATCAGAAACAATTGAAGACACATCATTTTTAGAGTATCTTAATTGTGATTCTATGTCAGATTGCTTGATCAAGGTATTAGCTTTTGAAAATGAAAGATTTAATAAAGTCACCGGATTTTTATAGTGATTCCTAAATATAGAGAATTTTGATTATAAAATAATTCCAATCAACAAAAAAGTTCCTTAATAATATAGAATTTCATAATATAAAAGCTCACAAATTGAACTTAAATAATAATTTTGTGACTCTTAATTAAGTCCCGGAAATAAAGTTTGCATCTATTAAATAGTGAGAACAGGAGTCTTAGATTTTAGTTTTATAATTATTGTAAAATAAAAATTAGTATGGATGCAATTAAAAGGAAAAAACAGATTTACAAAGTAACTATTGTAGGTTCGATAGCCAATGCAATATTGGTAGTTATTAAATTGTTAGCCGGAATATTAGGTCATAGTAGCGCTATGATAGCTGATGCAATTCATTCAATATCAGACTTCATTACCGATCTTATTGTTCTTGTTTTTGTAAAGATATCATCAAAACCAAAAGATACAGGTCATGCCTATGGTCATGGCAAATTTGAAACTCTTGCAACTGCTATAATTGGATTTATACTTTTAGCAGTGGGACTTGGAATATGCTGGGAGGGATTGAAGAAAATTTACAATGTTATAGTTGGGATTGGAATAGAATCACCTGATATCGTAGCTTTTTGGGCGGCAATAATTTCAATAGTCATCAAGGAGGGCCTTTATCACTACACAAAAAGAACGGGTGATTTGGTAAAAAGTGAATTGGTTGTAGCTAATGCATGGCATCATCGTTCGGATGCATTCTCTTCAATAGGCACTGCTTTAGGTGTTGGTGGAGCTATACTTCTTGGCAATAAGTGGGTTGTTCTTGACCCTATAGCTGCAGTTATTGTGAGTTTCTTTATTATGAAAGTTGCTGTTAGGCTGATGGCTCCAAGTATGAATGATTTGCTTGAAAAATCACTGCCCGAAAATATACAAACTGAAATTATAAATATTATAAGTTCAATACCGGAAATAAAGGACCCTCACAATTTAAGAACAAGAAGAATAGGCAATGATTTTGCCATAGAGGTGCATGTCAGGGTAAATCCGGAGATGAGGGTTAGCGATGCACATAAGATTTCAAGAGATGCAGAGAATATGCTTAGGGAAAAATATGGTCCGAATACACATGTTGCAATTCATATAGAACCAATTAAATAACAAAGAAAAGGATTTTAAGAGCAGAGACGTTATTATTAAAATTGCTTTTAAGTACTTTGAAATACAGTTGATATATTCAAAATAAGGATTAAAAATGAAGAAAATACTTGTTACGGGAGCAGGAGGTTTTATAGGAGGGTATATTGTTGAGAAGGCATTGAAAGAGAACTTTGAGACATTTGCAGGAGTGAGAAAAACTACTTCAAGAGAGTTTCTTCAGGATGAAAGAATAAAATTTATTGATATTCCATTCAATGATAAGGATAAGCTAAATGCTTTTTTGAAAAAATGTAAGTCTGAGTTTGGTGGCTGGGATATTGTTATTTATAACTTAGGAGTGACCAAATGTTTGGACGAAAGGGATTTTGAACGTATCAATTATGGATTTTCAAGAAATTTTGTTGATGGGTTGGTTGAAAATGATTTGGTCCCGTCTCAATTTATTATGATGAGCAGTCTAAGTGCACTTGGTCCGGGTGATGAGATAAATATGACACCTATTACTTGTGATGACAATCCCACACCTAACACTGCTTATGGTAGGAGTAAATTAAAAGCTGAAAATTATATCAAAAGTATAGACAATTTCCCATACGTGTTTATGCGTCCTACCGGCGTTTATGGACCTCATGACAAGGATTATTTGTTGATGGTTAAAACAATAAAGGCAGGATTTGACTTTGTTGCCGGATATAAACCGCAAAGAATTACATTTATATATGTAAAGGATCTTGTTGATTGTATTTTCAGTGTAATAAAGAAAGGTGTCGTTCAAAAGGAGTATATTGTATCGGAAGAGGCGGACTACAGTTCTTCCCAATTTAGAGAGTATGTTCAAAAGGAATTGAACAAGAAATTTGTTATTCCGGTAAGAGTTCCTTTATTTATATTGAATGTAATAGCTAATGTCAGCTCAATAATATCTAAAGCAACCGGTAAGCCCACAGCACTCAATAGGGATAAATACAATATTATGAAGCAACGCAATTGGAGGTGTGATATAACACCTTTAAAGGATGAATTGAATTTTATTCCTGCCTATTCGCTCAAGGATGGTGTAAAGGAGACAATAGCATGGTATAAAGAGAATAAATGGATTTAACAAAAGGATATTTCTAAAATATTATTGTCAAATAAAGAGTACTTTTGCACTCACCTTGTCTTTGATAGGAAGTATCAAAGAGGATGAATTGAAATATTAGTTTTTTTGCTCAAAAGATTTATTATTATGGAGCTGAATTCAGTATGTGTTTATTGTGCTTCAAGTGCAAAAATAGACAAAGTCTATTTTGATGCGGCAAAAGAGTTGGGTAAACTCCTTGCAGAGAGAGAGCTTGAGTGTATTTGCGGGGCAGGCAAAAAGGGATTGATGGGAGTTTTGACCACAGAGGTTTTATCAAATGGTGGGTCCGTAAAGGGTATAATACCCCAGTTTATGTATGATGAGGGATGGTACCATCCTGATATAACAGACCTTGTTGTAACTGAATCAATGCATGAGAGAAAAACTTTGATGGCAGAGAGTTCTGATGCTGTAATAGCAATGCCGGGAGGGTGCGGTACTATGGAGGAGCTTCTTGAAATAATAACATGGAAGCAGTTGGGACTTTATTTTAATCCGATAGTTATTTTAAATACCAATAATTATTATGATCCTCTTATAAAGATGCTTGACAATGCAATTGAGGAGACATTTATGCTTCCTGCTCATGGAAAAATATGGGAGGTCGCATCAACTCCGCAACAGGCTGTCGATCTTCTTTTTGAGATAAAAGCAAATCCAACCAAGTTTTCAAAATTTACATCTTAATAATGGTTTTTTCTGTAGATAGTACAACATCATATAAATACTTAGGAGATTTGGTGCAGAAATTTCTTGACAATCCTTTATCTGAATATGTAAAAGAGATAAAGGGAGTCAGTGG
Source organism: Bacteroidales bacterium (assembly GCA_030539115.1). Taxonomy (GTDB): domain Bacteria; phylum Bacteroidota; class Bacteroidia; order Bacteroidales; family JAUNSR01; genus JAUNSR01. The sequence continues at coordinate 4,258 of JAUNSR010000020.1, forward strand.
TATTCCTGTGCCAAGAGGATTTGATGAAGACCCTTTTTTGTCTGTCATCTTATTGGTATGCTTTATTTTGGTCATACTCTCACTGAAAAGCTCAAGTAAGATGTTGAATTATCTGCTGAAAGATATTTTTACAACAAAGGAAAGGGGAAGTTTTAATCTTGTATCCAATCTTGGGTTTATAAGATTTAAACTTACCCTTTTACTTCAAACCTTTATTTTAGAAGGAACGGTTATTTATATAATATTTGCATCATATCTGCCGCAAAGGCCCGAAAATATTTATACACCACTGATTATAGGGGGCTCGGCAATAGCCTGCTTTTTATTCTATTTAGTACAACTGATTATATTTAAGATACTGGGATATGTGTTTGACAGACCCGGACAAGCCATATGGATAAACAGCTTTCCGTCTATAACTGCGATGCGGGGAGTAATATTGTATTTGCCGGTATTAATAGTCGTTTTTGATGTTTTGTCAATAAAAAGTTTCATTATTGTAACATTTTTAATCTATTTATTCACAAGATTAATTTTTATTTATAAAGGACTTAAGATTTTTTTAACCGGATTTTATAGTTTAATGTACCTTATTTTGTACCTTTGCACCCTTGAAATAGCACCTTTATTTTTGATTTATAAAGGGTTATTTTTAATGTTTAGTTTTGTTGAACTAAAACTCTTTTAAGCTTTGAAAATAAAGAAAGTTCTGGTTTCTCAACCGAAGCCTAATTCAGAAAAGTCGCCTTATTTTGATATAGCAGAAAAATATGGCGTACACATGGAATTCCGTCCTTTCATCAAGGTTGAGTCTGTAACTCCCAAGGAATTCAGACAACAAAAGGTTTCTATCCTTGATCATACCGCAGTAATATTTACGGCGCGGACGGCTATCGACCATTTCTTCCATCTTTGTGAAGGGATGCGCATAACCATTCCAGATACGATGAAATATTTCTGTTTAACAGAATCTATAGCGTTGTATCTTCAAAAATATATTGTTTATAGAAAGAGAAAGATCTTTTTTGGAGCAACCGGAAAATTGGATGATTTAATACCATCGATTGTAAAGCATAATGATGAGAAATATCTCTTGCCGGTATCTGATGTTCACAACGATGAGCAGACCTCATTGTTGGATAAAAACAAAATAGATTATTCAAAGGCTGTAATGTATCGTACCGTAAGTAATGATTTTACCGAGGAGGAAAAGTTCGATTATGACATGCTCGTTTTTTTCAGCCCTTCAGGAATAAATTCATTATTGAAGAATTTCCCGGATTTTCAACAAAATGATATAAAAATAGGATGTTTTGGTCCTACTACTGCAAAAGCTGTAAAAGATGCAGGGTTGCGTCTTGATATAGAGGCTCCGAGCAAGGAGGCTCCATCCATGACGGCTGCCCTGGAAAAATATTTCAAGGAAATTAGCAAGAAGGAATAAAATCATTACTGTTTTTAATTTGTTATTTACTCGAAAGTCTTGCTTAGTTTATGCATCTTTGCAGTAAGCAACACTTTCGAGTTTTTTATTATATGGGTAACATCGTTAATACATTTCCAAAAGAAGAGCGTTTAAACAGCAAAAACAATATTGATTTGCTGTTTAAAAAGGGAGAATCGTTTGTTCACTTTCCTTTTAGAATTGTTTATGTAAGGTTGTCTGATGAAGACCTTTCGGCTCGTGCGGCAATGTTTGTCAGTGTACCAAAAAAAAAGTTCAAAAGGGCTGTTAAAAGGAATTTTTTAAAACGCAGGGTAAAGGAGTCTTACAGACTAAACAAGTCTAATCTTTTATCCATTCTTGAGCAGAAGCAGCAAAGGCTTGCAATTGCATTCCTTTATCTTGATAAAGAGATTCGTGATTATGAAAATATAGAAAAGAAAATGGTGGAATCCTTGGAAATACTTTATTCTAAGTTATGATAAAGAGACTGTTGTCGTACATATTATTATTGCCAATATATTTCTATCAAAATTTTATATCGCCTCTTACACCTCCGGCATGTAGATATACACCAACGTGTTCTCAATATGCAGTTGAGGCTATAAAAAGGCATGGACCCTTTAAAGGGTTTTGGCTTGCGTTTAAGCGCATATTAAGATGCAATCCGTGGGGTGGAAGTGGTTATGACCCTGTACCATAATTGACTTTTTATGCTCCTTTTTAATCTTCATACACATATAAAACCAACAAATATTCTATCAAAAAAGTATAGTTGTTATGGAATATACAATGATAATATTTATCAGCCGGAGCTATCGACTCCGTTTTCCATCGGAATTCATCCCTGTAGTTTAACTTTTGAGAACAAAGATTCTCAAGTTCAATCTGTTATATCCAATAAAAACAATCCCTTGTTAAAAGCTATAGGTGAATGTGGACTTGACAGGATATGCTCAACCCAATATAGTCTTCAAAAAGAGGCATTTTTAAATATGATAAATATATCAGAGGAGATAAAAAAACCGCTGATAATCCATTGCGTAAAGGCAATAGATGATATCTTATCAATTAAGAAAGAGGAAAAACCATCTCAGACATGGATATTTCACGGCTTTAGAGGTAAGCCTCAGCAGGCTGAGGCTCTTTTGAAAAGTGGAATTTCCTTATCTTTTGGTGCCAAATTTAATGTTGAGGCTTTGAAAATAGTGCCTCTGAACAGACTATTTATTGAAACGGATGATGAAAATTGTAACCTGTTAAGCCTTTATGAGCAGATAGCTGAAATAAAAAATGTGTCAATGGATTGTTTATCAGGTACTATAGAGCAACATTGCCAAGAGCTTTTTGGATTTGAAAAAGATTGTATTAAAAAATAACTACTTTTGTACCAATATTTTAATAAAAACAGTAACAATAAAAAATATAATATATATAATATGAACTTTGTAGAGGAACTTAAATGGCGTGGCATGATTCAGGATATGATGCCGGGCACAGAAGAACAGCTTAATAAAGAGATGACAACTGCATATCTTGGTATTGACCCTACTGCCGATTCTTTGCATATCGGACATCTTGTGGGTGTGATGATGCTTAAGCATTTGCAGCGTTCAGGTCATAAACCAATCGCTTTAATTGGTGGAGCGACAGGAATGATCGGCGATCCTTCTATGAAATCTCAGGAAAGGGTTTTGCTTGATGAGGCAACACTTCGTCATAATCAAGAGTCGTTGAAAAAGCAACTTGCAAAATTCTTGGATTTTGATTCGGATGCAGATAATGCAGCAGAACTTGTAAATAACTATGACTGGATGAAGGAATTCTCTTTCCTTGACTTTATACGTAATGTAGGAAAGATGATCACTGTTAATTACATGATGTCTAAGGATTCTGTAAAAAAACGTCTTAGCGGAGAGGGTACAAATGGAATGTCGTTTACTGAGTTTACTTATCAGCTTCTTCAAGGTTATGATTTTGTTTACTTAAACCGACATAAGAATTGTAAACTTCAGATGGGCGGTTCAGATCAATGGGGTAATATTACTACCGGAACTGAAATGATTCGTAAAATGACAGGCGGAGAGGCTTATGCTCTTACCTGCCCTTTGATTACTAAAGCTGATGGAGGTAAATTTGGAAAGACTGAATCAGGAAATGTTTGGCTTGACAGAAGATATACTACTCCTTACAAATTCTACCAGTTTTGGCTTAATGTTAGCGATGCAGATGCCGAGAAATATATCAAAATCTTTACAGATCTTTCTCAGGAAGAGATTGCTTCACTGATTGAAGAGCAACATAATGCACCTCACCTTCGCCCTCTTCAAAAGAGACTTGCTCAGGAAGTGACTACTATGGTTCATTCTAATGAAGACTATCTTGCAGCTGTTGAGGCTTCAAATATTCTTTTTGGCAATGCAACCGCAGATGCTTTAAAGAAACTTGATGAAGATACTCTGCTTGCTGTCTTTGAAGGTGTGCCTTCATTCGATATATCAATGGATGAAATCAAACAGGGTGTAAAAGCTGTTGATCTATTAACTGAAAAAGCTGCTGTATTTGCCTCTAAAGGAGAAATGCGTAAGTTGGTTCAAGGTGGCGGTCTGTCTGTTAATAAAGAAAAACTTTCAACTTTTGATCAAGTTATTGATTTTAATAATTTGCTTGATAATAAATATCTTATCATTCAAAAAGGAAAGAAAAATTATTTTCTCCTGACTGCTAAGTAAAAAAAGGATGTCAGAATATTTGTAATATTAAAATATTTGCATAACTTTGCAACGCTTTTGAGAAACAAAGCAACGCAGGATTGTCTCATGGTGTAATGGTAGCACAACAGTTTTTGGTTCTGTTTGTCGAAGTTCGAATCTTCGTGAGACAACATTTTAAAAGGCTGAATCGATGTAAAAATTGATTCAGCTTTTTTTGTTCTATGTATTATAATATTTGTGTGTGTTCCAAAGATTATTTAGAATTCGCCATCCTCTTCCTCCTCTTGAGTCATACCAACAATTATCTTGTCAATTCTTAGACCATCAAGTTCGGTGACAGTAAAGGAGATATTGTTCCATTGTATATTATCTCCAATCTGAGGGATTTTTTCAAGATGATGAAGCATAAGGCCGCCAACGGTATTAAAAGGGTAGAAATTATATAAATCTTCTTTGTTGATATAGTGTAGAAATTCATAAAAGGAACACTGTCCATCGACAATAAGAGATCCGTTAGCTTGTTCCTCTATTTCAGGATTATTGTTCTCTTCGTTTACAGATCCAATAAGCGCTTTAACAATATCTTTCATTGTAACAATGCCGGAAATACCTCCGAACTCATCCGAAACCATAGCATATTTAAGCTGTTCCTTTTTAAAAAGTTTAAGAGCATTATAAACGCTCAGCTTTTCATGGAAGTAGTGAACTTTATGAAGAGAAGATTTAATATCAAAAGAAGGATTGTCAAGCTGGCCAAATAAATCTTTGAGGTATATCACACCCTTTATATCATCAATTCCATTTTCTATTACAGGATAGACATTATAAAGGTTTTCCATTACCTTATGTTTTATATTGCTGTTTGCCTCATTTATGTTTAAGCAAACGATATCATGCCTATGAGTCATAATGGAACCGATGTTTCTATCACCAAGACTAAAAACTCTGCCAACAATATCCTCTTCAACTTCACCAACCTCTCCGGTTTTAGTCCCCTCCTTGATAATCTCTTTGATTTCCTCTTCTGTAACATTGTATTTATTGTCATCTTCAATCCCAACAAACTTAAAAGTAAATGCTGTGCTTTTAGAAAGAAGCCATACAAACGGGACTGACAATTTGGATAATACTATCATAGGTTGGGAAAAAGTGCAGGAAATGGCATTTGAGTAAGTTAATCCAAGCCTTTTTGGAACCAATTCACCAAAGATTAATGTTAAATAGGTTACTAATGCCACAATAATTGTTTGAGAGATGTTGTAAGCTAAAGATTGTGACATTCCAAATGAAACAAAATATGGGGATAGAAAAGGAGAGAGTTTTTCACCTGAAAACAATCCTGTAAGTATCCCTACCAAGGTGATGCCAATTTGAACAGTGGATAAAAAATTATCCATATTGTCTATCAGCTTTAAAGCATCTTTGGCTCCTCTTCTTTTTCTTTTTACTTCTATTTCAATCCATGATCTTCTTGTTGATACAATGGCCATCTCAGTCATAGAAAGAATGCCATTAATAAGAATAAGCGCTAAAATGATTATTATTTCCATATTTTTTTATGTATATTGAATAACAATTATTTAACTATTTGGTTGATTCCTAAAATAATATAGAGACAATTGGAGTAAAATGAAAGTTGAATTTCTAAGCTTGTTGAAAAAAAATGAGTTTATATATTAAGAAAACATATTGTTATTCTTAGAAAATGATATTAATCTTTTAATATTAAATAAACTGTATTAAGTTTGTATAGGTTTAATGTGAGAAAAATCAAGCGGTATAATTATAACATAATCATTAAAAATACTTTTGATTTGGCTGATATAGCTGATTGAAAAATCTTAGGAAATAATAAATAAAAGAAAATGATTAAAAGTAATTGTTTGATTATCAAAATTATTTTTAATCTTTAATAAGATTTTATATTTTATCTATTTCTGTGATTAGCCAAAGCTTGATTCTCCATACCGGCTTTAGACTGAATGATTGAAATCACAGTATTTTAATTAATCGGGAACGTTTCCCTTTTTAGTATCCTGTGATAGGATAAAAATGCTTTAGATTGAACAATTTTTATTAACAATTTATTTTTACATGCTTAGATCGAATAATTGATCAAATTGTCATAATGTTTACTTACTGTAATGATTGATTGAATGATGGTCAAACTCTTTTATTTCGTTTGACGTAACAAAGATATATTTACCAATTAAAGTGCGTATAATCGAAACGGCTAATTAATGCTAATAAAAAAATTGCTAAAACTCCATTTTGCCGTTATTTATAATTCTTTTATTTAACCTCATTTTTAGCAGCTATAAATCTTTATCAATACATCCCTTTTGACTTATAATTAAAATAATCCCTTTTAGCGCAATTAAAATCATATTTAAAGATTGATTATTTGTTTTCTGTAATTTTAAATTCTTAATGGTATCCTCTCTTATTTATATGTATTTTAAATAGTAAACGACATGTTTTGAGATAAAATTTAAAATCAAAAAATAATTGCAATAGCGCTTTTATTTATGATAAACATTGATTTTCAGGTTATATTCTATATTTATCTTTTCTCAAACCTCTTAAAACATATAAGAAATTTGATTATCAATTGAAGCAGCAACAGCCAATGAAATGAAGTCGGATCAGCAAATAAAAGTGCCGACCATCTTTCAGACATCAATATTTGAGTTATAATATTTAAGGTTTTAATAAATACAAGTATAAATCATATCATGTCTTTATAAAAGCATCTATTATCTTGGGAGTTTTAATAAATACAAGTATAAATCAGATAAAACAGCAAGCCCCTCTTTCAAATTATTATTTAAAAGAGGGGCTTGTTTGCATTTAGCATAAAAGCTTACAATGAAGTTTTGAAATTATTATCAATCCATAATAATCATTCAAACATTTATTAAATAGTAAAGCTTAAAATACTAATCAATAGCTATTTCATCAACAAAAATGAAAGCAGGGCTTCCTGCACCTGAATGCCATTTAGGAAGAGTAGGAGTGGAATTGATTACTACTTTAACAAATTTGGCTTTTACAGGTTCAAAATCGATTGTGTAATCATAAATCTGATCTTTATCATCTTTTGTAAGGATGTCAATCTTTTTAGAGGCAACAGTTTTAAATTCTTTACCATCATTGGAAACAGATATAGTCGCTCCAGTGGCTCCCATTATCCAATCGCCTTTAACAACAAGGGTAGAGAAAGAACACTTAGAGATTTCTGTCTCCTCTTTCATGTCAATAGTTGCATCAATGTCATTTCCTGCAAAACCTAACCAACGTCCTGTTTTATAGTTTTGATTACCTTTCATTCCATCATTTAAAGTAATTGCACCATTAAAGGTATATCCTTTATTAGGCTGAGAAGCTAAAGTAATTGGCTTTAAAGATGCTTTACTTAAATTGATACTTTGAGAAAGTGTGCGGCTTTTTTTATCTCCATAGAAAATGCATGCACGTAATTCAATCGATTTATTAATCTTCAACGGTTCTGTATATAATTCTGAAGACTGAGTCGGTTCAGTTCCATCAAGAGTATATCTTATTTCTTTAGTAGAATCAAGAGACGATAGGTCAATAATCATAAATCCGTTTTCAGTGTCAGTATTATACTGAGCTCTAACATCATATATATGTTTGGCATAGTTATAATTCTCTCTATCATAGATAGCTACAAGATTAGGCAGTCTTTTTAGGAAGTCATCATAATTCTTATCCTCAGGATTTGTCCATTGAACCTCAGAAAGAGCGGCAATACGAGGCATTACCATGTATTCAACTTGAGAGAAAGTCTTGATATATTCAGTCCAAAGGTTAGCCTGACATCCGATCACATAATTTCTTTCATCTCCTTCAAGAGTTGCAGGAACGGGTTCAAATTCATAAACACGGTCAAGAGGAGTATAACCACCGATTGCAAGAGGTTCTAAATCAGTTTCAAGACTTTGATAATGATCAAAATAAACATATCCGCCCGGAGTCATAATAACATTATGCTTTTGTTTTGCAGCTTCAATTCCGCCACCCATTCCTCTCCAAGACATCACAGTAGCATTGGGAGCTAATCCTCCTTCAAGAGTTTCATCCCATCCGATAATATCTCTTCCTTTGCTGTTAACAAATTTCTCCATTCTGTTAATAACATAACTTTGAAGATATTCTTCAGCTGAATGTTTTGAGTCTTTCTTTATACCAAGCTCCTTGATGAGTTTTTGGCATTTTGGACATTTAGCCCATCTTGTCTTAGGACATTCATCACCTCCAATATGGATATATTGTGAAGGGAAAAGCTCAATCACTTCCTCAAGAACATTTTCAAGAAAAACCATAGCATCTTCATTGCCTGCACAAATGACATCATCGAAGACGCCAAATTCAGGAGAAACTTCATAAGGACCACCTGTGCAACCATACTCAGGATAAGCATGAAGTGCAGCCAACATATGACCAGGAAGGTCTATTTCAGGAATAACATTGATAAATCTTTCATCAGCATAAGCGATGACCTCTTTAATCTCCTCTTGAGTAAAGAACCCTCCGTAAGGTTTATTGTCAAAATCGCCTGAATTTCTACCTATAGTGGTCTTTTTACGAATAGACCCAAGTTCAGTCAACTTAGGGTATTTCTTTATTTCAATTCTCCAGCCTTGATCATCTGTCAAATGCCAATGAAAATTATTTATATTATGAAGTGCCAAAATATCGATATATCTTTTTATAGAATCTACACTGTAAGTGTGACGTCCTACATCAAGATGCATACCACGATAGGAAAAACGGGGAGCATCTTCAATATTTACAGAAGCAAGTTCGATTGCTGCTCCTTGTGCAACAGCAGGAATAGACTTTCTTAGAGTCTGAGCACCATAGAAAACACCATTTTCAGTTGATCCTGAAATCTTAATTAAATTAGGATTTATATTAATTAAATAACCCTCTTTATTCTCTATAGAATTGTTAATGTCAAGAATAATAACATTTTTATCTTCTGGGGAAGTCGTTGTTGTAAGTTTATAACCGGTAGCATCTTCAATATAATTTGATAGCTGATTGGCAACATTCTCAAGTTTCTTGTTTCCTTCAGTATAGGAAATCTTTGTAGATTGGCTTAAAATAAAAGGATTTCCTTTGTGTAAAGTGATTTTTTGTGGTTTGGGAATGACGTCATAGTCTGCATTCACCTTTTTGCTTCCATTGCACGAACTAAACATAATAGCCGCCATGGATAGTAGGAATAGGTTATTAAAAAATCTCATGTCTGATGTATTTGTGAGTTGTTAAGAATAAATTTTGTATCGATGTGATGAAAAAACAATCAATATTTCTTTTTGGACATAAATAGATTTCAGATTCAAAAAGAGCCATAATAATGTGATAATTTTTAGCGTTGCAATATATATAAATTTTATTTTAAATAATGTAGTTAAGTTGTTTAAAAATATTATTATAGGTGTAGATTTGCTTAATAATTTTAATTTACCACCAATAAAAGATAGTTTACTTTTAAATTAAAGCTTAAATATCATTTTACAGGATGCAAATATTATTATAAATGTTTGTCGGAAAATAAAGTAAAGATCATTATTCATCATACCGAACCATAATTATTTAAAACATTTGAGGAATATATTTGGCAAGGAAATAGCCATCTGCAAGCAACCATATAAGTAGCATAAAGGCAAGTATAAAAGGTTTAGGACCGGCTGTTTTAAATTTATTGAAATTGGTTTCTACCCCAAGAGCTGTCATAGCCATCGTTGGAAAAAGAGTGCCAACATCAGTTTTGAATATGTATTTATATTTAAAACATTGTATTTATTTTATGGTTTCGTTTATATATCTTTTATTTTCAGATTAATATAAAAATGTTTTTTACAAATTTTTTTTTCAAGGATATAAGCTTTCGGTTAGATATTCCGATTTCATTTATATAGTTTAATTTTTATTTTGAACTATCAATAAGCCGCAAGTATGTATTGTTTGTAAATAAGCTTTATCTTAATAACTGACATTTCTATTCTTTCTTAGATTGATTTTTAAATCTGATTCAATAAACCACTTTAAGACATTAATCAATCATATCGATAAAAAGAAATAATCCCTGTTATAGCCAATAGCATAACAGGGATTATTATAAAAAAGAACTTTATGATTATGTTATATCATATTTTTTGGGAAGCTCTTTTTAAAGAGTTGCAGTTTTTTCATTAAAATATTTGATACATTTTTCTATATCAGGTACAGAATTATCCCAATTATTTTCATATTCTATAGAAAAATATCCTTTAAAATTCTGGCGTTTAAGCTCTTTAAGCATATCAACAACATTCAGAACTCCATTTCCCCAAATAACATCTGGCATTTCAGACTCTCCATTTTTCTTTTGTGCAATATCTTTAAAATGCAGCGAAACAATTCTTCCCTCAAGTTTCTTTAGACATTCTATCTGATTAAGACCCTCTCTTCTCCAGTGACCGACATCAGCACAAGAGCCGATAAGAGGAGAACGAGATGAAATGTTTAATAACAATGAATCCGGATCCCAATAATATGATGGTTTAGGATGATTATGAACTGCAACTTTCACGCCGTAAACTTTTGCCATCCATTCCACTTTATCCCATTGCTTAACATCCGGTTCGCAGGATATAAACTCAATATCCATATTTTTTGCAAACTTGAAGATATCTCTCCACTGAGATTCGTTATCTGGAACAATAACACCCATTCCAACAATTTTAATATCCTTTTTTAGGGCAAGTTCTTTTATTTCTCTTGCAATTTTTGGATCCATATCATAATTGAAAACTTTATCACCCCATTTGTCACCCAAACGATGGCCCGGATAAACCTCTATGTAATGCACTCCAAGCTGCTGAGTCTTATTTAAAGCCTCTTCCAAAGAAAATTTGTGAAAAGAATATGATTGAATAGATATCTTCCAATCTTTAGTAGGATTGATTTGCTGAGCCTCAACAACATTAAAGCCGCACAAAATAATCGATAATAATAATGTGAAGGATATATTTTTTATATAATTCATAAACTATTTATTTTAAATGTATTATTTGTTTATTTTAAATAACAGGCATTGCAGGTAAAGAGAATCCATTCTCATAAGTGTGCTTTATCCATTCGTTTGCCATATCCAATGCATTAAATTCTGCAAAGCGACGGTCGAAACGAGGGTCACCATCGATAACTTCATAATTATCCAGAGTAACAATCTTAATTTTATCTGTAGGAGATATATTAGTAAACTTCATATTTTCTCCATCCCATTTTAACTCTCTGTGCAATCCTTGCGGACCGCCCAATCTAACTGCTAAAACACCCATTACAACCATTTCATTAAATGGGCCGGAGAAAGAAAAGTTTGAAGATGATTCCGTCCTGTTTTCAGGTGATTCTTTACAAGCTCTAATCCAATCCTGTTCATGAGCATTGGTATTCCAAATATCACCATGACCTCCCTCCACTCTTCTATAAATTGGGGTTGGTTCTTTATAATCTTTCATCCTTGCAACAGGCAAAAGAGTTGGATTCATACCATAACAGCCTGTCATAATCTTGCCTTTTGAACCGACAAAAATTATTCCGCCATTTTCATCTCCCATCATTTCACCATCAGCCAATTCTTTAGGCCTTTCAGGAAGCAATCCACCGTCATACCAATGAACTTTTACTTCAGGCATTTTTACCTTGCCTTTATTTTTCCTTGCAGGGAAAGTATAAATAACTTCTTCAGCAATAGGAGGAGAATAGAGATTACTTAGTGATGAACTTCCAAACACAGCGGTAGGATATTTTAAGTCAAGAGCAAGGAAAATAGGATCCATAATATGGCAAGCCATATCACCAAGAGCACCTGTCCCAAAATCATAAAAGCCTCTCCAATTCCAAGGAGTATAGGCAGCATTATAAGGACGCATCTTTGCAGGACCTATAAACAATTCCCAATCAAGGTCTTTAGGGCATTGTTGAGGTGAGGGTTCTTGCAGACCTTGTGGCCAAATAGGACGATCGGTCCAGCAATAAACTTCTGTAACCTCTCCAATAGCACCATCCTGAATCCATTCTGCAATTCTTCTTGTCCAATCAAAGGAATTTCCTTGATTACCCATTTGAGTCGCAACTTTATATTTCTTTGCAAGATTTGTCAACAGTCTTGATTCATAAACTGAATGAGTAAGAGGTTTCTGAGTGTAACAATGTTTACCTAAAGTGATTGCGTGAGCGGTTATACCTGCATGAGAATGGTCTGGAGTAGCAACCATAACGGCATCAATTGATTTTCCCATTTTATCAAACATTTCACGCCAGTCTTTAAATTTCTTAGCGTTAGGGTAATCATTAAATGTTTTAGCTGCGTATTTCCAGTCAACATCACAAAGCGCAACAATATTTTCAGTGCTCATATTTGATAAGTTGCGTCTTCCCATCCCTCCAATTCCTATTCCGGCAATGTTCAATTTGTCGCTTGGAGCGGTAAAACCAAAAGAACGCCCCATTACATGAGACGGCAGAATTGTCAATCCTGCAGAAAGTAATGCAGAATTTCTTAAAAATTCTCTCCTGGATATATTTTTCATAATGATTAAATTTTATCAGAGTATTATTTGTGATTTTATCAATAAATAAAGGATGTCAAATAAAATATTGGAACAATAAAATTGAGAAAATATTTAAACTATAAATATGACATAATTATTTATTTTCCTCAAAATTAAAATTATATCCCGGTCTGAATTTTATGGTCCTTTTAGCCGGAATAATTATTTTTTGTCTGGTAATGGGATTTACTCCAACTTTTTCGGCTTTATCAAAGACAGAAAAACTGCCAAAGCCCTTAATAATTACTCTTTGATTAGAAAAAAGAGCCTCTTCAATTGATTTAAAACAGGCTTCAAGAGCCTTTAAAGAATCCTCTTTGTTTAAACCTGAATATTCTGAAATAGAATTTACTAAATCTGATTTGTTCATTTGGTATTTGTGTTTTTCTCCAATAAGGGAGGTATATTTAAAGAATTAGATTTAATAGTAATCTTATGTTTGCACTTGTAAAACAAATATATAGTTTTAATAACTATTTAACAAATAAGAAAAAGACAAAAAGTTATAGTAAATGTTGTTTTTTTAAATAAGGCAATAAAACTATAAATAGTGGGCTTTAGGGTATAATATTATGAGGATAAAAAGATATATTTACCTGATTTTTATATTAAGCAAGTAATTGGATACATACATTATAGTAATGTATCTCTTATTTTTTTATCGGTAAATTTTTAAATCAACAGCGTATGTTTCAACAACGTTCCAACTTTCTAAGCTCTATTCCTCCTGTAACGCTTAATCTGATAATAATAAATGCATTATTGTTTTTAGCTTCATTGGTTTTCCAACAAACTGGGATAAGCCTATTTTCTATTTTAGGACTTCATTATTTTCAAGCATCCGGTTTCAATGCGGCGCAGTTGATAACATATATGTTTCTTCATGCAAATTTCACTCATCTTTTCTTTAATATGTTTTCTCTTTATATGTTCGGAAGAACGCTTGAGAATGTATGGGGAGGAAAGAGGTTTCTGATTTATTACATGGTCACCGGTCTTGGTGCGGCTTTTATTCAGGAAATAGTTTGGTGGTTTCAGATACAGGATGTTTTATCTCATGACAGCTTTAATTTAGGAAGTCAGATTGTTGACAAAGCAGCTTTCATATCTCAGTTCCTTCCAGACTATCTAAATCAATATATTACAATAGGTGCTTCCGGAGCAGTGTTTGGTATTTTATTGGCATTTGGAATGCTTTTCCCAAATGCGCAGTTATATATGATGTTTATTCCGGTGCCAATCAAAGCTAAATATTTTGTAATTGGCTATGGTATACTTGAATTATTCTTAGGAGTAGGCAATTTCTCTGGTGACAATGTAGCTCATTTCGCTCATCTTGGAGGCATGATATTCGGGTATATTCTAATAAAGATTTGGAAAAAACAGGATTTTAATAATGGAAAATATTTTTATTAGGCTAAAAGCAGGATTTAAAAGAGGTGATTTTCTGTATCGATTAATTTTTATAAATACATTGGTATTTTTAATTGCATCCTTATGGCTTGTAGTCACACGTCTTTTTAATTTAGAGCAGGTTTCATTCTTAAGATATTTTGAGTTGCCATCAAATTTGCATACATTACTGCTGCAGGTATGGTCATTTTTTACATACATGTTTTTGCATACCGACTTTCTACATCTGCTTTTTAATATGCTGTGGCTTTATTGGTTTGGCAAAATGGCTTTAAAATGGTTTTCAGAAAAACAAATTGTTGGGATATATATTTTAGGGGGGCTTTTTGGAGGTATACTATATATTTTGGCATACAATCTTTTCCCTATGTTTAATGAAGTTGTTTACAGCTCATATCTTTTGGGAGCGTCAGCATCAGTGCTTGCAATTGTTGTCGCTACTGCAATGATAGCTCCTAATGAATCTGTTTTTCTAATGTTTTTAGGTGCTGTAAAACTTAAATATATTGCAATTTTTGTAGTTGCCCTATCTTTTGTTAATGTAATATCTGATAATGCAGGTGGCAATATTGCCCATTTAGGTGGTGCACTTTTTGGTTATCTATTTGTTGTCTTATATATGAAAGGTTATGATATGACAAAATGGATAAATAAGATTTTTGATAAAATTGTCGATTGGTTTAAGCCTGCTCCTAAGATGAAAGTTAGAAAAGGTGGACGGCAAATGGATATGGACTACAATAAGCGTAAAAAAGAAGAAATGGATGAAATAGATGCTATTCTTGATAAATTGAAACGCTCAGGATATGATGGACTCTCTTCCGATGAGAAGAAAAAACTGTTTAATGCCGGAAAGAAATAATTATGAGAATATTAGGAAAAATTATAGACGGATTCTCTTTCTTTATAAATTTAGGAGTGCTTTTAATTTTTATTTTTTCAGCATTCTCTGACCATATTTCTCCATTGAAATTTATTTCTCCATCTTTTTTCGGAATTGTCTTCCCTTTTATTCTACTTGTAGTTATTGCGTTCACTATTTTTTGGATGATCCGTTTTAGATGGTTTGTTGCTGTTAATATTTTTGTAATTATAATATGCTGGGAACCTGTTACAAGATATATTCCAATGCATTTTTATAAACAAAATGTCCCTCAGGAGAGCATTAAGGTGCTTACTTACAATACCTGCGGAATGGGACGCTATAATATGCAGCGTCCTGAAAATATGAATCAGGTACTTTCCTTTATAAATGAACAGAACCCTGACATAGTTTGCCTTCAGGAATATACTTTTAATAATAGAAATAAAGATTTCTCGGAAAGATACATTCGCTCAATTCTTAAAAATTACCCCTATTATCATTTTAAGAGTGCATCATTAGATCACACCTCTACAGGGCTTGCAATTTTTTCTAAATATCCAATAACCAAAACCAAGGGCATAGATTATAACAGCATTTATAATAATTCATGTTTATATGAACTTGATATAAATGGTAAGACTGTAACGCTCATAAATAATCATCTTGAAAGCAACAAGCTTTCTCCTGAAGACAGAAAGTTTTATAAAGATCTTGTCAACAATTTCGAGAAGAATATGCTTGAAGAGTTTAAAGCGACCCTTGCAACAAAGCTTGCCCATGCATATAAAATCAGAGCAACCCAAGCTGATAAGCTAAACGGCATTATCTCAAACATTTCAACTCCTATTATAGTATGTGGTGATTTTAATGACACTCCTATTTCTTATTGTTATAATAGAATCAGAGGCGATTTAAATGATGCTTACCGTGATTCCGGATTTGGCCCGGGAATTACATATCATGAAAATAGGTTTCTTTTTCGCATTGACCATATTCTTTATAATAATGGCTTTAAGGCATATAATGCAAAGGTGCATCATGTAAATTATTCTGACCATTATCCTGTTACTGTGTATTTCTCTCTTGAGAAGAATTGATGAGAAATGTTTCGGTAGTTGTGTTTCCTCTCTTTTGATGGCTGTTTTAAAGACTTTTAGACTATAATTATGTCTATTTGTTGACTTTTAGACTACAAACTGTATCTTTGTGGTCAATTAATTCATCTTAAAAATATTTTTTGAAGATTTGTAGTTGTTATATAAGCTAAACCAATAAAAATTTTGATTCCCTAAACTATGGTCCGGCTTTCCTTGATTAGAATTCACATTATATAATACTTAAATTATGAAGAATATTCTTTTAACTTCATTCTTAGCTTTTATGGTAGCTTCTTGTACTCCTAAGAAAGATGATTCTGCTTTAAAAGAGAATCCTTTCTTTACTGAATGGAATACGCCTTTTGGTGTTCCTGAGTTTGAAAAAATAAAGCCTGAGCACTATAAACCTGCTTTTATAGAGGGTATGGCACAGCAAAATAAGGAAATTGAGGCTATCGTTAACAATCCACAAGCTCCTACTTTTGAAAATACAATTGCAGCTCTTGATTTCAGCGGCAAGCTTCTTCTTAAAGTCGGCTCTGTTTTTGACAATCTTACAAGTGCTGAAACAAATGACTCATTGAGGGCAATTGATGAAGAGGTCTCTCCTTTATTAAGCGAGCACAGCGACAACATTATGCTTAATGAAAAGCTTTTTCAACGTATAAAGTCAGTTTATGATAATAAAGAGAGCGAAAACTTAACAGGAGAGCAGCTGATGGTGCTTGACAATTATTATAAAGATTTTGTTCGTTCAGGTTCTTTGTTAGATGCTCAAAAGAAAGACAGATTAAAGGAGATAAATAAAGAATTGGGTCTTCTTTCTATAAAATTTGCCAACAATGTACTTGGTGAAACAAATGATTTCAAACTTGTTATTGATAACAAAGATGATCTTGCCGGTCTTCCTGATTGGGCAGTCGCTGCTGCAGAAGAACAATCGGGTGAAAAGGGCAAATATGTGTTTACGCTTCAAAAACCAAGCCTCATTCCTTTCCTTCAATATGCCGACAATCGTTCTCTTCGTGAGAAAATGTATAAAGGATACATCATGCGTGGCGATAACAATAATGAGAGAGACAATAAACAAGTAATCTCTCAAATACTTAAGCTACGTCTTGAAAAAGCTAAGTTATTGGGATTTGATTCTTTTGCTGATTTTACATTAGACAATAAAATGGCAAAAAATCCTTCAAATGTTTATGATTTGCTTAATAAGATATGGAACGCGGCTCTTCCTAAAGCTAAAGAAGAGGCCTCTGCTCTTCAAAATCAAATTAACAAGGAGGGTGGAAACTTTAAACTTGCTGCCTGGGATTGGTGGTATTATACTGAAAAGATTCGCAAAGAGAAATACGGACTTGATGAGTCGGAAATTAAACCTTATTTCGCCGTTGACAGTGTAAGAAACGGCGCTTTTATGGTGGCTAATAAACTTTGGGGCATCACCTTTAAAGAATTAAATGACATGCCTGTCTACAACCTTGACGTAAAGGCTTTTGAGGTTGATGATAAAGACGGTTCTTTAATTGGAATCTTTTATGTTGATTATTTCCCTCGTGATGGTAAAAGGGCAGGTGCTTGGATGAGCAACTACCGCGATCAAAGCAGAGAAAACGGAGAAAACATTCGCCCTATCATTGTTAATGTTGGAAACTTCTCAAAACCTGTTGGCGACGCACCTGCTTTGCTTAATATTGATGAGGTTCAAACTCTTTTCCATGAATTTGGACATGCTTTACACGGATTATTAACCCAATGTACATATCCTTCTGTAAGCGGTACTTCTGTTGCAAGAGATTTTGTTGAGCTTCCTTCACAGATTATGGAGCATTGGTCTACAAACCCACAAGTTCTTAAAATGTATGCTAAACATTACAAGACAGGAGAAGTTATTCCTGATGCTCTTATAGAGAAAATGGAGAAAGCTTCTAACTTCAATACAGGTTTTACAACAACTGAATTGGTAGCTGCTGCTCTTCTTGATATGGATTATCATACAAATACAAATCTTGACAACTTTGACGCTATTGAGTTTGAAAAAGCAACTACAAAGAAGATCGGCCTTATAGATGAGATCACTTATCGTTATCGTGGCTCCTATTTCAGCCATATCTTCAGCGGTGGTTATGCTACCGGATACTATAGCTATCTTTGGGCTGAAGTGCTTGATGCGGATGCTTTTGATGCTTTTGTGCAAAATGGAATATTTGATCAAAAGACAGCTCAGCTTTACAGAGAAAATATTCTTGAAAAGGGTGGAAGCGTTGAGCCGATGACTCTTTATAAACAATTCCGCGGTGCTGAACCAAATCCTGATGCTTTGCTTAGAAATAGAGGTTTGAAAAACTAAGCTGCAATCTCATATCTTAAAAAGCCACATTGAAAGATTAATTCTTCAGTGTGGCTTTTTATTTTAGATGGTTTTATTATATGCGGCTGATAGAGAAAGAAAAATAATTGCTATATTATACTGACTAAAGACCTTATATAAATCTAATAGCTATAATTATTTTTTAATCATTCGTTTTATCATTTCAATTGACGGTTTTCAAGCTTTGTCAATGAAAATCACATTATGTCAAATCTATTAACTGAAATGACTGATGAAAATTAAAAAATCGAAGTACAAAATTGAAAAATCGTAGTAGAAAATTTTTTTTTCGTTGGGCAAATTTTGATTTTGACTAAATGTATTTTTTGCTTGTTTTTATATGTATGATATTCAGCGCGTTATGTTTTGAGCGTCGAATGTCAGGGCTAAAAATATCGGGTGTCATATTTGTAAAGTGGTTTAAAAATGAGTTATAACATATATGCAATTACCTGCATATGCCTATGTTATAAAAGTTAAAGCCGGCAATCAGTATATTTTCTCTAAAAACTTTATATTTCATTCTTTGTTTGATATGTATATAATTTATTTCTAACACTAAGACCTCGATCCACCTATTATATTTATTGTGTATGGTGTTTTAGCTTTAGTGAGTTTTTTCGATTGCATTCTCCTAAACCTGCCATTATCTATGAATAGAATTTCATTTTTACTTTTATTTTTCATTTTTCATTTTGTTCTCACTTTTTCCGTAAAAGCCGGGATAAGTGATCTACAAAGACTTGGAATAAAGGGGAAAGTTAAAAGTTTTAAAACCCGGTGTTATAGCTACAATAAATACCACAATGGAACTTATTCCTTAAATAAAAGCCTGCTTGAATATGCAGGAAACAGCTATGATGTAGAGCAAACATTATTTTTTAATATAAAAGGCTTCATTACCAAAATAGACAATGATTTTAATGATAATTTTATTGATTCACTCCATTTCGATTTAAAAAGCTATTATGATAAAAACGGCAATAAGGTTTATAGTTGGCAGGATGAATATTTAGTTTTTACATCAGTTTTTAATAGTGATAATCTTTGTATTGAAGAAAAGGCTGTGTTAAAATCAGGAGAGGAGTATTACCACAATTTTCATAAATATGATAATCAAGGAAAAAGAATAGAAACAATTTTTACTTCTAATGGCGTTATAATTGAAAAAAGAAAGAATCCACCATCTGATAATATTCTTGACGAGGGAAATATTGTTTCAACCGATTCAATTGGTAATTGGACCAAAAAGCTATTTATAAAAAACAACCGCTCAGGTTTTATTGTAATCAGAGATATATTATATTACTAAAATAAATGGTGCCTATCATTTTTGATAAGCACCATTTATTATTAATTATTTTTTTTGTGATAGGAGTCTGTTGTACTCATTATCATTGTTTATTATCTCGAGAGCTTTCTTATATATATCGTCATTAGAATTAATAATTCTGAAATAATCGCTTATATCGAAAAGATCTCGTGCTATTAGTGCTTTAATTTGAAGGGCAATTAAAGGCGATGATTTTTCAAATTGCTGCTCATCTATTTTTACTCCTTCATCAATTGCCTTTTTCTTTAAGTCATTAAGAAGTTCAGGAGTTACCTCAAAACCTTTATTGAAAGATTCAAAGTTTTTATATTTTGATTTAAGCGCTTTTTGATTCTTGTCAAAATAGTCAATTACAAATTGATTTAAAACGCCTTTTGCTACAATATCTCTATGTACATCAGTGTATTTTGTAGTGTCAAGAGGTACAAAAATATCAGGCATTATACCGCCGCCGCCATAAACAGTGCGTTTATTATGAATAGTTGTATATTTAAGAGAATCAGGAAAATGAATACTGTCTGCACTTGATAGCTCACCTCTGTTGTAACGGTTAAGAATATCTTTGTTATAGTTATCAACGCCGTCGGTATATGGCTTTTGAATGCTTCTGCCGGAAGGAGTATAATAACGGGCAATCGTAAGTCTCATCATAGATCCATCAGGAAGAGGAACAGGTCTTTGAACGAGCCCTTTACCGAAAGTTCTTCTGCCGACAATTACACCACGGTCAAGATCCTGAACAGCACCTGAGACGATTTCACTGGCTGAGGCAGTGGATTCATCTACAAGAACAATAAGTTTGCCTGTTTTAAACCTGCCTGTTTTATTTGAAATGGCTTCTTCTCGCGGAGATTTCCTGCCTTGAGTATAAACGATAAGCTCACCTGCATCAAGAAACTCATTTGCCATATCTATTGCGGCATTAAGATAACCACCGCCATTGCTTTGCAAATCAAGGATTAGGTTTTTCATCCCATCCTTTTTAAGCTTTTCAAGAGCTTCAATAAACTCATCAAAAGTAGTGGCTCCGAATCGGCTTATTCTGATATAACCGGTCTTATTATCAGCCATATAAGCAGCGTCGAGAGAATAGATGGGAATTTTGTCTCTAACAATTCTAAAATCTATAGGTTCTGACACTCCTCTTCTGACAACTTTAATATCCACTTTGGTGCCTTTAGGGCCTCTTAAGCGTTTCATTATATCGGTATTGCTCATTTTTACTCCGGCAATGGCAGTATCATTAACGGCAATAATTCTGTCTCCGGCTAAAACGCCAACCTTTTCAGAAGGACCGCCGGCTATAGTGCTTATAATAAAAAGGGTGTCATTAAGAATATTGAATTGTACTCCTATACCATCAAAATTTCCTTGCAGAGGTTCATTCATTTCTTTAACCTCTTCAGCATTCATATAAGTGGAATGAGGATCCAATTCTTTCAACATTCCTATTATTGCATCTTCAACAAGTTTTTCTTGATTGACAGTATCAACATAGAAACG
This sequence comes from Bacteroidales bacterium, assembly GCA_030539115.1. GTDB lineage: Bacteria > Bacteroidota > Bacteroidia > Bacteroidales > JAUNSR01 > JAUNSR01. The sequence continues at coordinate 25,631 of JAUNSR010000020.1, forward strand.
ATCAATAGCATAAGTTGCATAGTTTAGCTTCCTGATTGAAGTAGGCTCGCTTTGAGCCGTCATATTAAAGCATATTCCCAAAAGGGCAATAACTAATGTAATACTTTTTTTCATCTAATCGGTTATTAATTAGTAACACTTAGTGGTTTATACTAAGTTTTATCGTGGTCTGTTAAGTATTTGCTGCATCTTAAGACCGGCAGGCACAAAATCAGATACATCTTTATTATATCTCATAAGTTCTCTGACAATTGTAGAGCTGATATGGGTAAACTCAGGCTCGGTAAATAAAATTAATGTTTCCACACCGGAAATTTTTCTGTTTACATCGGCAATTGTCTTTTCATATTCGAAATCATTTACTGTACGTATTCCTCTAAGTATAAATTGTGCTCCCTTTTCTTTCGCAAAATCTACAGTTAGAAAATCATAAGCACAAACTTTTATATTAGGATAGTCCATATAAAGATTCTTTATCATCTCAATGCGTTCATCAAGAGTGAAATATGTCCTTTTTGATTCATTTATACCAATGGAAATAATCAATTCGTCAAAAAGAGCGGCTCCTCTTTCAACTATTGATTGATGCCCAATGGTAAAGGGATCGAAAGTTCCCGGAAAAAGTGCTATCTTTTTATTCGACATCCTCTTCAATAACAAGGTTTTCAATAATAAAGTTTTGTCTCTCCATAGTATTCTTACCCATATAAAACTCTAAAAGGTCCTTTACAAGATCATCTTTTCTAAGTGATACAGGGTCAAGGCGAATATCTTTTCCTATAAAATGACGAAATTCATCCGGCGAAATCTCTCCAAGACCTTTGAAACGGGTAATCTCCGGATTGACGCCAATTTTCTTTAATGCATCAAGTCTTTCCTCTTCAGAATAGCAGTAAAAAGTGTCCTTTTTATTTCTAACTCTGAAAAGAGGGGTTTGAAGGATGTACACATGACCTTTTTTAATAAGGTCCGGGAAAAACTGAAGGAAAAATGTTATCAAAAGAAGTCTTATATGCATACCGTCGACATCGGCATCGGTAGCAATAATCACTTTATTGTATCTTAAGTTGTCAATCCCATCTTCAATATTCAAAGCGGCTTGAAGAAGATTGAACTCTTCATTCTCATATACAACTTTTCTTGTCAGTCCAAAACTGTTAAGAGGCTTACCTCTAAGGGAGAAGACAGCCTGAGTCTCAACATTGCGGCTTTTTGTTATTGACCCGGAGGCGGAATCACCCTCGGTAATAAATAAGGAAGAATCATCACGGCGGTCACCTTTTAAATCATTGTAATGAACTCTGCAGTCCCTAAGTTTTCTATTGTGTAGGTTGGCTTTCTTGGCTCTTTCCCTTGCAAGTTTTGTAACACCGGCTATAGCTTTACGCTCTTTCTCGGAATCAAGGATTTTCTTAAGCATAATTTCTGCGGTCTCATTATGCTTGTGCATATAGTTGTCGAGCTCTTTCTTAAGGAAATCACCAATAAACTTGTTTATGCTTATTCCTCCCTCCGGAGCCATATCTTTGGAACCCAGTTTTGTCTTTGTTTGTGATTCAAATACAGGCTCTTCAACTTTAATGCTTATTGCAGCCACAATACCGCTTCTTATATCAGCATAGTCAAAATTTTTATTATAAAACTCTTTGATAACTCTTGATAGAGATTCTCTAAATGCTGAAAGATGGGTTCCTCCTTGTGTTGTATGCTGCCCATTGACAAATGAATAATATTCCTCGCCATATTGATTGCTGTGGGTTATTACCACTTCAATGTCATCACCTTGAAGATGAATAATAGGGTAAAGAGGTTCAACGGTAATATTTTCATTAAGAAGGTCAACTAATCCATTTTTTGAATGAAACTTCTTGCCATTGAAGTAGATGAGTAATCCTGAATTTAAGAATGTGTAATTTTTTAATAAAGTTTCAACAAACTCGGCACGATATACATAGTCTTTAAAAATAGAACCATCAGGAGTAAATCTTACGTAAGTTCCGTTGTCTCCGGTCGATTGTGAAATAGCACTGTCTGTAATAAGATTACCGCAGGAAAAATCACTTGCTTTGGATTCCCCTTCTCTGAAAGACTCTATAAAGAAATCAGAAGAGAGAGCATTGACAGCTTTGATACCAACACCATTAAGACCTACTGATTTTTTAAACGCCTTGGAATCATACTTTGCTCCGGTATTCATCTTTGAGGCTACATCGTTGACCTTGTCCAATGGAATACCCCTACCGTGGTCTCTGACAGAAACGGTCCCGTTTTCAATATTAACCTCTATAGATTTACCAAAGCCCATCATATATTCATCGATAGCATTATCGAGAACCTCCTTTAGCAATACATATATACCGTCCTCAGGATGAGCTCCGTCACCGAGTTTTCCGATATACATGCCGGGACGACGACGAATGTGCTCTTTCCAATCAAGAGTACGAATTGTGTCTGACCCATATTCTGCTATATTTTGTGAATTCGTATTATCTTCCATAAGTTTCTGAAAAGCTTTAAGACCTCAAATTTAGCATAATCCGATTTAAAACTCAATTTTAGAAAGGGTAAAAACTACTTTTAAGTTAAAAGATAGTCACTTATTATCTTTATTTATCAATTATTTTTATCGGCTTAGTGACTTTAATAAGCATTTAAATATAAACTGTCATTCCGGATTTTGGGGGGTTGTAATTAAAAATTGGGATTGTAAAAGTGATGGATTATAAGTAAATGAACCTTTTTTTATATTTTTTTCTTTTAATGGAATCTCCATTTTAAAGGTATGATTATTAATTCTCCGTAATGGTTATTATCTTTGCAGAAGATACGCTTCGCCTCATCAATATCATATTGAAAGCTTTCGCTTTCAAATGCTTATTGAGTTCGGCTTGCAATATCTTTGTAGAAGATATGCTTCGCCTCATCAATATCATATTGAAAGCTTTCGCTTTCAAATGCTTATTGAGTTCGGCTTGCAATATCTTTGAATAGAAATTATAATATTTTATTCCAATAATATTGCATATCACTAAAATACATTTTTCTCAAGAATAAAAATCAATAAAATACAATATATGAATATCGAAACTAAACTGGCTGATTCAGTATCAAAAGCTATTGAGGCATTGTATGGAGTCACTCCTTTGGCTGCTCAGATTCAACTTTCAAAAACGAAAAAGGAGTTTGAAGGTCATTTGACTCTTGTGGTTTTCCCATTTCTTAAAGTTTCAAAGAAAAACCCTGAAACAACTGCAAATGAGATAGGCCAATGGCTTGCTGAAAATGAATCTGCTATTAGCGCTTTTAATGTAATTAAGGGCTTTCTTAACCTTACCATAGCACCTGCTGTTTGGGTTGAAATGCTTGAAGACATTAACAACAATAAGACTTTTGGTGTAAAACAGGCTGATTCTGATTCACCGTTGGTTATGATTGAATATTCATCTCCAAATACAAACAAACCGCTGCATTTAGGTCATGTTCGTAATAATCTTTTAGGATTTAGTATTTCTGAAATCCTTAAGGCAAATGGTAACAAAGTTGTTAAAACAAATATCGTTAATGACAGAGGTATTCATATTTGTAAGTCTATGCTTGCCTGGAAAAAATGGGGTGAAGGCGTTACTCCTGAATCTTCAGGCAAAAAGGGAGATCATTTGATTGGCGACTTTTATGTAATGTTTGACAAACATTATAAAGCAGAGCTTAAAGAGCTTATGGCTAAAGGGATGTCAGAAGATGAGGCTGCCGCAGCTTCTTCTCTTATGGCTGAAGCAAGAGAAATGCTTCGACTTTGGGAAGCGGGCGATAAAGAAGTGCGCAAAATGTGGGAGATGATGAACTCTTGGGTTTATGCAGGCTTTGATGAGACATATAAAATGATGGGGGTTGATTTCGATAAAATTTATTACGAATCTCAAACCTATCTTGAAGGAAAAGAGAAAGTTATTGAAGGACTTGAAAAAGGTCTTTTATATAAAAAGGAGGATGGTTCGGTTTGGGCTGACCTTACTCCTCAGGGACTTGATCATAAGTTGCTGCTTCGTGGCGATGGTACCTCTGTTTATATGACACAAGATATAGGCACGGCAAAAATACGTTTTAAAGATTATCCTATTGACAAGATGGTTTATGTTGTTGGTAATGAACAAAACTATCATTTCCAAGTGCTTTCGATTCTTCTTGACAGACTTGGTTTTAAATGGGGTAAGGATTTGGTGCATTTCTCTTATGGAATGGTTGAACTGCCTGAGGGTAAGATGAAATCTCGTGAGGGAACTGTTGTTGATGCTGATGATTTGATGCAAGAGATGATTGATACAGCTCGTGAGACATCTCAGGAACTTGGTAAACTTGATTCTTGCACTAAAGAGGAGGCTGATGAGATTGTAAAAACCGTTGGATTGGGTGCTCTTAAATATTTTATTCTAAAGGTTGATCCTCGTAAGAATATGACTTTCAATCCAAAGGAATCTATTGATTTTAATGGAAATACCGGCCCTTTTATTCAGTATACTCATGCCAGAATACGTTCTGTGATTCGTAAGGCAGAAGCTGAGGGTATTGCTATACCTTCTGAGATTTCAAAAAATATTCAGTTGTCTGAAAAAGAGGAAAGTTTAATCCAAAACTTAAGCTCATTTCCTGCAGTTGTAAAAGATGCAGGTGATAATTTTAGCCCTGCTGTGATTGCTAACTATATTTATGAGCTTGTGAAAGAGTATAATCAGTTTTATCACGATTTCTCTATCTTGAAAGAAGAAAATGCAGATCTTAGAGCATTCCGTCTTGTGCTTTCTGACAATATTTCAAAAGTTATTAAAACCGGAATGGCTCTTCTTGGAATTAATGTTCCGGAAAGAATGTAGTTGTCAATAATAATATAGTATTTCTATTCAATTGATAATTTATAGGCTAAGGTATGTTTTAAATTGATTAGTTAATAGCTGAAAATTTTAGACCATTGATTATATAAAGAGTTCGGTTTTATACCGGACTCTTATTTTTTATATCATAGATTAATCATAGAGCATCTTTATCAGAAAGATTATCTATTAACAAAAAATGTGATTTCATTATCTGTCAAGGCTCTGTCAAAAACTGCCAATCCTCCTATTTGTCCTTTAAAGAAATTGCCCATTCCACTTTTTAACAATACGGCACCAACTGTAAAGTCTGATCCATTATTTCCCATTCCATCAGGAAAATAATGTGGATTTTTAGAATGAGTCAATCCATTCTCGCAACCGGGAAATCCCGAAGTATTGCTTATAAGTTCAGGTTCTCTTTTTTCAAAAACTCCGTTGTAATATGACTTTATATATTCTCCGTCGTAAGTGAACGCAATAAAACACCATTTATTTGGTTCAACTTTTTGCTTGCTTGCAGAATAATCAATGGAGTAAGGAAAAGGTGGTGTGGGTCGGCCTGTTTTTGAGATATGTCCGCATACCTGATTTTCCCCATTATAAGCAGGAAGAGATACAAACAATCCATATTGTCTTTTACCTCCATCTTGATATTCATTCCACATTCCACCAACAAATCCTATTTGTTCGCCGCTCCATTTTACCCAAGCCATAACTGTAACGCAATTAGTATGAATATCTAAAAGACCTGTTTCTTTATGTGTAATATAAAGATAATTAGTTCCATCAAGTAAAATTGAATGACCTGATATTGGACCATCTTTGATAATTTGAACATGATTTTGAGTCCCATTAATAAGTTCAAGATTTTCTTTGCCTTTAGAATGATATTTATCTTTCCCATCAAAAGTCCAATAAGCGATAAGACCGGGTGTAGATTTAAGTTTTGATTCAATAGCAGACTCTTCAGAACAACAACTTAAAATAAGAGAAAGAATACAGATAAGTATGAATTTTAATGTTTTCATGATGTGGCAGCTATATTAATAATCTAATTGGAAACGATAGATAAATAAAATAGTTGACATCCGAATTAAGAAAAACCAAATAAAAGAAAACTAATAAGGAGGGTCTAATGCAATTAAGTACTCTCGCCGGGAATCGAACCCGGATCTACGGTTTAGGAAACCGCTATTCTATCCATTGAACTACAGGAGCATTTATGTTATCTTGTTGAAATAAGCGAAAATCTTATTTTCAATTAATATCATCTTGAGGGTGTTTACAGCGCAAAAATAATATTTCTTCTTAATATTTTGAGCAAATATTCCATCTTTCTCTCAAATATATATATTGCAGTATTCAATTAATAAGTTGAACATAGAGTTTGTTGAAATATATTGGCTAATTTTTCAATCTTATTTTAATACTTTTAGAGTAGGCTGAACCAATAAATCCAAGTGCTTTGTCTACATTGTTCGGAAGAATCACAGGTTCCATTATTGCGGTGTCATAGTTGTCTGACTCAGTGCAGTTTAAAGCTTTAAAATATCTGTATTGAGCTTCGCTTATACTAATTAAAGATATCCTATTATAAAAAATATGTTCCCTTTTATAATGGGCGAGTGTATAAACTTGCATTGTATATGATTTATCCCTAAATCTTGAGTCTGTGAAGATATTATAGTTGTTTTTAATGCTAAAGTCAAGATAATTATTTTCTTCATCATCACCTGTAGTGATATGTCCGTCAGTCAAAACAACATCTTCATTGTTAATAATTTGCATGTAGCTTACAGAGGGCTCATATTCCCAACCATTATCCGGATCTCCCCAATACTCCAGAGATTCAATTCTTAGGCAGTAATAATTTTTCTCATTTGAGATATCTTTAATATGAATTTTATATCCGATGCAATCCTCCATATAATCATTAACTTTCTTTTTAGTGTAGAATGTATCTACAGCAAAATCAACAATTGGTGTAGGGATTATAATTTTTGAATAAGCAGAATATTTCCCATCATCGGTGGCAGCTTTTAATTCAACTAAGTCACCGGCCTTAAATTTTGTATTGATTATACTCTTAACAAGCTTTGAGCCATTAGAGGAGTACCAAATAACTTCGGGTCTTATTGTCTCTTTTTTTTCTTGATTTACAAAAATTTCAATCTGACCATCCTCTACTTGAGTAAGCGTCTCCCCATCCAGAATATTCATTGATACAAAATTTTTATCCAAAGAGGCATCGATAAAAGAATTGACAACAAGCTCTGGTTCATTGTCATTAAGGTCAAATTCTATATAATTCTCACATCCTATCAAAAGTAAAGAGATAAAAAGACAATATATATTTTTCATAATCAAACTATATTATAGTGTTTATCAATTTATGTTTAGGCTTATAAATATCCACAAGCCAAAACATAGAGATATAAATCAGAATTTGTATGTGTAAGTAATTGATGGAACACATGGAAGAAGTGTAAGCTTTTTAATTTTTATTTTGGATGTAAAATAATATATTTCTTCTCCGAATTCATCCACATAAGAGTGTTCTGTATATTCTCTTTCTGAACTTACGAGATTTGGATTCATTGCATTGTACATATTATAGACTGAGATATTCCAAATGCTTTCTCCTCGTTTATGAAATCTATGAAAGTTAATGCTGAAGTTTAACCTATGACTTGGCGGGAGTCTATAATTATTTCTTTTGGAAACATAGTCATCAACATCGGGTGAGTCATTGCCTGGAATTAATACTCCTGTTCTTTTTTGTGCTATTGTTGCTGTTCCGCCCGAAGTATAAACCCAAGTTATTCCGGTATCAATCTTTTTGCTGAAAGAGTGATTAAGACAGATATTGAAGTTATGTCTTCTATCGTATTTATAAGGGAATCTATTACCATTGTTAATTGAACCATCTTTAAAGATTCTATCACTTTTAGCTATTGTATATGCAATCCATCCTGTTGTTTTTCCAAATGTTTTTTGTGCAAGAAATTCAGCTCCAAACGAACGGCCTTCTCCCATTTCCACCTTTTCCTGCCATCCTCCTGAATAACCAAAAAATGAGGTCCCCTCTTGATATTCCAAAACATTATGCATCGATTTATAATAGCCCTCAACAGAAAATTCCCAACCTTTTAAAGCAGTATTATATAACCCAAATGAATATTGCTCAGAAAGCATAGGCTTAATATTTTTAGTGACAGGAACCCATAAATCTGTAGGAAGAGATATTTGAGTTGAAGAGAGAAGATGTACAAACTGTGACATTTGAGTAAAAGCCCCTTTAACAGCAAAACCATTTCCAAAAGTATATCTTGCTGAAAATCTCGGTTGTGCAGATAAGTAGTTTTTTCCATCAGTGTTGAAAAGACTTAAATGAACACCGGCATTAAGACTTAAATTCTTGCCTATATTGAAGTTGTCTTCTCCATAAGCCGACACTTCATTTGCAGGAATATTATTGTTTGTTATTCCACTGTATAAAGTGTCTTGAGAGGCAACATTATTCTCTTTTTCTGTAATCTTTGATGTGGTAATTTCCGGCTTAAAAGTATGATTGGTAAAAGAAAAGCCAAATTTTATTTGATGCGATGGAATAGGATTGTAATCAAAGTCACTTTTTAAAGAAATATCACTTATCCCGGATTTATAGTCGGAAGAATAATTATAAAATCTGTTCCCCTCATTTGAAAGATGCTCCTCTTTATATCTTCCGCCCATAGTCATATTATAATGATTGTAGGATAAGGTTGAATTGCTGAATAATTTATTGTTAAAGACATAATTCCATCTTATGGCTCCGATAGTATTACCCCAATTGAAGTTTATTTTATCGTTATAGACATAGATATTATTATTGCTTGAACTTCCATTATCATAATTTCTGTCACTATTATAATCATAATAGTCCTTGCCATTGTAAATGCTGAGGTATAAACGGCTTTTGTCTGAAAACTTGTGATTTACTTTGGCATTGATGTCATAAAAATAGTAGTTGAATTTTTCATCATCCTTCATAAAGGGACGCGCTATCAGGTCGGCATAAGTGCGACGTGCAGTAAAGCAAAACGAAGTCTTATCTTTAATAATAGGACCCTCTAAATGAACTTTACTTGTTAGAAAGCCTACGCTGAGTGTTCCATGGTAATTTTTCATATCGCCATCGTTGGTGTTAATATCAACAATAGAAGAGAGTCTGCCACCAAATCTTGCAGGAAATGAACTTTTGTATAGAGTAACGTTTTTTACTGCTTCAGAAGTAAAGACAGAGAAAATACCAAGCATGTGATCGATGTTGTAAATAGGAATACCATCCATAAGAATAAGATTCTGATCAGGACCTCCTCCGCGAACTAAAATTCCACTGAACCCTTCCATTGCCGGCTGAACTCCGGGCATTAATTGGATTGTCTTTAATAAATCTGTCTCTCCAAGAATGCTTGGGGTGTTTTTTATTTGAGAAATAGGTATCTCCAACCTTCCCATTCCTGTCGAATTAATCCCTGTTTCCTTTCTGTGTGACAGGACTACAAGTTCTTTTAATTGCGAATCAGATGAAAGGCTTACATTAATGATTGTGTCTTTATCGAGATGAAAACCTATTTTATGAGTTTTGTGTCCCACATAAGAAAACGACAGCTCTGTTTCCCCCTCTTCAAGAGTTAATGTGTAATAACCAAATGAATTTGTTGCAGTTCCCTTTCCTCTTTTTTTATCGTATATATTTACTCCAATAAGTGTTTCTGAAGATGACATTTCTGATACATATCCACTTATTGTATAGCTCTCCACCTTTTTCGGTTGATTAGTGTAGATTGAATTTTCTTTTGATTCCGATGCAAAAACTAATGCGTCATTTATAAGAAATTCTAATAGGAAAATAGTAATTATCCTTAATTCTTTAAATCTAAGCATAACCTAAAACAGCACAATTGATAAAATTTAAACAACAAGAGTCAAATATATTAATTAAATCAATAGTGGACTATGTTTATAAACAAATTCTTAAAAATGATTTCCTAAAGAGTAAGGTTATTAACACTTTTGTACTTAATGACTTAAACTGTCAAAGAAATGAAATCGCCATAACTCACCTAAAGATAATATACCAACAAAAGTTATATAAATGGCGCATTTGTACCTTAGTGTTAAAGAATAAGTTATATACAAATGAAATCGCCATAACTCACCTAAAGATAATATACCAACAAAAGTTATATAAATGGCGCATTTGTACCTTAGTGTTAAAGAATAAGTTATATACAAATGAAATAATTAGTTTGAAATATAAAGAGCTGAATCTTGTTATGTGATATTACATTTAAATAATACACCTAATCAAAATTCAACTCTCTATTGAAAAAGCTATTTATGGGATAAAAATATACTTAAATTATTAGTTATATTAGTTATTAATTAGCTTGTAATCAATATTTTGTAAAAATAGGTTCTTGTTATTTTTTATTATTTGGCTCTTTTTTCGAATCGACCATGACAAATAATTTATCTGAAGGTCTGACCTTCTGATCAACTTTGAAAGAAAAACGGTCTCCTTTATTGGCACACTCAACCGATTTGTAATCAACCTGAATCTCTGTTATTGTCATTTCAACAGCTCCTGTGGTTGGGCCCGTGATAAGTATTTCATCTCCAACTTTTACAGATTGTGTTTCACAAAGAAATTCGGCTACTCCAATATTAGAGAAATACTTCATTCCTTTTGCTACATAAAGTTTTTTCTTTGTTGCTTCAGAACCATAAACCGGACTCCATTCTCCAAGTTTTTGACCAAGATAATAACCATTCCAAAAGCCTCTGTTAAAGACAGAATAAAGACGGTTGTCCCATTCTTTGATTTTTTCTTCAGAATAAGTGCCATCAAGAATTGATGTTAAGGCCTGTTTGTAACATTCGACAACAGTTTTGACGTATTCAGGACCACGGGCTCTTCCCTCCAATTTAAATACTCTAACTCCCGCGTCAATCATTTTATTCATAAAATGAATTGTTTTTAAATCGCGGGGAGACATAATAAACTGATTGTCGATCTCCAATTCTTCACCGGTTTCCTTGTCTTTAACCTCGTAAGAGTGGCGACAAACCTGAGTGCAAGAGCCTCTGTTGGCAGATTTGTTGTATTCATGAAGGCTAAGATAACATTTGCCGGAAACAGCCATACAAAGAGCTCCATGAGCAAACATTTCTATTCTAATTAATTCTCCCGAAGGACCTGTAATATTATCTTCAACTATCTGACGATAAATATCCGATACCTGATCCATATTTAATTCTCTTGCAAGAACTACAACATCAGCGAAAGAGGCATAAAACTTCAAAGCCTCTGCATTTGATATGTTTAGCTGAGTTGAAAGATGAACCTCCACACCGATCTTACAGGCATACATCATTGCTGAAACGTCGGAAGCAATAATTGCAGAAACTTGCGCCTCTTTAGCAGCATCAATAATACGATGCATAAGCTCTATATCGTTGTCATAAATTACTGTATTTACAGTAAGATAGCTCTTCAAACCATTTTCTCTGCAAATTTTTGCTATTTCATGCAAGTCATTTACAGTGAAATTGTTTGACGATTTGGCTCTCATATTTAAACCTTCAATGCCGAAGTATATAGAATCAGCGCCCCCCTGAATTGCCGCCATAAGTGAATCGTATGAACCGGCAGGAGCCATTATTTCAAAGTCTTTTAATGTCATAAATAAAATGATATTATTATTTATCATCTGTGGCTTGGCAATATGCCTAACCGTTCAATTCAATATTTAATGTGATATTAATAATGCTGCTATAAAACTTCAGATTAACAATTAATTAATTTTATATCACAGATAATTATCATTTGCAAAGATATTGCAAGCCGAATTCAATATGTCTTTTGAAAGCGTCAGCTTTAAAAATATAATTGATTAGGCGCAGCATATTTTATGCAAAGATACAAATAATGACTTTATTGCAAGTATTATAGTTTCTTATTAAAATATCTATGAATGTTATAGTTATAAAAAAAGCCATTCTATTGAAATATAAAATGGCTTTTCTTAAATATATATCCGCATTAAGATTAGACTTTTGGCGTATTTTATTTAAGATATAAAATCTTTTTTATGCTTCTCCTTTTACAGCATACTTAGAGAGACAAGTATCTCTCATATCTCCGCTCTTATTAAATTGATTATGGAAAGCAAATGCAGCATTCAAATCATGAGGCGTGTGATTATTGCTTTCTGTTAGCTTAAGATATTCTCTAAGAAGTTGTTTGTATTCAGGATTAACACAATTCTCAATTATCAATTCAGCTTTCTGACGAGGAGACTTGCCTCTTAAGTCAGCTACACCTTGTTCTGTAATCAATACGTCAACAGAATGTTCTGAATGGTCTACATGAGATACAAATGGAACAATAGCACTAATCTTACCCTCTTTAGCCACTGAAGGACAAGTAAAGATAGAGATATAAGCATTTCTTGTAAAGTCGCCCGAACCACCAATTCCATTCATCATCTTAGTACCTACAACATGAGTTGAATTGACATTTCCAAAGATATCTGCTTCCAAAGCCGTATTCATTGTGATAAGCCCAAGTCTTCTCACAACTTCAGGATTATTGCTAATCTCTCCTGGACGAAGGACAAGTCTTTGTTTATAAAAATCAAGATTTTCAAATACATCTTTCATCACTTCATCACTGACAGTCAAAGAGCAAGTGCTGGCAAATTTACATTTCCCTGTTTTCATTAAAGCTACCACTGCATCCTGAACAACTTCGGTATACATTTCAAAAGGTGGAATATCCGGATTTTTACCCATACAGGCAAGCACGGCATTTGCAATATTTCCCACACCTGATTGAATAGGAAGGAAAGAAGCAGGTATTCTTCCGGCTTTCATTTCATCAACAAGAAAATTAGTTACATTTTCGCCGATTTTCATTGTTGTTTCCTCAACAGGGGCAAAACCTTTAACACCATCAGTATAGTTTGCCTCAACAATACAGGCAATCTTTGCAGGATCAACCTTTAAAACATTGCTTCCTATACGGTCGCTTGGCTTGTAAACCGGTATTTCCTTACGATAAGGAGGATCCAACGGTTCATATATATCATGAATGCCTTTTATCTCTTTCGGTAGATGGGAATTAAGTTCAATAAGGATGATTTTTGCCAAACGGGCAAAAGTTGGAACAGCGCCAACGCCTGTACCTAAAGTTATTTCTCCATCTTCTGTTACCTCGGCTGCCTCGATAATAGCAACATCAATTTTTCCAAGAAAGCCATATCTTACATTTTGAGCCAACTGAGAAAGGTGCATGTCAAAATAATTGATGTCACCTGAATTTATTCCCTTACGGCTGTCTTTATGTGATTGATATGGAGTACGACGGTCAATGGCATTTGCTCTTGCAAGAGCTCCATCAACGCTGTCATTGGTTGAAGCACCGGTAAATACGCTTACTTTAAAAGCTCTTCCCGCTGCATGTTCTGCCTCCGCTCTTTTAGCCAAAGCCTGAGAGATTACATGAGGTGTTCCGGCTGCAGTAAAACCGCTAAAACCGATTGTGTCGCCATTTTTTATTAAAAGTGCGGCCTCTTCAGAAGTTAATTTCTTATAAGACATAATGTGTATTTTTGTATCGATTTAATCAAAATAAAGAGTTTGGAAAAAATCTTTATTGCAGATTTTCTCTAAACCCTGACAAAGGTAGAAATTTAATTTATTCAAAATAAAAACATTAATTATAAATAAGCCTTTAATATTTCCTGTTTAGAATTTCTGTCATTATTACTGCTTGTTTTAGATTCTCCTTTTTATGTAGCGAGTCACGCAGGGTCTGCATAGATGTATTCTCACTGTTGTCATTATTAATATTTTTCGAATCCTTTCTTCCTCTGCCTTTGGATTCAATATTATCTGTACAAGCATTTATTCGTCCTCTTTGTGGTGATTGTTTTGATGAGGAAAGACCGGTCTTCAGCTCTCTTTTTGTGCTTTCTCCTTTATATATATGACCAAAAACATTCACATCATTGCTGCTTTTATTAGATGTTGCAACATTCTTTGGAATATATATTTCCTCTTCATCCTCCTCATAATTATCCGCAGCAGCTTTTCTTTTAACTGTCTCTGCCATTGCCCTTTTTTCATCCGCTTTCTTCTTGTTTGAAAAGAAAATAGCATTTATAGCGCCTATAATAACAACTATTAAAGGAATAAAATCATCAAAATTGTCCATAGCATATTAATTATCATTTCTTTTTCATGCCCAATTTATAAAATATATTCAATATAATCATAAAAAAGATGGAGAGACAGCATTTTAAACATAAAATGCTGTCTCTCCACTAAAAATAATAATTATTTATACACTAATAATCCATCATTTCTGAATCCATAGAATTATCATTCTTCTGATTTTTCTTTTTAGAACTCTTCATATTACCAAAATTATATGTAAGGCTAATTCCTATCTGAGTTCCTCCCCATTTATTGATACTTGTCTGAGTGAAATTTTCACCAAACCGATAAGATTTCATCTCTCTTGAATTAAGAATATCTCTTCCTGTAATAGCAACAGACAATTTTTTGTCCATAAAGCTTTTTCTTAATCCGAAATCAAGCCAATAGCGTGAAAAATCTTTCCCTTGAGCTGTTTTTTGCTCTGAAGAATAGTTGCCTGTTAGCTGCAAACTCATACTCCAAGGCAATAAAACATTTGCAATCATCCTTCCATCCCATGAAAATGAGTTTGTACCCTTATAATCATAGTCTTTAAATGTAAAACCGTCCAATTTTGAATAATAAAGATTTACGGTCGTTGTCAAATCAAGGAATTTGAAGAGCTTGTTTTTGCCAACCAATTCAAGACCTCCTTGTTGTGAATTTGTTACATTTTCGAAAGTTGAATACAAAATGTTATCCTGCATATAACTTACTGTCTGGATAACATCGCTTGAACTTTTGTAGTAAATAGAGGCTGATAAAGTGTGAGCCTCCCACATCTTCATATAATTCAGCTCAAGAGAGTTTGTAAACTCCGGTTGAAGGAATGGATTTCCAAAAGAAATATTTGTAGAGTCGGTAAGATTTATAAAAGAATTCAACTTTCTTCCTCTCGGACGGTTAATCCTTCTTGTATAGTTAAGCTGCAGCTGATTTTGATTTGGGAGTTCATAAGAGATAAATGCGCTTGGGAAAAGGTTGAAGTAATCTCTTTTTACCGCGTCTTGATTTTCATCAGTATATTTTCCAAGTGATTCGGTAGTATAGTCGGTATATTCACCTCTTAAACCGGCTTGATATGATAATTTGCCACTGTTTCCGGAGATTGTGCCATATACAGCATTTATATTTTCATCGTAAGTAAAGGTATTATAAAGAGATGTTTCCTCGATCTTTTTCTCCGGGTCAACCCATGTCATTGATCCTGAATTGCTCTTGTTAAAATTCCCTTGATAACCTACGTTTAATCTAAGCCACTCATTAAACATATTTGCGTAGTCGGCTTTAACCTCCCATCTTTTATTCTTGCCAGGACCATCTTGCAATTGATAATATGTAGTGTCTGTATAATTTTGAAGATAAACCGATGTTCCACCTCTGTCCATATAATCATATTCTGCAGAAAGCCTTAAATCATGATCCTTGGCAAAGGTATGAATATAGTCTGCTGTGCCTGAATACATAGAATGGTCATTTGATGACTTTGTTACCCTGTTATAACTGTTTGTCAACAGATTATTTGTATATGTGTTATAGTCAGCCGTATTGTTGCTCTCTCCTTTGCCTGACATAATATTGGCGCCTAAAGAAAAAGCATCATTCTTTGTCATGTTATAAGTTACACCTGCTCTTGTAAAAAGACCTCTCATACCTCTGTCACCATCACCATCTTGAATAAGAAGAATTTCATCACCGGATTTGTTTGTAGATTCTCTTTCAGAATCGGTGCTTGAATCCATTTTAAATCTTCTATAACCAATATTTGCAAAAGCCTCAATCTTGTTGTAATTGATATTTATATTTCCGCTTGCTCCATAACCGCCCTGAGAGTTTCCCTCAAGAGAAACACCTCCATAATAGCCTGTTTTCTTTTCTTTCTTTAAAACAATATTGATTATTCCGGCTGACCCTTCAGAGCTGAACCTTGCAGAGGGATTAGTAATAAGCTCTACACTCTCAATAGATTCTGCCGGGAGTTGTTCAAGAATTTGGGCGCTGTTGTCTTCAGATATTCCCGAGGGTTTACCGTTAATCCAAATAGTTACTCCGCTGTTGTTCCTTAGAGAAACATTTCCCTCACTGTCAACACTGACAGATGGAATGTTTGCCAAAGCATCTGAGGCTGAACCTCCGGCGCTGGCAATGTTTTGATCTACACTAAATACTTTTTTGTCAACTTCAAAACGCATTTGTGATTTTTGACCTGTCACTTGCACCTCTTTCAACTGTTTTGAGTCCTCTTTAAGTGATATTCTTCCCAGATTCAAGTCTTTCTTTTTGTCTGTTATTCCTATTGGAACTATTAGTGTTGTATAACCTACATAAGAGATTTTAAGCTCATAATTTCCTTTAGAAAGATCTTTTATGGTGAATTCACCCTCCAAATTAGAAGTTATTCCTTTTTCCATTTTGTCACTGCCCTCTTTGAAGACGGCAACATTTACAAACTCAAGCGGCGTTTTTGATTTAGAATCTACTACAATACCCTCTACGCTTTGCCCCATTACTCCTATTGCGGCAAAAAACATTGCCAATAGTGGAGCCAACCATTTATTTCCCATTTCCTCTATTTATAATATATTTATAACAGTCAATGTATTTATGACAGCAAAATATAAACATGGTTTAATTTGATTTTAAAAGTTGCAGTTAATAAATGTTTAAAAAATATCCCCGACTATTTAATAATAATCGGGGATATCTATACTGTAACATCTGTTTTAAATGTTTATGTGTTATGCATCAATGTTTGCATAAGTTGCGTTTGACTCGATAAATGCACGGCGAGGTTCAACATCCTCACCCATAAGCATGGCAAAGATATGATCAGCTTCGGCTGCATTTTCGATTGTTACCTGACGAAGAGTTCTATGCTCAGGGTCCATTGTAGTTTCCCAAAGCTGCTGAGCGTTCATTTCACCGAGACCTTTATATCGTTGAGTATGGATTGCATTTTCATTACCGCCGCCATATTTCATGATAAAGGCCTGACGCTGCTGATCAGTCCAGCAATATTCTTCAATCTTGCCTTTTTTGCATAAATACAAAGGAGGAGTGGCAATATAAACAAAACCTTGTTCAATAAGAGGTTTCATATAGCGGAAGAAGAAAGTAAGCAAAAGTGTTGCAATGTGACTTCCGTCGACATCGGCATCGGTCATGATAATAACCTTGTGATAGCGCACTTTCTCGATGTTCAACTGTTTTGCATCCTCTTCTGTGCCGATATGAACGCCAAAAGCAGTAAACATATTTCTAATCTCCTCACTATCCATGACACGATGAATCATAGCTTTTTCAACGTTCATGATTTTACCTCTCAATGGAAGTATAGCTTGGAAGTTTCTATGGCGTCCCTGCTTTGCAGTACCACCCGCAGAATCTCCCTCGACAAGGAATATCTCACATTCTTCAGGATTACGGGAAGAACAATCGGCTAACTTGCCCGGAAGTCCGCCTCCTGACATAGGAGATTTACGTTGTACAAGTTCTCTTGCCTTTCTTGCCGCAAAGCGCGCTGTAGCAGCAAGAACAACTTTGTCGACAATGGCACGGGCTTGTTTTGGATTCTCCTCGAGATAATGAGACAGAGCCTCACCTACAGCTTGATCTACCGCACCGGTAACCTCGTTGTTGCCAAGTTTTGTCTTTGTCTGTCCCTCGAATTGAGGTTCCTGAACCTTAACAGAAATAACCGCTGTGAGTCCCTCTCTGAAGTCATCACCACTGATGTCCACCTTAACTTTGTCAAGAAGTTTCGAATCCTCAGCATATTTTTTCAGGGTGCGGGTTAGAGCTCGTCTAAAACCTGCTACATGAGTACCACCCTCTATAGTGTGAATATTATTTACGTAAGAGAAAAGATTTTCGTTGTAAGAGGTATTATAAGTCATGGCAACTTCTACCGGCACGCCGCCTTTTTCTGTGGAAATATGAATGACATCCTCTATTAGATGTTCTCTTGAAGAATCAATGTATTTAACAAATTCCTTAAGCCCTTCTGTAGAATAGAAAATATCCTGCTTGTAGCTGCCATCCTCTTTAATCTCTCTCTTATCTGTAAGAGTAAGGTGTATTCCTGCGTTTAGGAATGCAAGGTCACGAAGTCTTGCCGCAAGAATATCATATTTATATTCTGTTGTAATAAAAATTGAATCATCAGGACGGAAAATAATTGTCGTCCCATTTTCATTGGTCTCACCAATTACCTCCACATCATGAAGTGGCTTTCCGCAGGAAAACTCCTGCATGTAAACCTTGTTGTTTCTTCTTACCTCAGCTCTCATATATGTTGAAAGAGCATTCACACAAGAAACACCCACACCGTGAAGACCGCCTGAAACTTTATAAGAACCTTTGTCAAATTTACCACCTGCATGTAAAACAGTCAGAACAACTTCAAGAGCTGACTTTCCCTCCTTTTCATGAATATCGACAGGAATACCACGACCGTTATCTACAACTTTTATTGAATCATCTTCATTTATTGTAACTTCGATATGAGTAGCATAACCGGCTAATGCCTCATCGATTGAGTTATCTACAACCTCATATACCAAATGATGAAGTCCTTTTTCACCTATATCTCCGATATACATGGCAGGACGCTTTCTAACTGCCTCCAACCCTTCCAATACCTGAATACTGTCGGCTGAATATGACTTGTTATCTTTTAATTCTTCTGACATATTTAATGCTTTTTAAATCGATATCTACTGCGGAAATTTATCCCGCCTAAACGTACAAATATAACGAAAATTTACGAGTCTTGCGAGTTTAAAGAGTCAAGAAATAAAAAAGGACGTCACACCCGAAGCGTGACGTCCTTTTTCGTAGTCCATAGGGGAATCGAACCCCTCTTTCCAGAATGAAAATCTGATGTCCTAACCGATAGACGAATGGACCGCATTTATGATGCTGATTAAGCCATCTTGTTAATATGCAAAGCTAACTTAGATTTCAAGTTATTTGCTTTGTTCTTATGGATAATGTTCTTTTTAGCCAATTTATCCAACATGCTGCTTACAGTTGCATACAATGTTACAGCTTCTTCCTTGTTAGTAAGGGCACGCAATTTGCGAACTGCATTACGAGCAGTCTTTCCATAATATCTGTTGCGCAGATTTTTGGTTTGCGTTTGTCTGATTCTTTTAATAGATGATTTGTGATTTGCCATTTCGACTAATCTTTTTTTTAATTTTTTATTATTCGTAGTCCATAGGGGAATCGAACCCCTCTTTCCAGAATGAAAATCTGATGTCCTAACCGATAGACGAATGGACCGTTAGGTTGCTTCGGTGCCGATCAAGCTTGAAATTCTCTTTACAGAGACAGATTTCCCGATTGCGAGTGCAAATATAGGTGGTGTTTCCGAATTGACAAAATAATTCTACAAAAAAAACAGTTAAAATGCGTTTAATGCCTTTTTTTGACCATTTTAGCTTTAATATTCTGCCGTTTTGCTATATCACTTATCTATTTATTTGCCTTTTCGTTCAATTTTGTTCAAACGAATCTCAAGAGCCTTTACTGATATTGTTATTTCCTGAATAGAGACTCCAAGAGATGAAATCAAAGAAAACATTCCTAACCCGAAAATGTAAACCGCTATGGTATGCATCCCGATATATACCATAAACATTGTCACCACACATAAAAATAAGCTCACAATGCCCAATACCTGCATAAGACGGATTAAATAAAGTCTCTTCCTTAAATTGCTGATTTGCGCCTTCAGCTCGTCCGAAGGCTCTCTCTCGTAATCCTGAGCCAAATTCCTTACCAATTGTGCATAAGAGATAAAGCGGTTTGTGTAGGCAAGCATTATAAGCGATACAGCAGAGAACAGTAATGATGGTGTTGTAAGTGTCAATTCTTCCATATTCTTTTATTATATTTTTTATGTTGATGCTTTATATCATTTTTTTCTCTTTTAAAAGCGGTTTTTTAGTATTTTTATTCCTATAATCTCTCTTTTAGAGGTTGTGATTCTTGTAATTATATCCTATTAAAAAGATTATTTTTTTGCGAAAGTATAATATCTTTTTCTTTATAGGCTATTTTGTAAGAGTGTTTAATGTTTTACTCTTATTTGTAACAAATAATTTTATGGGTCAAAAATGTACAGGTATTGTCCTTTCTGTCTTTCCTTACAACGACAAGACATATTTCGTTCACATTTACAGTGATTTGTTTGGCAGGGTTACTTATAAGATACCCGCCTCAAAATCCAAAAAAGCTAATGTCAGGAGGTCCCTCTTTATGCCTTTTTCTGTCTTGGAAATGGAGGTGGAGCATATCCCCGGCAGAGACATACAAAAGATTATTGAAGTCTCTCCTTTTTCAATTAAACATTCACTGCTTACCGACCCGGTGAAAAGTGCTCTTGCCATGTTCCTGGCTGAGGTGCTTTCCAAAACTATAAGGGAGCAGGAGCAGAACCTTCCTTTGTTTAATTTTATCAACGATTCCATTGAGCTGCTTCAGCTTACTGACAGCGGGGTGGCAAATTTCCATATTCTTTTTCTTACTTCACTCTCCAAATATCTTGGGTTTATGATTAATTCTGAGACATACAAAATCAACTATATGCTTGATATGATTGAGGGGGAGTTTGTAATTAATGCCCCTATGCATCCATACTATCTCGATAAGAATAATTCGCGGTTGATATTTAATGTTTTAAATATGAATTTCTCAAATATGGACACCTACAAATTCAGCCGTACTCAAAGAAATCTTATTCTTGATCAACTTCTGTATTTCTTTAAACTCCACATACCTGATCTCAAAGAAATAAAATCCTTAAACGTTCTTAAAGAGCTTTTTATTTGATTTTTTTTAAACATAGGTTGTTGTCATAAACATTTTTAAGACTTTCTTACTTATTACTATAAATGAGGATTGATGAACAAAGTTGTTGTATTCTTCTATATTTTTATTTAAATTGCTTAATATTTGAAATAATACATGATTTTTGAGGTCATTATCAAGTTTATTAATGGTTTTGGCCGGTTGCATAAGCATTTATTTAATATTGCAATTCTATTTCTTCATTGCTAAAAAGTCCGGATAAACATATAGTGACTTTATATATAACATTTAAATTTATTTTAAAATGAAAAAGTTTGTAGCTGAACTAATTGGCACATTTGCCTTAGTCCTTTTCGGATGCGGAAGTGCTGTCTTTGGACAAATCTTTGTAGGGGCCGACTCTTTGACAACAACAGGAAATCCAATAACTATCACAGCAATTGGATTGTGTTTTGGACTTGCCGTTCTAATAATGGCTTATGCCATAGGTCCGGTTTCGGGCTGTCATGTTAACCCTGCAGTAAGTTTGGGAGTATTCTTAAACAAAGGAATGAGTTTTAGCGAAATGTTAATGTATTGGGTTGCCCAACTTATAGGAGCTGCTCTTGGTGCAATAGCAATTGGGGCTATTTCTCAACAATGGACAAGCTTTGGTTCTAACCAATTTGCCGAAGGTCATCTTTCTGGAGCTTTCATTGGAGAGGTAATATTCACATTCCTGTTCCTAATCGTGATTCTTGGCTCGACATCTCCAAAAGCTCCTAAAGGCTTTGCCGGTATTGCAATAGGCTGGGCTTTGGCAATCATAAATATTGTTATGATTCCTATTGACGGAGCTTCTGTTAATCCTGCCCGCAGCTTTGGGCCTGCAATTTTCCAAGGTGGTGAAGCACTTTCTCAGCTTTGGGTATTTATTGTTGCCCCATTGATTGGTGCTGCCCTTGCTGCTCTTGTTTGGCAAATCTTTAAAAAGGATGAAACTGCCGAGGCTTAAAAAAATACTGTAATTTTTGTATATTCATCCCGGAAAAGAATTTATTCTCTTTTCCGGGATTTTTTTATTCTTAGTTTTCTTATGCAAAAATATAAGCGCATTCCGCAAATCACTGCTGATGGCAGTGTTACACTATATATAAAGGAGATTGATGAGCATTATCATTCCACAAATGGCGCAATAGTTGAGGCAGACATTGTTTATATGAAAAATGCCCTCTTGGAGCGTGGCTTAAAAGATGTAAATATTCTTGAAGTTGGATTTGGGACAGGACTCAATTGCTTTATGACATTTCTCGAATCTGTTAAAAATGAAATGAACATTCACTATACAACTCTCGAACTGTATCCTCTCTCTGTTGATGAGATTTCAAGTATCAATTATTCTGATATCCTTTCTCCCGAACATAAGGCGATATTTCTAAAAATGCATGACTCCAAATGGAATGAACCTGTTGAAATAACTCCGAATTTTATCATTGAGAAACGTAATATAGACCTTACAAAGGATGAAGTGACAGGAAAATTCGATGTGGTTTATTTTGATTCGTTCGCACCTGACAAACAGCCTGAAATGTGGAGCGATGATATCTATAAAAAGATTGTAAATGCAATGAATTCCAATGCGGTGATGACCACCTATTGTGCAAAAGGCATTGTCAGAAGAGGATGGCAAAATGCAGGTCTTACAATGGAAAGAATACCCGGTCCTCCGGGAAAAAGAGAGATGTTAAGAGGTAAAAAAATTGAAAAATGAGAGATGGCTTATTAAGAGTCAATTAATGAAATAGCGGCTTTAGTTACATTAAAAGTATATATTATGAAGCTCTTTTAAATTGATTTTGACGTTAAATTCAATATCATGGGCGTTATGCCTGTTTTAAAAAAGACTTATTACGCCAATTGTAACATACATCCAGATAAAATATTTCAGCAGTTTGCCCAAAAGCATGGCAATGCTTACTATCAGAAAATTGGAATGCATAAGCCCGAAAACAACAATTGAAATATCGCCTACAAAAGGTACAAATACAAAGAATGCAAGCCATGCACCTTTGCCATCAAGGAATCGTTTTACTCTCTCGATCTTGTCATCTTTTATGCGCATATATTTCTTTACAACATCAATCTTGCCGATATAACCAAGATAATAGCAGCTCATACCTCCTATCAGATTGCCGATAACTGCACATGCAAGAATAATCCATTTATTAAAATCAAGAGCTAAGAGGGCGCTCATCACAATTTCTGAATTGGCAGGAATGATGCTTCCCGACAAAAATGCCGAAATAAACATCCCTATATAACCAAGCTCAGCTAATCGATCCATACTCTCATAACATATACAAAAAGATAGGTGGCAATCATAAGAATAAAAAGTACATTCTTGTATTTCCGTTCATTGCCCTGAAAAAAGTTGCTTGTCATCATTGCCAATGAAATAAATATCAAAGAGAGCTCACAGCTCATTCTTCCATTGCTGAAGATTAATGAAGCCCAGCCAAAAAAATTTAGCAGCAACAAAAACTTATAACACATTTGAGTCTTAATTTTCTCAAGATATGATGAGAAAAATAGATTTCCTCCTGTAATTATTGAAAAAAACAGTGTTACACTCAACATTATCAGTGTAGGAACAGATAAAGAGTTTATGTCAATTATCGAGATATGAAAAATGTCTTTAAACTGAGATATGAACTTTAGGCTTTCGTCATTAAAGAAAAAATAAACAAATTCTATCCAAAATATACTTAATGTTCCAAGTATTAATGCGAGAAACGACCTGAAAGTTAATGATCTCATTATGCCGTAGCCTATAATAAATATAGGTACAAGTATTAATCCTTTTATCCAAATAAAGCTCAGCAATCCAAGAAACATGCCGGTAAGAAATGCAAAGTTTGATGAGTTTCTCTCCTGAAAAGATTGAAAAAGTGTTATTAAAGCGGGGATAACAAAGAGAAATACAAAACTGCCTTTTGATATATATGTCAGTGGCGTGGATGTAAACTCAAAAAGTATAAAAAACAGAAATGGAAGATATGACCTGTGCTGTGAGAGTGTAAAATATTCAGAGATTTTATACAATATCCATCCACTGATTAAAAGAATCAATGTGTTGATACCAAAAAACATAAAATTGCTTTTGGCAAAAAATGAGCCTATATTCCAAAGTGCATTGTTCCATGTCTCAGGTTGCTCTATCCCTCCTGTAAAGTAGGATAAAAGACCAAGAATAAGACTGCACAATATGGTAATGGGTACTATATTATTGCTTCTTGAAATATTATATACATACATATTTTTTACACTTATACTTTGTTTAGAGTATGAAGATAGAAAATAAAAAGGGCAATCTGCCAAAAAATCCTTTCGACAAATTGCCCATGTTGTTTTTTATAAATCAAAACCGATGTCTGAGCGGAAATATTTTCCCTCAAAATCTACAACTTTTGCATTTTCAAACGACTGAGCCAATGCAGCCTCCTTGCTCTCGCCATAAGAGCTGATTGCAATAACCCTGCCTCCGTTGGTAACGATATTGCCATCTTTATTTGCTGTCCCGGCATGGAAAAGAATAGAGTTCTCAACTTTGTCAAGTCCGCTTATTGTTTTGCCTTTTTCATAATTGCCCGGATAACCTCCCGATACAAGCATTACAGTAACAGCAAATCTTGGGTCCTCCTCAAGAACGGCATCCTTTAAAGTACCTTTGGCTGTTGCTTCAAGCAATTCCACAAAGTCTGATTTTATTCTCAGCATTACAGCCTCAGTTTCAGGGTCTCCCATTCGAACGTTATATTCAATAACAACAGGCTCGCCGTTGACTCTAATCAATCCAAGGAAAATAAAACCTTTGTAAGTGATCTTCTCACTCTTTAACCCGTTTATTGTCGGAATAACGATCCTTTCCTCAACCTTATCCATAAATGCCTTGTCGGCAAATACAACAGGCGAAACAGCTCCCATGCCTCCAGTATTTAAACCTTTATCACCCTCTCCGATGCGTTTATAGTCTTTTGCAACAGGAAGTATTTTATAGGAGTCTCCATCTGTTAAAACGAAAACAGAACACTCTATTCCGGAAAGAAACTCTTCAATGACAACAGTATTGCTGGCATCGCCAAACATACCATCAAGCATATCCTTAAGTTCTTTTTTTGCCTCCTCGAGTGTCGCAAGAATAAGTACCCCTTTTCCGGCTGCTAAACCGTCTGCTTTCAGTACATAAGGAGCCTGGAGGGATTCCAAAAATTTATATCCATCTTCAAGAGTCTCCTTTGTGAAGCTCGCATAGGCTGCTGTGGGAATATTATGACGCATCATAAATGCCTTTGCAAAATCCTTGCTTCCCTCAAGTTGGGCTCCCTCTTTTGAAGGCCCGATTACAGGGATATCTTTTAATTCTTCATCTTGGCTGAAGTAATCATAGATGCCCTTTACCAAAGGATCTTCAGGACCGACAACAACCATTTTTATGTTGTTGCTGATTGCAAACTCCTTTATAGCTGCAAAATCTGTTGCTTTAATATTGACATTCTCTCCAATCAAGTCTGTACCGGCATTCCCCGGCGCAATAAAAAGCTTGTCGGTTTTATTACTCTGTTTAATTTTCCATGCAAGAGCACACTCGCGTCCGCCGGAACCTAATAACAAGATGTTCATGAAATATTATAGTTTTGATTTATAGATAGTCGTCAAAATAACGTGTAATCTTTTCGTGTAAATGCACCCTGTCAGGGCCAATTACGTTGTGCTGGTGTCCGGGATAAATATAATAGTCCGGATAAACTCCAACTTCAACACTTTTTTTCAAAAAGCTCAATGAATGCTGCATCACAACAACAGGGTCCACATCGCCATGAATCATCAAAAGATGCCCCTTTAGATTTTTTGCCCTATTTAGCATGTTGCTGAATTCGTATCCCTCTTTGTTTTTTTCCGGATGCCCCATATAGCGTTCGCCATACATGATCTCATAATATTTCCAGTCAATCACCGGTCCACCTGCAACTCCAACTTTAAAGGTCTCAGGATAGGTACACATCATATATGTTGTCATAAAACCGCCAAAGCTCCATCCGTGAATACCGATTCTTTCACTGTCGACATAAGGAAGCAATTTAAGAAACTCAATTCCCCTCATCTGGTCTTTACCCTCCTGCTCGCCAAGACGATGGAAAGTTGCCTGTTCAAAGTCTCTTCCGCGGAAGCTTGTTCCTCTGCCATCGACAGTAAACACCACATAACCTTTCATAGCCATATAAAGATGCCATCCTGCCACTCCGGTCATAAAACTGTTGTTTACCATTTGGCTGTGCGGTCCGTTGTAAAGATATACTATAACGGGATATTTTTTATCCGGTGAATAGTTGAGAGGCTTTGTCAGTCGATAGTATAAATCTGTTGTGCCGTCATCAGCTTTTATTGTGCCAAGCTCAATTTCAGGCATATCATAATCCTTGAATGGATTCTCTGAGGTGGAAAGAGTCTTGGACTTTAAAGATTTGACATTGGTAAGTTTTTCAACTCCGGGAATATCTTTCTGAGAATATCTGTCATAAAAAGCCGTGAGACTGCCGTTTAGCTTTGTGAAATGATATCCATCATCTTTTGTAAGCAAGGTTGTCTTTCCTGTCTTTATGTTTGTCATGCAAAGGTCCTGATTGACCGGAGAACTGATGTTTGAAACAAAAAATATGTTTTCTCCCTTTTTGTCTGAAGCAACAAAATTCTTTACAACCCAATTGCCCGATGTGATTTGTTTTTTTAAATTTCCTTCGCCATCATAGAGATAAAAATGGTTGTATCCATCTCTTTCGCTCAGCCACACAAAATTACCTTTATCACCAACAAAAAATGCAGGCGACTGAGGTTCTACATATTTCTTGGAAGTTTCGGTGAAAAGTGTCTTTACAAGCTTGCCGGTTGAGGCATCATACTTGTTAAGGTCCATTTTGTTTTGGTCTCTGTTAAGCTCAGCAATAAGAAGATACTTCTCGTCAGGTGTCCATGTGATATTGGTATAGTAATGCTCTTTATCACCTTTGGAATCAATGTAAACAGTGGTTTTTTTGTTTAAATCATAAATACCGACCGTTACCTGATGGCTTGCCATTCCTGCCATGGGATATTTAATAGGGTTTGCCTTTGCCTCACGCTCTGAAATATCAACCAAGGGATAATCACCAACCATGCTTTCATCCATTCTGTAAAAGCAAAGCAAATTGCCCTTTGGCGACCAAAAAGTCCCCTTATTGATACCGAATTCATTCCTGTGAACCGATTGTCCCCATACTATATCTTTTCCGGCGTCATTAGATATCTCTTCTCTTTGCCCCTCACTATTTATAACAAAAAGCCTGTTGCCTGAGCTTACGCTGAAAGCTGTACAATCTTTGTTGAAGTCAAAGCTGTTGTCACCATCATTATATTTTATTGATGATAATATAGACTTGCTTTTGTAGTCAAAAATATAGATGCTGTTGTTGTAAGAGAAACGAACCTTGTCGTTGGCTCCGTCATTAATGAATGTAAAAGCAGGAAGTCCTTTTAATACTTTCTCATTTTTCTCTTTCAATGAATTGTTAATATCATCGAGAGTTAAAATAACGGCACCATCTTTTAAATATGGTTTGTCGATTCCAATCATGTTGTCTCCGTCACGATAAACAAAACTATCGCCCCACCAAGCAGTTGCTGTGGTAAATTTAGGCTGAAAAGAGGAATAGTTTTCCCCTCCGGGTACTAAGTCCCGAAGAGTTAAACCTTTATTTTGTGCCTGAACGGATGTCATAATTGAAATCAGTAAAATAAGCAGTGTTTTGATGAATTTCATTTGTGTATTTTAAATTTTCCTAACCGTAACCTCTAATGTACAAATGCGCCATTTATATACCTTTTGCAGGGTATCTCAACTTTAGGTGAGTTATGGCGGTTTCATTTGTATAATTTTTGTTTTCCTAACCGTAACCTCTAATGTACAAATGCGCCATTTATATACCTTTTGCAGGGAATCTCATCTTTAGGTGAGTTATGGCGGTTTCATTATAAAAGTAAGATTATGATTTCTATTCTTTTTGAGAATCGTTGCTTCTTCCGTCGCTTTGAGCCTCATCTTTTCCCGGAATTCTCATCTTTCTGTCAGGATTGAAAGTTCTTTCGCCTCTCGGCTTAAACTCGCCGTCGGTGCGAAGCTCCAATTTTCCCTCTGCATTGCGGCGGAAATTGCCTGACTCGCTGTAATCTCTCCTTTGTGGTCTGTCTTCTCTTGAAAAGTCACTATCTTTTCTAAAAGAGTCTCTTTCCTGACGAGGCTTTCTGTCTCTATCGAAAGGCTTTCTGTCTTTGTCGAACGAGCGTTTCTCTCTGTCAAAAGGTTTTCTGTCCTTATCAAAAGGCTTTCTGTCTCTGTCGAATGGTTTTTTATCCCTGTCGAAAGATTTTCTTTCACCTTTTGATTCAAACTTGTCACCCTCTTTTTTGAAATCTCTTTTTCTTCCAAAGTCAGAGCTTTTTCTCTCACCTCTTTCAGAAGAGGTAAATTTCCCTCTGCCGGCATCTCTTTTCTTGTAAGGCTTGGCATCATCACCCTCAGTAAAACGAGCCTTTCTTAATGCACGTTTTTGAGTGTTGTCGCTTACAAACTCCTTCTCTTCATGTTTTGTAAACTCTCCTCCCTCAGATTTAAACTCTTTGAGTTTGCCTGAGAAAATTTCATATTTACGGTATTGACATTCAAGCCCTCCATTCATAAGATCTATTTTCTCTGACGGCTTAAGTCCTATCTTTTCAAAACATTCGTCTCTGTAGCTCAATATCCATGCATCATAACCTTTAAACACATGTTTAAGAGTGCGGCCAATCATTTCGTAAAGTGAAAGTATATCATTTGAAGAGATACGTTCGCCGTAAGGAGGGTTCATTACCAAAACAGCGTTTTCAGGAGCAAGCTCATATTGCTGGAAAGGCATTGTCTTTAGGTCTACATATTTTGAAAGACCTGCAGATTTCAGGTTCTCTTGTGCAATTTTTATAGCCCGCGGTGAGATATCCGATCCGTAAATCTTAAAATCAAAATTCTTTTCGTTTGAATCGTCATTATACAACTGGTCGAAAAGATCCTCATCATAATCTTTCCACTTCTCAAAAGCAAATCCCTGACGGTAAACTCCAGGAGGTGTGTTGGTGGCAATCATGGCAGCTTCAATAAGAAGAGTCCCTGAACCGCACATCGGGTCGATGAAGTTTTTCTCTCCCCTCCAACCTGTCTTAAGAATCATTCCTGCGGCAAGCACTTCATTCAAAGGGGCTTCGGTTTGTTCAACTCTGTATCCGCGTTTGTGCAAAGACTCACCCGATGAATCAAGAGAAAGGGTGCATGTGTTGCCTGCTATATGCAGGTTAAGAGCAAGATCAGCATTTGTAAGCCTTACAGATGGTCTTTTTTCATATTTTTCCTGAAAATAGTCTGCAATGGCATCCTTTGCTCTATAGGTAACAAATTTTGAATGACGGAAGTCGTCAGAAAAAATCACTGTGTCGATGGTGAACGTCTGGTCAGGCTGTAAATAATCCTCCCATTGAATCTTCTTCATCGTTTCATAAACCTCATCAGTATTTGAAGCATTGAAAGTCGCAATCGGCTTAAGAATGCGCAATGCAGTACGCAATGTAAGGTTTGCCTTGTACATCAGTTTCTTGTCGCCGATGAATGAAACCATGCGTTTCCCCTGCTCAACCTCTTCGCCGCCTATAGCGATTATCTCTTCAGCCAATACATCCTCCAACCCTTGTAGAGTTTTGGCTATCATTTCAAATTTTTCACCCATTGTTATGAATAGTTTCTTGTTTTATTGTTAATGACTATCATATTTAAACAAAAATGATAATACATTGATTTTCTATGAATTGTTGTGCTTAAATTATTTCTTTGGATTTGACTGCTGAAGGCGCGCTCCCGGCGCTACATCATGTGTAACCCATATATTACCGCCGATAACAGCTCCGTCGCCAATCTTTATTCTGCCGAGTATTGTGGCATTGGAATAAATAATGACATCATTGCCTATTATTGGATGACGGGCAATCCCTTTAATAGGGTTGCCGTTCTCATCAAGAGGAAAATTCTTTGCTCCGAGCGTTACACCCTGATAGATTGTGACATTATGCCCAAGTATTGCAGTGGCTCCAATCACAACTCCTGTGCCATGATCAATAGTGAATGACGCACCTATGGTGGCTCCCGGGTGAATGTCTATTCCGGTTTCCGAATGTGCCATCTCGCTGATTATTCTTGGAATAAGAGGAACACCAAGTTCGAGGAGCTTGTGGGCTATACGATGATTGCAGATTGCGCGAAGACCGGGGTAGCAGAATATAACCTCTGCCTGACTGTGCGCGGCAGGGTCGTTGTTAAAGGCAGCTTCAACATCAGTGGCAAGAACAGCCCTTATCTTTGGAAGGTATTCAATAAATTCGGCAGCCTTTTTTAGGGCGCTCTCCCTTAGAAAATCAAGGTTGTACTCTGTATTTGAATCACAGTTGTTGTCAAAACACAATCCTGCCAATATCTGCTGGAAAAGCAAATCAAAAAGCCTCTCTGTATTTACTCCTATATGATAATGTATTGTATTGGTGTTGACAATTGAGTCTCCGTAAAATCCGGGAAACAAAAGGGCGCGAGAAAGTGCTATTATCTCACTTAATACTTCACTTGAGGGGAAAGGCTCTCCGTCTCTTACCTGATGACACAATCCTTTGTATGAGGCGCTTTCAGATAGCTTGTCTACGGTATCCTTTATAACTTGGGAATAATGATGAAGCCCCATAATTACAATACGTTTAATTTGTTGGAGTGCAAATGTACTAAATAGCAACGAATTTCAACCGATATTCGTTTACCCTTTCTTCTTTTTTGATGCTTCTTTCCTTGTATTATTAAATATTTTTATCTTTTTGGCAATCGTTGGCTTCCTCACACACCTATAAAGTGCAGTCGTTGAAATGAAAATTTTTTACCCCATGCCACTGAAACTTTGCAGCAGCCACCTCAGATACTCTCTTTTTATCGTCAACAGCTGAATATTTTGAATGAGATTTTTTGTCTCACTGTTCCTGCTGACTTAATAATCATCAGCAACAAGCTTTATTCTATTTTCAATCGACTTTATTCTTTTTTTTAATCGTCGCTTTTGTGATTTTCATCTTCATTTTTTTTGATTTACTTAAGTATGTTGCGTAAACGACTTAAATTTTTGTT
The DNA here is from genome assembly GCA_030539115.1 of Bacteroidales bacterium. Lineage (GTDB taxonomy): Bacteria > Bacteroidota > Bacteroidia > Bacteroidales > JAUNSR01 > JAUNSR01. The sequence goes on from JAUNSR010000020.1 coordinate 56,819, forward strand.
TCAAAACACTTTAGTTAAATCAAATATATATTTGAGTATTTTAAAAATTTGTTTGATTAAAATAAAAAATAGACTAATGAAAATGAAAATAGGTTGGTTAAAGATTGATTTTTAGATGGATTAATTTACGCTATAACATTTAATTTTAAAATTGGGTTTGGTATAGGTGTTAATTGACTTGTCCTAAATTTGGTTGACAGTTTATTTGTTAAAACTGATATTGTTTACACTTTTGAAAATGGAGGGGCTTGAGTTCAACTTATAAATGCAATTTCAAGATAGTGTTTTAGAGAGAATATATTACAATTTGCAAAAAAATAACAATTAATATTTGTATGTTATTTTAAAAAAATATTAAATTTAATTGCTGTTAGAACCGTAATATTAAATTTATTGAGCTATGAAAACATTTAAAATTCTCTTTTTATTTTTAATTTTAGGAAGCACATATGCTTTTCCAAGCCAAATTGTTAAAGAGTGGTGCGTTCCTTATCCTTTAAATGATGAAAATATCAGTTCTATATCTATTACTTCTATAGATGAAGGCTATGGATGTGTTAGCACTGAATTCACATATAAAGAGCATAAATTCAGATTGGACCTTTATTATTCAAATGGAACTGGAATGAATCCTGAAACGTATGTTTATGGATTTATCCAAATTTTATGTGATACTCATAATCATCCATATGTAAATTACGATTATTGTTCTTATGAACAGTTCAGTACACAGACTCAATCTTTTTCTGGTTCTTCGTGTAGCACTTTAGTTAGAGGAACAATAACGAAAAATTATACACCTGGTTATCATTATTCACAAAAGGTTCAGGCGCTAATTTATTATGACCTACAGAATAATACGTTCAGGATTGATATGTATGATTACGAGTGGGAGCCTGAAACTACTTAAAAATATTAACACTAATATTTATTAACCTGTTACTATTCTAACAGCATTTCAGTATTACTTTATTTATATATGATTATAAGAACTCCATAACTCGTTTAAAGGCAAAACCCTCAAATGGCGCATTTGTACCTTAGTGTTAAAAAATAAATTATATACAAATGGGAAAAAGATTTAACCTTATCATATACCTGACTATTTTGATGTTTTGCTTTAATACGGTTTTAGGACAGAGAGATTCTGTTTTGTATAGGAACTTGGTAAATCAAAGCAAAGCATATATTCATGAGAAAGTTTATACAATGACAGACCGCGGCTATTATTATGCAGGCGATACAGTTTGGTTGAGAAGCTTTATTGTAGATGCGGCAACAAATCTGCCTTTAAACTCAAGCATTTATAATTATATTGATTTGATAGACTGGAGAACAAGAAAGACTGTAAGGTCGGTTGTTGTCAGGCGCAGTGACAATGATATATATAAAGGCTATATAGCTCTTGATGATACATTGATGAGCGGAAAATATCTGTTGAATTCTTACACCAAATACCAGCTTTCAGACAACCGGACAAATCTTTTTACGAGAATAATAAATGTGTATGGAGTCGATGCCTCGCAGTATGATGAGAAGAAGCTTTATAATAGACTGCATGATGATGTTGAGACTGAAAGGAGAAAAACAGCAGAGAAAAATAACCCTGAAGAATATAAAAGGTTGAAAGATAAGCGAGATATAAATGTAAGGTTTTATCCTGAAGGAGGAGGTATGGTTATTGGCACTCTTTCTCAGATTGCATTTGAAGCTTGCGACAAAAAAGAGAAGCCTTTATATGTAGATGGGAAACTGTATGATTCAAACAATAATTTTATTCTTGAGTTTAAAAGTCTGCATCGTGGAATGGGTGTCTTTTCTTTCGTTCCACAAAATGAAAATGGCTATTATTGCATACTAAAGACAAGAGGCAATGATTCTGTAAAGGTGTCTCTTCCGGGTATTGTAAAGTCGGGAGTTGCTTTAAGTGCAATTCCTTTTAGAAATAATATAAAGGTAAGAATTTCGGCAACTGATGATGTTGATTTGAATGATTACAGAATAGTTGCCATTGAGCGTGGTGTACCGCTATGGATAAAGAATATAGACAAAAGAGAGTTTCTTTTGGATAAGTCAGACTTTAAAGAGGGTATAGTTTCACTTGCTTTGGTAAGTCTTGAGGGTGAGATAAAGAGCATAAGAAAATGCTTTATAGAGAATAAGGGTGAAGATATAGCAGTTGAAGGAGGAAAGAGTTCCTATGGAAAAAGGGAGAGGGTTGAACTGATGCTTAAAAATATTGATTTGAGAAATACTTCATGTGCAGTTTCGATAACAAATGGAGCTTTTGATCAAACAGACAATGTTCAGACAGCGCGTTCATGGCTTTTGCTTTCGTCGGAAATAAAAGATTATCTAACAAACCCCAATGTTTATTTTAGTGATGATGAGATTGGCAGGTATGCCGACTTGGTTATGATGGTGAAAGGATGGACAAGTTATAATATAGATGGAGCATTAAAAGGAGAAATTGAAAGGCCGACGTCATCGTTTGAAACCGGAATAGATATAAAGGGGGAGGCACTTTCGTTGGTGAGAAGAAAGCCTGTAAAGGATGCTGCAATAAGACTTACAATCCCGGACTATTCATTTATAAAGGAGACAAGATCAGACGAAAATGGAAATTATGCCTTTGAAAATCTTGAGATACCTGACTCAACAACTATATGGATTTCAGGGCTTACCAAAAGCGGAAAGGAAAACCTTCTTCTCAAGATAAATTTGGATGGTAAGAAAAATGTAGAACCTCACACTCTGTTTGATGCCTTAAACGTCTATACTGATGATTGGGAAACAAGGAATATAAAAGGTCTTGACTTTGCTAAAGTTATAGAAAACTCGACGCTGAGAAACTATAACCTGCCTGAAGTGGATGTTCTTGCAAATAGGATAGAAAAGCCTAAAGTTCCGGTTATAAGCAAATTTAGCACATTGATGCCAAACTCATTATTGGAGAGAAAAAGAACTCAAAGACTTAAAGATGTGTTAACGTCGAGTTCTTCAGGCTTTTTTATAAATACTCCTGTTGTTATTAATGGGGAAATAGGTGAAAAAAACAATAGACAAATAACAGAGGAGTTTACACATTTAAGAATGCGCTTCCGTTATAGAGCGCAATTTTGCAGGCTGTATATAGATGGAATGATGCAGCCGGAATTTATGGAGGAGTTTTGGTACAATAATCTTAGAGGAGATGGAATTGAACAAGTAGAGATTATGGATGCAATTTCAGCAAATTCATTTAATAGTACTGAGGGCACATTCCCAATAGTTTATGTAACTTTAAGAAAAGGCGATGTGGAGAGAGATATTTTAGCCCCCAATTTTGCATATAAGCTTATATCATCTTTTCAAAAGCCTGTTGATTT
>JAUNSR010000074.1 GCA_030539115.1 Bacteroidales bacterium
ATGGAAAAATCCGCTTTTTGTGCATGAATTTACAGAAAAGGACTTGCGTAATCACAAATATAGCCGTGTAGCTCGCAAAAAAACAATTTTGGAGATGTTTGCGATAGCGGAAAAATACAAAATCCTGTTCAAAAAAATTGGCAGCGAAAAGGTTACTTGCTTTATAATTTATATTTAAGCTGGGAGGATTATAAAGATAAAGGGATAGAGCATGAAGAAAAATATTTTATTTGTATTTTTACTTGCTTTGGTAAGTTTAGCTGATGCAATTACCGTCTATACGCTAGATGAACAATTTTCTCAGTCGAATCAAACTGTTCTAAGGTTTAGAATAGAGAATAACTCTAACGATACTTTAAATGGTATTGAACTACGTTACAATGTTGTCCAAGATTCTTCTAAAATATCAATTCCTGAATTATATTACCTTCCTGAAGGTATGGCGAATTGGACCTTCGAAGATTCCGTTAATGCCACACTTGTTATTTATTTTCCTAAAGAGAATCTTGCCGTGGTTGGGCAATCGGGGAAAAACTTTTACGGAGCCATCTATGCTAAAAGTATTGTTGTTCACCAGAATACAAAGGTTATTTGGGTGCCTTTTGTAGAAGAACAAGCGAACACCGTTGTGGCAAATATCGACAATACCGCAATACAAAATTACACCACTCATTTTTGGGAGAGATAATTTATGCATCACTTGTTTTTATTGATTTGTTTTATAGCTGTTTTTTTGTTTGTAAGTTGCATTCCCGATGAGGAATCTATATGTTTTCCAGAAAGTCTTATTTATTTTAGAACAATATCTAAAATTGATAGCGTTCAGTTTTTTTAAATAATGAACAAATTTGTTTTCAAGAAAAAATTATGAATAATGGTAGATGTGAAAATTGTACAGAAATAAAAGGTATTCACCATGAATATACGATTTGTCAAACATCTGTTGATAACGTTTTTTTAAGCACTTTGCCATATAATAAAAATGCAATTGACAATTGCATTGTATCCGATGACTTTCCTATATGGACCATATATGAATGCGATATAAATGAAAGACAATATGGGAAAACATTAGATTCATCAAAACTCACATTACATCTATTTTCAGAAGATACAAAAAAAAGCATTGAATCTAAAATAACCATTCAAAGCGGAGCCCAGTATAATATCATCGCTGAAAAAGACACTGCAAAATGGTATAGTCATACAGAAGAAACAATAGATCCTCTTAAATGGAATAGGATTGGCTGCTTTAATGATTTTTGTATAAGCGAAAAGACTCGCTCATCACGTGAAGCATGCTATGATAAATAGTAGGTTAATTGTATGCGTCACTTGTTTTTATTGATTTGTTTTATAGCTGTTTTTTTGTTTGTAAGTTGCATTCCCGATGAGGAATCTATATGTTTTCCAGAAAGTCTTATTTATTTTAGAACAGCATCTAAAGTTGATAGCGTTCATTTTTTCTTAAATAATGAACAAATTTGTTTTCAAGAAAAAATCATGAATAATAGTAGATGTGAAAATTGTACAGAAATAAAAGGTATTCTCCATGAATATACGATTTGTCAATCATCTGTTGACAGCGGTTTTTTAAGCACTTTGCCGTATAATAAAGATGCAATTGACAATTGCCTTGTATCCGATGACTTCCCTATATGGACCACGTTTGAATGTGATATAAATGAAAAACTATATGGGAAAACATTAGACTCATCAAAACTCACATTACATCTATTTTCAGAAGATACAAAAAAAAGCATTGAATCTAAAATAACCATTCAAAGCGGAGCCCAGTATAATATCATCGCTGAAGAAGACACTGCAAAATGGTATAGTTATACAAGAGAAACAATAAGAAATTATAGTGAGTATCATAGACTCATTCTTGGATGGAATATAATTGGCTGCTTTAATGATTTTTGTATAGGCGAAAAGGCTCTCCCATCATATGAAGGATGCTATGATAAATAGCAGGTTAATTGTATGTGTCACCTACCCATTTTTCGAACCAATTTAAAGTATACCAAATCACCCCGTTCTCGCCAACCGGAATACCATCGGAGCGAGTCAGCTTTTTCATGGCAGTTCCTTTGATGCTGGCAGAATCGCCTTTTGTCTAGTTATGAACAGTCCTAATTATGGGGAAGCTTACAAAAATGGGTAGTTGACAAAGGCTGATAATGAAAAATCAGCAAAAAATCGGGAAAAGAGGTGGACTAGGTATGTTTAAATATCTATGATAAACAACTTCCCATTGTTAAAGACAACGCAAGATGAATCCGCGTCATCAAACGAAAGAGAAGCAATCTCTTCCGTCTTGATTTTGTCTTTAATCAAAATGAGGAAGGAAGTGGGGGACATGTAATTTGGCTGTTTTAATTACCCATTTCTTTTTTTATTTCTTTCGACAAATTCAAACATTTTGTCGCGGTTTTCCTCTGCTAAATTGGGAAATTCTTTATATAAATCGTTTTCAGAATTATAGATTTTACCTTCTTTTGAATATTGAAAATCTTTCAACTCAATATTGTGAATCATCTTGTATTCTGTGAAAAATTTATTTTCCTCATTTTCCCATTCTTTTCCATAGCCGGAACGCCAGTTGAAGAACAAAAGAGTTTGCTCTTCATCGGTCATTTGAGCTCGTAGTATTTTTAAAAATTTGAATTTTTCTGGCCTGTTGAATACTTTTGAATAGACGACAAATTTTACCATATGGAAAAGATGTCTGTAATAGGCGTTTAAAATTTCTCGATGACCTGTAAATAAAATGGATTGATCCAACTTGTGAAATTTGTGCAAATCACTCAAAGAGATTACGCAAGTCCTTTTCTGTAAATTCATGCACAAAAAGCGGATTTTTCCATC
>JAUNSR010000021.1 GCA_030539115.1 Bacteroidales bacterium
CGCCGTTTTAAGAGAGAAAGTCCTCGTTGAGAAATCAACGGGGACTTTTTTCGTTATAACAAACGGGGACTTATTTTGTATATACAGTCTTTGAATATCCGTTTTCATTCCTATCCATCCGAAATCTGACGACAATGAAATAAAAAACCTCAGGCATCGACTGATGATATTTTTTTAAAATGTACGTTAATAGTAATTCTTCATTTAAACTTGTCAAAGCTTCAGTCATCTACTCTTTTTATGTTTGTGGAGAAATCAATGGGGACTTTATTTATGCATGATTTTGTTTTCTGAAATAATAAACCTTCTGGCTTCGTGTTTTAAGTTTTATTCTAAACTTCACAGTTTACTATCATATATAATTATTTCAATAGAATGTATATTACTATCTGAGAATTTAATATTTTGAAATGTATAATTTATCGGCCATAAATATTAGATCCTTTGACATCATTAAATAAGGTATAATTTAATTTTATATTCTTTCAAAAACATTTTATTTGCTATATATTGAAATTTATAAAAGTAATAATGAGATTTTTCCGTCTTTATATTGTTATCTTTATAGATATATATTTTGGAATAATTTGAAAAGCACTCTTAAGTGTAGATTTTAAAATAGTTGTCTTTATAAGCAGAACTTATTTTAAATCTTTATAATATGAAAACGCTAAGACTTATTAAAAGAAGAGATACAAAATAATATATATAATTGCACATTTATACTATACCTTGATATTAATGATTAAATAATAATACAAATGAAAACAAATACTCAATTAAGGTATGCTTCTAATCCTCAAGATGTAAATAATTATGATACAGATAGGATTAGACAAGAATATTTAATTCAAAAACTTTTTATTCCAGAACAAGTCAATATGACTTATTCATTGTTTGACAGGATGATAATCGGTGGAGCAATGCCGATTGAAGAAAATCTTACTTTAGAAACTATTGACTATTTAAAGTCTAATTATTTTTTAGAGAGAAGAGAAATCGGTATTTATAATGTTGGTGGAGCAGGAATAATAGATATAGATGGCAAACAATATAACTTAGATTATAAGGAGGCAATATATATTGGTATGGGAGCTAAAAAGGTTGTTTTTATTAGCAGAGAGAAAGCAAACCCTTCAAAATTTTATTTTAATTCAACTCCTGCTCATATTTCTTATCCAATACAAAAAGTATTAAAAGCTAATGCAATATCAGTGACTATGGGTTCATTAGAGACATCTAATGAAAGAACTATAAATAAAATGATTGTAAATCAAATATTAAAAACATGCCAACTACAAATGGGTATGACAGAGTTAAAACAAGGAAGTGTTTGGAATACATTTCCACCTCATACTCATACAAGAAGAATGGAAGCATATTTTTATTTTGAATTGCCAGAAGATAATGCAATCTGTCATTTTATGGGAGAACCAACACAAACAAAGCATATTTGGCTTGAAAATGAACAAGCCGTAATCTCTCCTGAATGGTCTATACATTCAGCATGTGGAACACACAATTATACTTTTATTTGGGGAATGGCAGGTGAAAATTTAGACTATGGAGATCAGGATTTTTTTAAAGCAACGGAATTAAGATAAGAATTATGGTTAGTTTCTCATTAGATAATAAAATAGCATTAATAACAGGTGCTTCTTATGGAATAGGTTTTGCAATTGCAAAAGGTTTTGCTCAGGCTGGAGCTAAAATTGTTTTCAATGACTTAAATCAAGATCTGGTAAATAAAGGTATAGAGTCATATAAACAGTTAGGAATAGACGCTGTAGGATATGTATGTGACGTTACAGTTGAAGAACAAGTAAAAGAAATGGTTTCTAAAATTGAAAAAGAGATTGGAGATATAAATATTCTTGTTAACAATGCTGGAATAATTAAAAGAATTCCAATGACGGAGATGATGTCAGAAGATTTTAGAAAAGTTATTGATGTTGATTTAACGGCTCCTTTTATAGTTTCAAAAATTGTAATACCTTCTATGATAAGAAATGGGGGCGGTAAGATAATAAATATTTGTTCAATGATGTCAGAACTTGGAAGAGAAACAGTTTCAGCATATGCAGCAGCTAAAGGTGGGCTAAAAATGCTTACAAGAAATATAGCGTCAGAATATGGTGAATATAATATACAATGTAATGGTATTGGACCGGGATATATAGCAACCCCACAAACAGCACCTTTAAGGACAGAAGGCCATCCATTTAATTCATTTATCATTTCTAAAACACCTGCTGCAAGATGGGGTACTCCAGATGATTTAATAGGTCCGGCTGTCTTTTTAGCCTCTTCTGCTTCTGATTTTGTAAATGGACATGTTTTATATGTAGATGGTGGTATATTAGCATATATTGGTAAACAGCCTAAATAATATTTATTTTATTACTGTGTTATAACTAATTACCATATTTTAAAATAAAAATAACCAATAAATGGTGTTCAAATTGTGTATTTGGTAAATAAATAAGATTGTAAACTGTCAAAATTTCTGTAATGATAAAAATCATTTTATTATTTTTTTTATTAGCTTTCTTAAGTTGTATTAAAGAAAAAAGTGTTTCAATTTTTGTCCAAAATCCCACTTCTATGGATAGAAAAAATGAAATGATAGAAGTTGATTGGGATTTAATAAAAAATGTTTTTAGGGATGATAAACAATCTTTCATAATCTTAAATCAATTTGGAGAAAAAATACCATATCAGTTTGTTTATTATGGATTTAAAACGCCTGAATTACTAATTTTTCAGGCATCATTAAAAGCAAATGAAAAATTAGAATTTAAGATTGTTCATGGAGAACCTGATTCTATTAAGTCAAGAGTTAATGTTGCATTTGTACCTGAAAGAAAAGATGATATTTCTTGGGAAAATAATAGAATTGCATATAGAATGTACGGCCCTGCTTTAGAGGTGGATCCAAAGGAAGCTTTGGTTTCGGGAGGAATTGATTTATGGGTTAAATCAACTCCTGAACTTGTCGCTGCTAAATGGTATAAAGATGATTTGGCACATGTTAAAAGTTATCATAAAGATAATGGGGAAGGACTTGATTTTTATTCAGTTGGTAAGTCTTTAGGTGCAGGTGCTTCAGCTCCAATAAAAAAAGATTCATTATATTATATTGGTCATAATTTTAAAAGTTACGATATACTTGATAATGGTCCATTGCGTCTTGTTTTTAAACTTACATATCAACCATATTATGCTTATGATAGTATAATGGTTGATGAACATAGATTAATCTCTTTAGATGCAGGTTCTAACCTTAATAAGATAGTAGAAAACTACGGTGATATAAAAAAGAGTTTAAAAATTGCAGCAGGTTTCCCCTATTATGGAAATGACACTTATGTAATAAATGCAGATCAAGGTTATATATCTTATGCTCAACCGGAAGATTCTATTAATGGAGTGATATATTTGGGCCTTGTTTCTGATGTAGCTCTTGAAGATACAAAAGTTGTTAATAATCAAATGGTCTCTATATTTGATTATCAACCATCATATAAGGAGGGTAGAGGTTTGACTTACTATTCAGGAGGAGGATGGAATAAAGGAGGATATCCAAGTTTTAAAGATTGGACAAATTATATTTCAGATTTTGCTAATAAAGTAAGGCATCCATTAATAATCTGGGTTGAATAGATAATAATTATTTAAAGATAAACGGTATAAAGAGTTTTTGGCTTTTTATACCGTTTTTTTATCAATAATAATAAATCATTTTAATAGAAATGGTGTTTATTATTAAGAACTACTTTTTCAGCCAAACTGTCAGATGAAATATGTCATTTATTAATTAGAGAAATGACTATACTGACAAAATATATTTTTTTTGAATATAAAATAATTGGCACACCTTTTGTTTAATTCATAGTATGAGGTTTAGAACGAAGATGCTACGATATAATAAGCATAATAGAATTTGAAATAGCGTTTTAATATTTACTCATTAATAAATTAAGATATAAACAAACTAAAATAATAAAACAATGGGAAAAATTATTGGTATTGACTTAGGAACCACAAATTCGTGTGTTGCTGTCATGGAAGGAAATACACCGGTCGTTATTAATAATGCTGAAGGTCGTGCTACTACACCTTCAATAGTTGCTTTCGTTGACGGTGGCGAAAGAAGAGTTGGTGAACCTGCTAAACGTCAAGCTGTAACTAATCCTACAAGAACAGTTTTCTCTATTAAACGTTTTATGGGAGAAAGTTGTGATCAAGTTAAAAATGAAATACCTCGTGTTCCATATACAGTGATTTGCAATGAAGCAAATCAACCACGTGTTGAAATTGAAGGAAGAACTTATTCTCCTCAAGAAATTTCTGCAATGATTCTTCAGAAAATGAAAAAAACAGCAGAAGATTATCTTGGACAAGAAGTTACAGAAGCTGTTATTACAGTACCTGCTTATTTTAATGATTCTCAGCGTCAGGCAACAAAAGAAGCTGGTGAAATAGCAGGTCTTACTGTTCGTCGTATTGTTAATGAACCTACAGCCGCTGCCTTAGCTTATGGTCTTGACAAGACAACTAAGGATATGAAAATTGCTGTATTTGACCTTGGTGGTGGTACTTTTGATATTTCTATTCTTGAATTAGGAGATGGAGTGTTTGAAGTTAAATCTACTGATGGTGATACTCATCTTGGTGGTGATGACTTTGACCACGTAATTGTTGACTGGTTAGCTGATGAATTTCAAAAAGAAGAAGGTATTGATTTACGTAAAGATCCAATGGCTCTTCAACGTTTGAAAGAAGCTGCAGAAAAAGCAAAAATAGAATTGTCTTCTACTACTTCCACAGAAATCAATTTGCCTTATATTATGCCGGTTAATGGTATTCCAAAACACTTGGTTAAAACACTTACACGTGCTAAATTTGAACAATTAAGCGATAATTTAATAAAAGCTACTATCGAACCTTGTCGTAAGGCTTTAAAGAATGCAGGGTTAACTGCTTCTCAGATTGATGAAGTCATTCTTGTTGGTGGTTCAACTCGTATACCTGCAGTTCAATCAGAAGTAGAGAAATTTTTTGGAAAAGCTCCATCTAAGAATGTTAATCCTGATGAAGTTGTTGCAATCGGTGCAGCTATTCAAGGTGCAGTTTTAAGTGGAGATGTTAAAGATGTATTGTTGTTGGATGTTACTCCTCTTTCCTTGGGTATTGAAACTTTTGGTGGAGTGATGACAGCTTTAATTACAGCTAATACAACAATCCCAACAAGAAAATCTGAAGTATTCTCAACTGCTGCCGATAATCAACCTTCTGTAGAAATCCATGTTTTGCAAGGTGAACGTCCTTTGGCTAAAGATAATAAAACTATTGGTCGTTTCCACTTGGACGGAATTCCTGCTGCTATGAGAGGTGTTCCTCAAATTGAAGTTACCTTTGATATCGATGCCAATGGTATCCTTCATGTTTCAGCTAAAGATAAAGGTACTGGCAAAGAACAAAGTATTCGTATTGAAGCTTCAAGTGGTTTGACTGAAACAGAAATTAAGAGAATGAAGGATGAAGCCGCTGCCAATGCAGAAGCTGATAAGAAAGAGAAAGAAAAAATTGATAAGTTGAATCAGGCTGACAGTATGATTTTCCAGACCGAAAAACAACTTAAAGATATGGGTGATAAATTGCCTGCTGATAAAAAGGCTGCAATTGAAACTGCTCTAAATAAATTGAAAGAGGCTCATAAAGCTCAAGATTTGAATGCTATAGATAGTGCAACTACTGAATTGAATAATATACTTCAATCTGCTGCACAAGATATTTATAGCGCACAACAAGGAGCAGGTGCTCAAGCTCAACAAGGTCCTTCTCAAGCTGCCGATAATAATGATGGTGGTGTAACTGATGTTGATTTTGAGGAGGTGAAGTAAAAACGATAAAAAGTATAAATAATAGAAAAGCGTGTAATTCTTATGAGTTACACGCTTTTTTTATGAAAACACAAGACAGTTTAATATAGGCTGATTATTTTAAAATATAAAAACTGGATTTGTATTAAAAATTAATTATAATGAAAATAGGATAAGATTATCTTTTAATTAAAAACTTATTGTAGGTGATGCTGAGAAATATATAGTATAAAATACCTTTGTTAAGGTTTTATAGCATTGAAGTTTATCCTTTTAGCTATTAATTTGAAAAATTCTATACTCATCCGGCTTAAGCTTTTTTTTGTATCTGTTAATGTTAATAACTTTATAAATCTTTTTTGGTTAAGCATAGTTGCTTATTTTCTATATAAGAAATAGATATTTTCATGTAGTTTTTACTTTTTTGTTTGGCGCTGTTGTTTATTTACCCATACTATAAGTATAATTATATCAGGATTATAATAAAAAATAAAATCTTTAAATATTAATGTAATAAAATATTAAAGTTAAAATTGGAAAAATATAAATTTTTATTTGTGGCTATGATATGATAAACATTAAAGCTTTTATTGTTGTTATACAATCGGAACTCGAAATAATTACGAGTATAATAAATACACACACTATTATAAAATTTAAAATTGTCAAAAAAGATATTCTTATAAATGATTGCATTTCTATAACAGAACAATTTGTCATAAAGTAAAGATTCTTATAAACGAATAAATTGTTATAAAAATGAACATTTATATAGAGTTTAAATTTTAATCGAGAGTTCTTTATTATATAAGGGAAGTTTTATATGAGTGCAAATAGTTTTAATTAGACTAAATATTTATTTGTAACTCTTAATCTAACTACTTTAATATGCAGCGTATGTTGTTTTATTGAGTTATATATAAGAAAAACATACTTTAAAAGCCAAACTATGATTAAGTTTATTATTCGATCAATTTTCATAATTATGTTGTTTTCTGAATGTTCAGATAATAACTTTTACATAGATGGCAAAATTAAAACTGAATCTTTGGATGGAGAATACGTTTATCTAAAAACTATTATAAATAATACACTGCTTAATATTGACAGTTCTCTTGTAGAAAACGACAAATTTAAATTTTCTGGTCATATAGATTCTTGCACTATAGTAGAAATTACTTTTCCTTTTGCTGAAAAGATAAAGTTAACCCCATTAGTTTTTGTATTAGAGGCAGGAAAATATCAATGTGTAATTGATACTCTATCTTATGCTTCGGGTGAAAATAATGAGAATTTATATGATTATTATCTTAGTGAATATTCTTTATACAACAAGTTAAATGAACTTACAGATGAATATAATTATGCCATCTTAACAAAAAGTTTGAATGATTCTTTGACAATTGATTACAAAGCAAGATTTGGCTTTTTAAATAAAGAGATTAATGAGTTAGCATATAATTTTATTTATTTAAATAATGACAACAGTGCAGGTGCACTTGTCTTTCTTCAAACTTATTCAATACTAACAAAACAACAAATACTTAATATTTTAAAAACATCTTCAGGCAATTTTAATTGTCTTTATGAGATAAGAATTATAACAAAGCAATTTTTTACTGAAAATAAATCATCAATAGGAATGCCTTATATAAATGTAAATCTTATTGATTCGGCTAATGTTACAGTTCCTATTTCTTATTATATAAACAATAATTTCTGGATATTATTAAATTTTTGGCGTTCAGACTGTCAGCCTTGTCTTGATGAAATACAATTTTTAAAAGCTATATATGAGAAATATGCTGTTGAAAATCTAATTATTTTAAGCATCTCTCTCGATGTTTCAAAAGAGTTATGGACAAAAAACATTAAACAAGATCAAATGCCTTGGCCTCAGTTTTGTGATTTTAAAGGATGGGATTCAGAGGCTGCTAAACAATATGCTATTAATTTATTACCTTTTAATATTCTTATTGATCCAGATGGCAATATAGTCTTAAGAGGAGATCGACAAAATATGCTTTCTCAAAAGTTAAAAGAAATTTTTGAAGAATAGATATTTTATAAATAATAATGTAATTTAGCACCACTTTTTATTTCACAATTACATTATAATTATTATGAAAATAAGATTGTTTATTCTTTTTCTTTTTATTCCAGCACTATCTTTAAACGCACAGACATATTTAGATGCAGCCTATGAAACGTATAGAAATAGAAACTTTTCACAATGGCCAAATTATATTGCTCAAGTTGAACAAATAGCATTATCAACAAATGCTACTATAAAAGATAAAGTTGATTTAATGACCTTTTATTATGGGTATATAGGTCATTTATTAGATATTAATGACAAAAAAAGTGCTCAAGTTTGGCTTAATAAAGCTCAACTGATTGATAAGAAATTCTCTTCCTCACTTGATTCTAATGCCGATTATAAAGCACTTCATTCTATGTATATTGGATTTCAAATAGCAATATCTCCAATAAAAGCGCCATTATTAGTGGCTTCTATGTTTACATCGGCAAGAGATGCCTTAAAAATTGACAGTAATTCTGTTTTTGCAAATGTTGCAAATGCTAACATTCTTTTTTATTTTCCGGAAGCTTTTGGTGGAAATAAGCAAAAGGCAATATCTTACTATCAAAATGTCTATAATTATTTTCTTTCAAATAAAAATTTTCAAAAAAGATGGATGTTTTTAAATGTAATGTCTACTTTGGCTATAGCTTATGAATCGGTAAATGATATAGATGCCGCTAATTATTGGGTTGTTAAAGCATTGGATGTAGAGCCTGATTTTAAGTTTGTCACTCAGGTCCTTAAGCCTCGTATTGACGAAAAAATAAAACAAAAAAACAATACTTAAAAAAAAGCTGAGCAAGATTTTTATCAAGCTCAGCTTTTTTTATGTTTCGTAATTATTATTATTTATATTGCTACTCTAATAATTTCTCAATAGATTCAAAAATAGTATTAATTTTTTGGTCGGTTTTCTTAGCCAACTGTTCTGAAGCATTTTTCACAAAAGCTGTTCTATAATTCTTGTCTATAAAAACCATTTTGCTGCTTATCAGATTCTCATTTTCAAGTTCAACTTTCTCTTCAATAGCTTCCGGCTCTACATAATAAATATTATCAAAATTAATTGTGCAAAGGTTGTCTTGATAGTCTATTGTAAGATTACCCTTCAAATACATGTTATAAACAAACCATCCGGTTTTGATTATCTCCATTTTATCTAAAAGGTCACATTCAATAATCCCCTTTTCTTTATTATTGTTTACTACTTTAGCTTTTCTTTCGCTTAACAAATTTTCTACAAGCCAACCAGAAACAATATCTTGAATTTCTGCATGAGACTTAGAAGTCTTAATTGTATCAGAATAAGTAACCTTATCTTGAAAATAATTTTTGTAATCAGCTTCAGTCTCTATTACAACTTGTCTTTTTCTTGTTGACTGAGCGAAAATAAGAGTCGGGATAAACATTAATAATACCAAATACTTTCTCATGGTAAAAATTTTTATTGATTAATAAGTTGTAGATTTTCTTCTGCTAAAATAAGTATTTTAATTATTTGTGGAAAAGAAATATTAATTAATTGTTTAAAAATACTCTTTTTATTAATTAAAATTATTCTTATAGTTTATTTAATATATTTTTTCCAATAACTTTTTACTTGTTGTTTAGATTAAATTTTCAATAGATTATTAATTTGTTTATAATAACAAGGTAAATAATCAAAAATAAAAAAAAGCCCCAAAGATTATCTCTGAGACTTTTTTGTATAATAAATTAATTGTCATTAAGCAATACCTGAAAAGCCCATAAATGCCATTGCAAGCAATCCTGCAACTACAAGTGCTATCGGAGTACCTTTCATGCCTTTTGGAACATTCGCCAATGCAAGTTGTTCTCTTATCCCTGCAAACAGAACCATTGCAAGCATAAAACCAAGTGCTGTAGAAACAGCATATACAACTGATTGAAGCAGATTAAATTCCTTGTTTATTACAAGAATAGCTACGCCAAGTATGGCACAGTTGGTTGTAATAAGAGGAAGAAAAACTCCAAGAGCTTGATATAGTGATGGTGATACTTTTTTAAGGATAATTTCTACCATTTGTACAAGAGCGGCAATTACAAGGATAAATGAAATTGTTTGCATAAATCCAAGATTAAAAGCATCAAGAACAAATTTCTGAAGAAGATAAGTCACGATAGTGGCAATGGCCATTACAAAAGTAACTGCCATTCCCATTCCAAGGGCTGTACTAATTTTCTTTGATACTCCGAGAAATGGGCAGATACCAAGAAATTGAGCCAAAACAATATTATTAACAAATACTGCGGCAATAAACATTAATAAATATTCCATATCTCTTATTTATTTTGAAGTTTATTTACTATAGCAATCAAATAACCAAGCGCAATAAATGCGCCCGGAGCCAAAACAAAGATTAAAGCTCCATAATGTTCCGGGTAAATAGTAAGAGAAAATATCTTACCTGTACCAAGAAATTCACGAACCGAACCAAGTATTGTAAGACCCAAGGTAAATCCGAGTCCCATACCTACACCATCAAGCATTGAATCAAATGGATTATTCTTTGCTGCAAAAGCCTCAGCACGTCCAAGAACTATACAGTTTACTACGATTAGAGGAATAAACAACCCCAAACTTTCAAACAAGGCAGGCAAATATGCCTCCATAAACATTTGAACTACTGTTACAAAAGTTGCGATTACAACAATAAAGGATGGTATTCGCACTTTGTCTGGTATTATATTCTTTATTAGTGAGATAACAACGTTTGAGCAAATCAAGACAAAAGCTGTGGCAAGTCCCATACTCATACCATTTAAGGCAGATGAAGTTGTACCTAATGTTGGACACATACCAAGAAGAAGCACGAATGTGGGGTTTTCCTTGATAAGGCCGTTTAAAACAATTTTTAGTTTATTCATATTATTTGCCCTCCTCTTTTTTGTCAGTATTTTGATGAGTAGCTCCGCTATTTGCATCATTGGAATTAGAAAATGCATTATAAGCATTAGCTATTGCATTAAGAAAAGCTCTTGAAGAGATAGTTGCTGCAGTGATTGCATCAACATCTCCGCCATCCTTACTTACCGTTAGATTGTCCTTAGATGGATTTTTCCCAAGAATGTTTCCTTTGTTGTGAAACCATTCAGGCATTTTAGATCCTAATCCCGGTGTTTCTGAGTGAGACAAAACAGTATATTCTTTAATAGTCCCGTCTTTATCAAAACCTGCCATAATTGATATAGGACCTCCAAATCCATTCTTTGTCATTGCCTGAACAGCTGCTCCAACCATTTCTCCATTTTTTGTTGCAGGAAAAATTATTGCCTCAGTGCCATCCTCCAAAGTAACTTTCCATTGATCCTTTATAGGATTATTATCGTATTCTGGAGCTACTAATTTTATGGCATCCATCTGTTTAGAAAGTTTTGAAGCGCTTATGGCATCTTTTGTTACATCACTAACGCCTCCAAGTATTGCGCCTGACAAACATGTAATTGATGTCAGCACAATAAGCATATTTTTAAATGAAGATTTAATCTTAGCCATTTTTTACAACCTCCCCAAAACGTTTAGGTTTAACAAAAGTATTAATAAGCGGAGTAAAGGCATTCATAATCAAAATAGCAAAAGACATACCTTCCGGATATACTCCAAACTTTCTGATTATAATTGTAAGACATCCTATTGCAACACCATATATTACCATCCCTCTTGTTGTCATTGGAGAAGTAACATAGTCTGTTGCCATAAATATAGCACCCAACATAAGTCCACCTGCAAGAAGTTGTTCTATCGGATTTAATCCTGTTACGAATGACATTACAACAACTGCTACAAAAATCGATACTGGAATATGCCAAGTAATAATCTTCTTATACAACATAAATGAAAAACCCAAAAGAAGTGCTATTGCTGAAACTTCTCCTAATGAGCCGCCTGTCATTCCCAATAAAAGATCCTGAATCTGGAATGAATGATCAAGTCCAAATTTCATTTCTGCTAAAGGAGTAGCTGCTGTTACTGCATCTGTATAAGCTGTAAGTTGTCCAGGTTTAGGCCATGAAGTCATTTGAACAGGAAAAGATATCAAAAGAAATACACGACCAACCAATGCCGGATTAAAAATATTGTTTCCTAATCCACCAAAAGACAATTTTGCTACTGCAATTGCTACTAAAGCGCCTATAATAATTATCCATATTGGTAGATTTGATGGAAGATTAAAAGCTAATAGCACTCCTGTTAAAGCTGCCGACCCATCCGTAATTGTAACTTTCTTTTTTAATATTATTGTCTGAATAAGATATTCAAAAAATATACATGATACAACAGAGGTTAGCGTTACAATGACTGCACCTAAGCCGAACACCCAAAAAGATATGCACAAAGCCGGTATCAAGGCAATGAGCACTCCATACATCGCTCCGCTTACGGTATTGCCGCTATGAACATGAGGTGAAAGTGAGACGTTTAATTTATTATTCATTTTATAATTATTTTACATCTGAAACTATTGTTATTTCTTTGGAGCATTTGCTGCAGCTCGTGCACGAATGATTGCTCCTACTTTACCCTTTCCTAAACGAATATAATCTAACAAAGTACGATTTGATGGACAAGTAAAACTACATGATCCACATTCTATACAATCCATAATATGATTGCTTTCTGCTTCATCGTACATTGCCAATTCGCTTACTCTCATCAGATAAGTCGGATTAAGTCCCATTGGACATGCACTTAAACATTTAGCACAACGGATACAATCGCTCATCTCTTTTCTTCTTGCTTCGAGGTCTTTAATTACAAGTATTCCCGAACAACCCTTTACAACAACAGAATTAGTGTTTGGCATCGCTTTACCCATCATTGGACCACCTGAAATCACTTTTCCTGTATCTTCCGGTAGACCGCCTGCCTTTTCAATAAGCATATTCATTGGTGTCCCAACACGTGCCAATACGTTGATAGGATTTTTTACAGACTTACCTGTAACGGTTACCACACGTTCAAATAATGGCTTGTTTTTTTGCACTGCTTCATAAACTGCATAAGCTGTTCCTACATTTTGAACAACAGCACCAGTTGAGATAGGTAGTGCGCCGCTTGCTACTTGACGAGATATTACAGCATCAATAAGTTGCTTTTCACCTCCTTGAGGATATTTTACTTTTAGAGGTTGAACAGTGATTCCTTCATAAGATGCGGCAACATTACTCATAAGTTCAATTGCATCCTTTTTATTGTTTTCAATACCGATAACAGCCTTATTTACGTTAACAGCTTTCATAAGTATTTGAACTCCAATCATAATTTGTTCAGCTTTTTCAAGCATTAGTTCATGGTCGGATGTAAGATAGGGTTCACATTCTACACCGTTTATTACAATAACTTCAGCTTTAAAAGCTGGAGGAGGCATTAGCTTTACGTGTGTAGGAAATGTCGCACCGCCAAGTCCTACAATTCCACATTCCTTAATTTTGTCGATTATTTGTTTGGAATCAAGTTTTATCTCTTTTTCAATTGTTTCTGAGCGGTCAATTGTTTCTTCCCATTCATCTCCTTGTACATCTATAATAATTGACGGGCGATTATTACCGGAGGCATCAGGAACATTGTCTATTTTAGCAACAGTTCCCGATACTGAAGAATGAATATTAGCTGAAACAAATCCTGTAGCCTGAGCTATCAGTGTACCAACCTTTACAGTGTCACCTTTTTTCACTAAAGCAGTTGCAGGTGCGCCGATATGTTGACCAAGAGGAATACTTACCTGAGAGGGAAGCTCCATTTGCTCAATTTTTTTGTTGGCAGACAATTTATTTTCAGCGGGATGTACGCCCCCCAGACGAAATGTCTTTAACATAGTTATATCAGTTTTAATATTTATAACGAGTAATTAAGCTTTAGAAGCTTCTTAGTTTGAAGAATTCTCTGCTGATTGTTCAGAAGAAACTTTTGATTGAGCGTCCTTAATTGCAGTCGACTCATTAGAAACCTTTTTCTCTGAACCGGCAACTACCGTATTCTCACTTGGAGTTTCTGCAGGTTTCGGCTTTCTTGGAGGAAAATTAATGGCATGAATGGCTCCTGTAGGGCATACATCAACACATTTACGACAAAGTTTGCATTTGTTGTAGTCGATATATGCAAGATTGTTTTCAATGGTAATAGCATCGAAAGGACACTCCTTAGCGCATTTCCCACAACCGATACAAGCATTTGAGCAAGCTTTCTTTGCAGCAGCTCCTTTGTCCTTGTTTACACAACTGACAAATACACGGCGGTTGTTTTTGCCTTTAGCTCTCAGTTCAATGATAAATTTAGGGCAAGCCTTTACACAACTGCCGCAGGCAGTACATTTTTCTTCATCAACGACAGGTAAGCCTGTTTCTTCGTTAATGTGAATTGCATCGAAAGAGCATGAAACTTCGCAGTCGCCAAATCCTAAGCAACCGAAAGAACATCCTGTTTCACCGGCAAAAGTATTTGAGGCAATAGCACAACTCTTTGCTCCATCATAAGAACTTGTCTTTGGACGAGCAGCGCATGTACCATTACATCTCACTACTGCAACTTTTGGCTCAGATTCAACTACCTCTTTACCCAAAATTGAGGCTACTTTGCCCATAACAACAGCTCCACCTACGGGACAAAAAAGCCCCTCCAAAGAATCAGCTTTTACACATGCATCAGCAAATCCTTTACATCCCGGATAACCGCATCCACCACAATTGGCTTGTGGAAGTACTTGCTCAACTTGCTCAATACGTGGGTCTTCATAGACATAAAATTTCTGTGCTACAAAATATAGTATCACAGCACCTATGGCTCCAATCACCCCCAACGTAATTAAAGCTATTAAAATCAAATTCATAAGGTAATATGGTTAATAATTAATGTGTTCATTTGTATATAATTTATTTTTTAACACTAAGGTACAAATGCGCCATTTATATACCCTTTGTTTGGTATCTTAACTTTATGTGAGTTATGGCGATTTCATTTATAATCCTTTTTTGTGTTCTATCTTAATGCAAGATATGACATTGCATTTATGTAAGTCCCTTTTATTATTCCTTAATTGAAAAAACGAACCTCTGTTTCATGTTTTTGCGTAAGAAGAAAAGTATAATATAATATGGTATTAGCACTAAAAGTGAAAGGATTCCGGCCTTTAGTTCATCTTCGAAATAATCGATACTAAATATTAATGTTGACATCATCAATATAAATGGAATTACAAAGGCGAATCCAACAGCCTGCCAACCCATAGAAGATGAACCTGCAATGGTTACATTATCACCAACTTTTAAATTTCCATTGTAAGTATCTATCTCTATAATCTTTTCAGCCATATCTGAGGCTGTACATGCTTTTTTTGCATGACAGGCAGCACATGCCGAATTCTGTATAATCATCACTTCAATGTGATCAGCATATATACGATGAACTATTCCTGCGTGTTCTATTGTTTTGCTCATTTTGTAATCTCTACATTGCAATTGACACGCAAATATATAGATTATTTGCTCTTACTATTCAACAGAGTCAGAAAAATATTATGTCAAATGTATATATATTTATAATTATCTTGGGTATTTATTTATTGCAGGCGGTTATAATAAATTCTTATTAAATAAATATATAGTTTTAGAGGAAAGTCTTATAAGAGATTATATCTGCTTTTTGTGTCTTTAAATTGTTTCGAATTAATTATTGTATCCAACCATGTGTTTATGCTGTCAAGTAAAACAATCGACTGCTGTCTTAATGCCCACCCTCTGAACTGATTGAAACTTATTTCGGTGTCTATGTTAATGTTTGGATAAATTTCCTTCATTTTTTTTGCTGTAAAATCATTGCAAATGGCATAATCTATTTCTCCTTTGGCAACCATAATTATCAATTGCTCTTCGCCATAGTTCAAATCTTCGATTATCTTTATTGAATCGGCTATTTCAGTTTCAAGGTTCTTTATTCTAAATATTGCGCCGGAAGATTGTGGAACGTAAACTTTCTTGCCCGCCAACTCAAGTTGATTTTTAATCTCTGAGCTGTCTTTCTTATTAATTGAATTTCTCTGTACAAGAATTAACTTATTGACAATTAGAGGACGTGAAAAAGAAAAGCTGTTTTTCAATTCAGTAGTAATAGGAATATATCTGGCGACGATATCAAATTTCTTATCATTAAGACCTGTAAGTGACTGAGCTAAATTCATCTCAGGATATATTTCAACTTTCAATCCACTTATTTTTTCAATCCCTTTACATAGCTGGTATTGAACTCCGTCTATTGAATCGCCGGAAATAAAATAACTTGTGGCATTATACTCCATTGCGATTCTTAAGATTCCCTCTTCTTTTATTTCTTCAAAATCTCGAATCTCAGTTTCTTTTGATACAAGAAATATTTTAATAACCGCCATAATTAATAAAACTATGACAAGAAGAACGCTATAAACAGAGATTAATTTTTTCTTCATGTAAGTTAAGTTAGCCGCAGTGATATAAATATTTATTACAATAATTATATTATTTCCTGTTTTTTAGGATTTGGTATGATATCAATTTGCGAAATCAATGCTCACACCAAATTTGAATACTCTTGGGTTAAGAGGATAATATGGAGCAGCGAAATAATCATTATTTCCCAAAAGTCCTTTGTTTACATGGTACATCATTACAAAAAATCTTGTCTTTTTTAATTTCATGCTGGCAAAAACATTCATTAAAGGATAATTCCCAACTTGTGAAATGTCTTGTGTGTGAAACATTTGAGTGGCAGGCTGATACATTTGGGAATAATATTTTGTGAAATACCTGCAATCAACACCCAATTGAGTGTCCAATACGCCGGCAATTTTAAATCTAAGATACATCTGACTGTATATCGAAAGATCTGGAAGAGGAAGCACCGTCTTATTGCTCGTTTTTTGATATGCAATAGAATTATTCCAATTGAATATGCCAAAACTAAAATCTTGCTGCAACATGGCTGTTAAAACCTGAATGTTGCCATCATGCTGAGCAGCTAAAGAGCTATTGTTGAAATAGAGATATTTGGTGATATTTTCAACTCCGGCTTCAAAAGTGGTAGAGGTGTAAGGAAGATAAAGTTCTCCATAGACTCCAACTCTTTTTTCTTTATTAAAATTGTTCGACCACTTAAAATGATTTGAAATATAATGTTTCATATAATAAGACGGCTCAATATTCTTGTAGTGGCCTTTTGCTCTTACAATAAGCGAATCTTTAAATAAAGGAATTTTTGTTTGTACATTTCCATTCAAATACAAATCTCCCAAATTATCCCCGGATAATCCGAACTTCGCATTTACCCTATAAGTAAGTATCGAGCCTCTTTGTTTAGAAAGTTCTCCACCGACCCATAATACATTTGATGACTGACTTCTCTCAATAAATCCAATATCAGTAGAATCAATCATATTTGTATATTTCCTGTTTTCAATAGTTGCAAACCCACTAAGCCCAGCCTTTGCATATTTGTTAAATCCCTCATTTAATGAGATTGCAAAGGTGTTTTGCAATGAAAAATATGACAATGAATCAAGGGTGGAGTTGTTATTTAAATATGTGTTTTCAAAGAAGTTTTCTGTTAGTATTCCTCCTTGATTTATTCTAAACTCTCTTTTGTTTGATGAAAGATACAAAGTGTGAATGAAGCTTGTTACAGGAACAAACTCCTTAAATTCAGTAGAATCGGTTTCACTAACCATGTAAGTCCTGTCAAAACCGATGTTGTATCTTTGTGTAAGGTAGAACTCCTTGTTTTTTAAAGTATTCCACGCATTTTCCAAATTAGTTGGAATGTTTTTTGGAGCAGAAAGATTGGCATTGACATTCTCAGGCTTAAGTATGTAGTCTATTTCTGTTATACCTCCATTCTCTTGATTGGAATAATTACCCAAGCTAAAATATGTATTCAACTGATATTTGTCTGCGACATAGCTTAAATACGTTTGCCAAGACATATTTTTCACCCCTTGGAAATTGTAAAACCCACGGCTATAGATGTAATCAAAAGTTGTTCCAACACCAAGCTTTTTATTAACATTGGCTGCAAAGTTTGCCATAAACCTTTCCTCCTGATTTATTTTAGATCCTCCGCTTAAATATGATAGTTGGGTTAAAGGTATTTGAGTGTTATAAAATGTCTTGTTTTCCGGCGAAACATAAAAATATTTATATGGCTTCAAGAACATAAATTCAGGAGTATTATCTCTTAAAGAGAAAACTCTACTCTCACCTGGTGTGCCAAGATTTCCCAAATAATTATAACTCAAGGAATATGAATCTTCTACATCCTTGTTATAATAATTTAAAAACAGCGTATCCAGTCCAACACGATACATATCGCCTATAGTTGGAGTTACTCTCCATGCATAAGTCTTTTGTTCCTGATAAATGCATGGATTCTCGCCCGAATCATTGCTTGAAAGGGATTCGGTGGATGATTGTGTATCTGAATTCTGACTTAATATTAAATTGTTGTTTAAAAACAACATTAAAGTCAGTATATAAATTGCTCTTTTCATAGAGTGCAAATATATAAAAATAAAAAAATGTAACAGCCATAACTTACTCAAAGATAATATACCCCGCAATATAGTGTATAACGGCTCATTTATACCTTTGTTAAAGCAATATCTAAACATTGATAGATATAAATGTTTAGATATCCCTATAAACGTTTAAAAATATATCTTGTTGCGATTTTGAAAAAATAAGCATTTAATATGGAAATCAAGTTAGTCAACATTCTTTTTTGAGATGTTATTTATCACAATAAGACAATCCTTTTTCAGTGCAAATCAATAGATGATATTTGCGCTTCACATATTTGATACAATCGCTTTTTAATGCCATATAAATAAGTAAAAGTGCTAATTATCAGATTGTCAGTAATGTAATGTATTTATAAATTTTCAATTTAAGATTTTCAAGCTTTGACCGTCAATTTTAAAATTTTTACCGTCGAAAAATCAATTTCTACCGTCGATTTTTAAATTTTCATTGTCCTTTTTTATTTACATATATGACACAAATTTCATATAAACGCTCGTTGGAATTAATTGAAAATTAAAATTGCCTTTTGTTTGGTTGAAATCAATTTGTTTTGGTTGAAATTTTATTATTTGCATTCAACTTTAAATCCTGCATTTGGCTGTTTAAGTCACTTGATAAACTTAAAATATTAAAACTTGATAAAATATTGATATATTTTTTTTCTGAGATGTTAATTGTTTAGTCATTCTTGTTTAAGTTTGCCGACATATTTTTAATTATCAATATTTAAAATTTTATATTACTCGATGTCAGAGAGGTTAAAAAAATATCTTGACTTGTTTTTTGTGTTTTTCAAAATAGGTGCTTTTACTTTTGGAGGTGGATGGGCAATGATTTCAATAATAGAAAAAGAGGTTGTAGATAAGAAAAGGTGGGTGGAAAAGGAGGAGTTCATAGATGCAATAGCCGTGTCTCAGTCTTTACCGGGTATATTGGCTGTAAATATTTCAATATATACCGGGCACAAATTATATAAATTGCCGGGAGCTGTTGTTGCCACACTTGGCACTATATTGCCATCATTCATTATGATTCTTGCAATAGCATTGTTTTTTACATCCATTTATGATAAGCCTGATGTGGTAGCTGTGTTTAGAGGGATAAGACCGGCAGTAGTTGCCTTAATATTGATTCCTGTGTTCTCAACTGCAAAAGCTGCCAAAATTAATATTACAAATGTTTGGATTCCGATTGCAGGCGCTCTTTTGATTTGGCTGTTGGGAGTATCACCTGTTTATATTATTCTTGGAGCTGCTGCTTTTGGAATTTTTAGAAAACTTTTTAGATGAGCCTTTAATATTCTTTTCTCGATCTATAATTAATGCAATAGATGGCTGAAAAAAACTGTTATTTATTTAAAAATTGTCTTTTATGATATATTTACAACTCTTTTGGGTTTATTTTAAAATAGGATTATTTGGATTTGGAGGAGGTTATGCAATGCTTTCATTAATACAGCATGAGGTTGTTGATAAACATGCATGGCTTACCGATACTCAGTTTACAGATATTGTCGCTATTTCTCAAATGACTCCGGGACCAGTCGGAATAAACAGTGCTACATATATAGGATATGTTGCAAGCGGAAATGTGTGGGGGTCGGCGCTTGCAACGTTTTCGGTTTGTTTGCCTTCATTTATATTAATGCTTTTAGTGAGTCATCTGTTAATGAAATACAAACAAAACAGATGGGTTGAGGCAGTTTTTAGTGCGCTTAGGCCTGCAATCGTTGGACTTATAGCCGCAGCAGCATTAACATTGATGAATAATCAAAACTTTCCTGATTATAAAAGTATAATAATATGTGTAGGTGCTTTTGTAATAGTGAAATATTTTAAAGTTCATCCTATCTTAATGATAATAATGGCAGGTGTGATAGGTTTCTTTTTCCTACATCCGAAAAATGATCCAACCGTACCTTTAGTAAATGATAAAGATATTAATATAGAAAACTATACGACATTGTTAGAACCAATCCGAGATGGTATAATTGGATTCGACGCTTTCTTCAATTGAATCGGGCAGCAAATGAAAAAAGTCTATTTCTGTAAGTTTCTCGATACTGTCTATAGGAACTGCAAATTTTTTAATGCTTTCTAATGAGCCTTCGTTTTTAATTATAAATCCTATTCCTTTTGCTTTTCTACCAAAAGGACTTACAATCACTTTATAAAAATGTGATGGAATAAGGACCTTGTTTTTACCAATGGTATTTTTTGCACCTATATTTATTGGACCCGTAGTAATAAGAATCGCGCTGTCTCTAATAGCCCAATCTCTGCATTTATCTTCAAGGTTTTTCCAAATTCCTCTATTAAGCGATGGTACTTGCGGACACATATTTGAAAAATAAAAAGATTCTTTCATAGTTGTTTCGCTCCATCCCATATCAGCGGCAGGAGCCATATGACCTCTATCATATCCGCTTTTTGAGTAGTCTGAATTTTGAGCAGAATTGTTTTTCACATTCGGGTCGACAATAAATTTATTTGTTCTTTTAACAATGCTGTTTGTTTCTTTGGCAGTAAGTTCATAAGCCACCCAATTGGGTATCTTCCAATCCCCGTTATAAGATACAATATACCCTGCATGTCTGATAATCTGAGATGGACGATCTATTAGTTCTGCCGGAACTTCAAGGTCTTTAATTCCTATAAGTGAGCTGTTCTGTGATATTTTAGAACTTGGAGTCTCTTTTCTCTTTTCCTGAGATGATGTTATGTTGTTTTGTCGAGGATTATTTTTAAAAACTTTATTGCTTTCTTCCTTTTTATTATCCGCCTGTTTTTGTTCGCTTAGTGGTTTCTGCTTTGCAAATTTGAAAATATCAGAATTGCTTTGATAAAATAATCCTATTATTAATAAGATAGCGATAGTAATTAAGAGAACAATAATCCAATTGTTATTTTTTTTCTTTTTGCTTTTTTGCTTTGTTTTCCTTGCCATTTAAGTTGAAGAAAGAATAAGAGTTATTAAATTGATTTTTTTTTAATTTATGTATCTTTACAGAAGATAAGCTTCGCCTCATCAATAACATTTTTAAAAGCTTCGCTTTAAACCGTTTATTGAATTCGGCTTGCATTATCTTTGTAGTAAGACGATATAAATTATTCCTTGATAAATTGTTTAAAGTAAAAAATGAAGAAGAACAAATATAATTTAAATGCTTGTAAAAAACGATAAGTATGTATTTATAGTTTTCCTGTAATAAAATAATAATAACTTAAAATATACATCAATGAATCTTACAGAAAGATTTCTTAATTATGTCAGTAAAGACACTCAGTCAGATGAGTTAACTCAGATGACTCCGAGTACACCGGGTCAAATGGAGTTTGCAGAAGATCTAAAAAAAGAGCTTGAACTTCTTGGTTTGGAAGATGTTTCATTGGATGAAAATGGCTATTTAATGGCTTCTTTACCTTCAAATATTGATAAAGAGATTCCTACAATTGGCTTTATTGCCCACATGGATACATCTCCTGATTTTTCAGGCAAGAATGTTTCACCACGCATTATTGAAAATTATCCCGGAGGAGATATTACATTAAATGAAAAGGAAAATATAATACTTTCTCCTGCAAATTTTCCGGAGTTAAACCAATATATAGGACAAAGTTTAATAGTGACAAACGGCTTGACTCTTTTAGGCGCTGACGACAAGGCTGGTATTGCAGAAATTGTTACTGCCATGAAGTATCTGATTGATAATCCCGATATTAAACATGGAAAGATTAGAATCGCTTTTACCCCTGATGAGGAAATTGGTCTTGGAGCTCACAAATTCGATGTCGAAAGATTCGGTGCCGATTGGGCTTATACACTGGATGGGGGAGAAATAGGTGAACTTGAATATGAAAACTTTAATGCGGCAGTTGCAAAAGTAACATTTAAAGGAAGAAATGTTCACCCCGGCTATGCTAAACATAAAATGATTAATTCGATTAGAGTTGCAAATCAGTTTGCCATAATGCTGCCACGTTGGGAAACTCCTGAGCACACAGAAGGATATGAAGGCTTTTATCATCTTATTGATTTCAAAGGAAGTGTTGAAGAGACGGTTCTTACATATATTATAAGAGATCATGATTCTGACCGTTTTTTAAGAAGAAAAAAGGAATTTGAACATCTTACAAGAAAAATCAACAAGGAATTTCCAAATTGTGCTTCAGTAGAGATAAAAGACCAGTATTACAATATGCGAGAGAAAATAGAACCGGTGAAATATATAGTTGATTTGGCATTTAAAGCCATGCTTGAAGCCGGAGTGACTCCTTCTGTAAAGCCAATTAGAGGCGGTACTGATGGCTCTCAGCTTTCATTTAAAGGATTGCCTTGCCCAAATATTTTTGCCGGCGGTCATAATTTCCATGGTAAGTTTGAATTCGTTCCTATTCAGTCAATGGAAAAAGCTATGATGACAGTTGTTATGATCAGTAAATTTGTTGCTCAGATGAAATAATAATATTTTCTTGACGCAAGAATAAGTGATAGGCTAAATAAAGAGTCGACAAATAATTTATACCCTTGAGAAAAAAAGTCTAAATTGTATGTTTTTACCTCTTTTTTACTTATTCTTGCGTCAAATTTAAATTTTATGTATTAAATTGGTTTAAGTAATAAATAATCTAAATATCTTTGTTTTTTAAAAGTGCTTATTTTGAGTGTTCAAATAATTATCAGTAATTTTTATTGAAAGCTCATAGATAAAGTTTGCTTATTACAGATTATATATATCTGAATTAATAATAATATCATTCAAACAAAATTCCCATTATGATTTCACAAAACGAAAAACCATTAATTCTGGTTGCTGAAGATGTGGAAAGCAATTATTTGTTAGTTTCTACAATTCTAAGAAATGACTATGAATTGGTGCATGCATGGAATGGGGTTGAAGCAGTAGAATTATTTAAGCAGAACAGACCTTCGATTGTTTTAATGGACATGAAAATGCCGGAAATGGACGGTCTTGAAGCTACACGTCTTATTCGTCAATCCGATAAAGATACTCCTATTGTTGCTGTTACGGCTTTTGCTTTTGATCAGGACAAACAACGAACTCTTGAAGCCGGTTGCAATGATTATATAACAAAACCGATAATAATAAAGCAGCTTAGGGATACAATTAAGAAATGGCTCGCAAGAGTTTAATAAAAACATTTTTTATCCATGAAAGTAACACCTTTTACCGAAAAGCATATTGCCTCTGGGGCAAAAATGCATGAGTTTGCAGGCTATAATATGCCAATTGAATATACAGGCATTATAGAAGAACACAATTGTGTAGTTGAAAACGTGGGAGTCTTTGATGTCTCTCACATGGGAGAAATTTGGGTTAAGGGAGCTAATGCTCTTGAGTTCCTACAAAAAGTAACTTCCAATGATGTTTCAAAACTTTCCTTTGGAAAAGCTCAGTATTCTTGTTTCCCAAATGAACAGGGTGGCATAGTTGATGACTTGTTAGTATATTATTTTTCACCTGAAAAATATCTTTTAGTAGTCAATGCCTCAAATATTGATAAAGATTGGAACTGGCTTGTTTCTCATAATGATTTAAATGCTGAACTTGAAAATGCTTCCGACAAAACAGCTCAGTTAGCTATTCAAGGTCCAAACGCCATTAAAGTATTGCAGGAACTTACTCCTGTTGATTTATCATCAATTCCATACTATAATTTTACAGTCGGCGATTTTGCAGGTATCAAGGACGTTATTATCTCTAATACAGGTTATACAGGAGCCGGTGGCTTTGAATTATATTTTTCTGTTGGTGATGCGGAAACTGTTTGGAATGCTATTTTCAAAGCAGGTGAAAAATATGGTATTAAACCTATCGGACTTGGAGCAAGAGATACTTTAAGACTTGAAATGGGATATTGTCTTTATGGAAATGATTTGGATGACACTACTTCTCCTATAGAAGCCGGATTGGGATGGATTACCAAGTTTGTTGAAGGTAAGCCATTTATAAACAGAGCAAATATTGAAGCTCAAAAACAAAATGGAGTTGAGAGAAAACTTGTTGCTTTCCAACTTGATGAAAAGGGAATTCCACGCCATGGCTATACAATTGAAGATGCTGATGGCAATACTATTGGCAACGTTACTTCAGGTTCAATCTCTCCTGTGTTGAAAATAGGAATAGGAATGGGGTATGTTGCAACTGATTTTTCAAAAATCGGTTCAAAAATATTTATTAGAGTTAGAAACAAAGCTATCTCGGCTACCGTTGTAAAGGCTCCTTTTAGAAAATAATTTATAAATTTTTTATTTTTATATTCAATCAGATTCATGACTGTTCATGAATCTGATTTTTGTTTATAGATATATAACTAATGTATAAATTCATTCCTTATTTATTCCTCTTTATTTAGAAATAAGATAGAATAGGTATCTTTACATATATTTTATTCTACCATTTGACAATTTATAGGGAAGGGAAATTTCAATAAACAGTTAACTTATTTTTTATGACTAAGACTCTCATCGTATTACTTGGTCCAACAGGTGTTGGAAAAACAGAATTGAGTTTGAGTATTGCCCGGAAATTCAACTCCCCAATTATTTCTTCCGACTCAAGACAGCTTTTTAAGGATATTCCTATTGGAACTGCGGCTCCGACTCAGGAACAAATGAAAAGAGTGAAGCACTTTTTTGTGGGAATTCTTGACCTTCATCATTATTTTAGTGCCGCTAAATTTGAAGAGGAGGTAATAAAGTTTCTGCAGGAATATTTCAAAAATAATGACGTTGCTGTGATGACAGGGGGCTCAATGATGTATATAGATGCCGTTTGTAATGGCATTGATGATATGCCTACTGTCACTGAAGAAATAAGAGAGCAGGTAATGGATATGTATAAAAATTTTGGACTTGATTATTTGGTTGAGAAACTGAAAAATCTTGATCCTGAATATTTTGAAAAAGTTGATAGAAAAAATCCAAAAAGAGTTATGCATGCTCTTGAAATGTGTATTATGACAGATAAAACATATACCTCTTTTAGAACAAACAACAAAAAGGCACGTCCTTTCAATATTATTAAAATAGGGCTTACTCGTGACCGAGAGGAGCTTTATGAAAGAATAAATAAACGTGTGGATGTCATGATAGAGGATGGCTTGATTGATGAGGTAAAAAGTGTAATTCCTTATCGTTCCCACAATGCCTTAAATACTGTTGGTTATAAAGAAATTTTTAAGTATATCGATGGTGAATGGACTCTTGATTTTGCTGTTGAAAAAATTAAGCAGAACACTCGGATATATTCCCGTAAGCAAATGACATGGTTTAAGAGAGATGAATCTATTAAATGGTTCTCACCCGACGATGTTTCTGGCATTGAAGATTATATCTGTGATAGAATTGATGATTGATATTCGCTTTTTTACTGTTGTGCTTTTTCCCTGTTTTATAATAGAGATAAACAATCTTCTATATATTATTTATATCATTATTATAGAGATTAACGAAACTTCGATTTTTTTGTTTTAATTGCCCCTTGGCATAGAATATAATTAATTGATTAGGAATATTAATTATATTGCTAAGTTTATTGTATGTTTGTGCTTTGGCGTTAAAGTAAAATATATTGATTTATGAAATTTATTAATTGCTTGGCTATAGTTATAGCTGTATTTTTTATGCTAAGTCTTTTAGGCTGTTCTGATGATGAAGATAATAGTTTTTTAATCTACAATAATGAAAATGTAGTTACACAAAACATAACAGTAAATGGAAATACTCAAAGTATTGAACTCACATTTAATGTTCCAATCTCTGAGAGCAAGAATTTCTACATAGATATTAGTGATGCTTCTACAGAAATAATAAATGAAAGTTTAATCATTCTATTACAAAAAAACGATTCTGATAAAGATATTGTCATTCCGGTCACAATATCTTATAATGATAAGGTAAAGAGATTTCAAATTATACAGAAAGCAAAAACTCATATTATAGCATCTCAACCTTACTATATTATTCCTTCTTCAGGAGGAATAAAAACAATAGAAGTTAATCTTTCATCTAAGTCAAAATGTAATTGTGCAATGGTATATGATGGAGAGTTATTTGCATCGATAATAAATACCAAACAAATAGATAATATTCTAACGATTGAACTCAATATCGATTATAATGCCGGATTAGGCAGAGCCTGCGGACTTAGTATTAAACCGGAAGATGGAGATGAAGTTGTAATTGGTTTATGGCAGCAACCAAGAAAATTTACTGAAAATGAATCATTTGAGGTTGTTAAAGCCGGAAGATTAGGTGTTCTGCTTGGGGACGATATTCGCAATTATACATTTTTACGAAATATTTCAATATCTGGGAGTCTTAATGCCAACGATATCAATGCTATAAAAAAGTTGTTCAGCAAATATACTTATGATGGACTTCCAAAACCAAAAATCAATTTGGATTTAAAATGGTCTAATATTTCAGATTCAAGCAATGAAGGATATTATGAGAAATTTGGAGGCATAGGGAATGTTTCGAAAGAAAATCAAATTATATTTTCTATAAATACTATTTCATCTGAAATTTTTCAGCAATCTGAAAATCTTATTTCTGTAATCTTGCCGCCTTCTGTAGAAAAGATTGATAGATCCGCTTTTAGGTTCTGTGTTAATTTGGAAAGTGTCTCTTTACCTCTTGATTGTAAAATTATAGGTGAATATGCTTTCTTTAATTGCAGTAAATTAACTCATATTGAATCATATTATCAAAATGATTATTGTAGAATAACAGCTATTGGAGACTATGCGTTTAGCGGTATTGGTCAATTGGATTATCTAATTTTACCAAATGAATTGACTTATTTTAACTCCCATTCATTGCTTGGTTTTAATGTTAAGAATCTTTATGTGTTAAAACAAACTCCTCCGGATATCAATATTTATGGTATTTATAAGGATTGCGTTTTGTTTGTTCCAAAAGGTTCGACAGATGAATATAAAAACTCCAATCAATGGGGGAAATTTACAAATATAAGAGAAATATCTGATTTAAATGATCTGTAGAAAACAAAGCTTCAGACAATAAAAATTTAAGATTAATACAGGCTTACAAATGATTCCATTGCATAATTGTATTCAAGTATTGAGTTATAATCTTTTGTTTATATCTTGGATTAAATTTTTTATTAAGTATTATTGTTTTTAGATTACACCATTTATGAAAAATCTTTTTTCTTTTCTTTTTATTTGCTTATCTGTGCTGACCTCTTGTTCAAATAATAAAAAAAGTTGTGAGAAATATCAGGCTTTGATAGACAGCGCCTTGGTTAAGGCTGGTGAAAACAATTCCGAAATATTGACTGCTTTAAACAATGTTGATGATGAGAAAAAGGAGGGAATGGCTTTCCTAATATCTTATATGCCCGAATGGGATTTAAAAAGGCTGAATTCGGACTTTATTTTAAATAATGTAAACTTTGCCTATAAAGTAAAAAATCAATATCCTTGGTGCTCATCCTTGCCTGATTCTGTGTTTTTTAATGAGGTGCTTCCATATTATAATGTAACTGAAAACAGGGATGATTGGCGTGAGAATTTCTACAACAGATTCTCTCCTTATGTTAAAGACTGCAGCGATATTAGAGATGCAATTGATTCAATAAATAAAAATATAAGGAATGAATTGCTTGTAGATTACAATACTAAAAGAAGAGCATCTGATCAAGGTCCGTTTGAATCGATAGAATCTTCAATGGCTTCTTGCACCGGACTGTCAATTTTGCTTACTGATGCTTTTCGTTCGGTTGGTATACCCTCAAGATTTGCAGGTACAAACAATTGGTTTGATAATAGAGGAAATCATTCATGGGTTGAAGTGTATATTGATGGACAATGGTATTTTACCGAATATTATCCTCAGGAACTAAATAAATCTTGGTTTGCTGCAGATGCTGCAAAAGCAACAATAGGAGATAAAAATCATGGCATTTTTGCTGTTTCCTACAAGCCTGCTGAATGTTATTTCCCTGTTGTTTGGGATGAAAACAAAAATATCAATGCTGTTGAGGTTACTCAAAGATATATAGATGTATGCTCCTATGCTATAAACAAGTCTGCCGGTGACAGTAGGGTAAAGCTTGAAATTGAGGTATATAATGAAAATGGTATTGATAAGAATCATAATAATAGAGTAGCTGCCGATTTGACTCTTTTCTGCGATGGAAATCAAGTAGGAGGGGGAACATCATGCAGCAATAAAGATGATTTAAACAATGTTTTCTATCTTCTTGTTGACCCAAATAAAAAATATGAGATAGTAGTTGTTTATCAAGGAAAGGAAAAAAGAGTCTTTAGTGAAGTGTTAGAAGCAGACAAAATTGAAAGAATCGTTCTTTAGAAGTTTGATGAGTCTTTTTTATTTACAAATATTACATACTTTCACACTTGCATAAAGTTTTGATTGTTCAGCCATAGTCTTTGTTGATATTTTAGGTTGAAATAAATCTTATTAACGATTAAAAAAGATTTTGGATAATATTAATGATTATAATGATTAATACAACATTTTAGTGGAAAGCTTTTAAATAATAGTTATAGAGTATAAAAAAGGATTAGAAAAATCTAATCCTTATATAGTATATTAAAGAAACTGTTATTCAGGAAATTTCATTGGTACTTTAAAGAAGAATGTAGTGCCGTTTTTCTCATCAGATTC
This sequence comes from Bacteroidales bacterium, assembly GCA_030539115.1. Classification (GTDB taxonomy): domain Bacteria; phylum Bacteroidota; class Bacteroidia; order Bacteroidales; family JAUNSR01; genus JAUNSR01. The sequence goes on from JAUNSR010000021.1 coordinate 29,215, forward strand.
AAACCATACATTGCCTTTTAAATAATTTTCTCCTATAAGTTTCATGCCATAAGTGCCGCTTCCTCTTCCTTTTCCTTTTGTTGAGAAGCCGTAAATAAACATGTTGTCTTTAGTCTCTTCATCCAAGACTGCCTTGTTGTTTACAGAAAAGACAACATTTTCATCATCATATTCAAGGTCGAATATAACATTGCCTTTCATTTTAGTGCTTTCCACTGCGTTTATAAGCATATTAAGCAATACAATTTCAATCAGGCGCTGGTCGGTTTCAAGATTAAAATCATGACCTGGAACATTTATTTCAATCTCTTTGCCACGGCTTATAGGCATAGAGTTGATTTTGTTGGATAAATCCTGCATAATCTCCATTATTGAGATGTCATCTTTTTCAACCTCAAGAATATTCTGTTCAGCCTTATCGATTTGTCTTCTTGTCATAATTTCATTTAAAACCTGATCTGCTATCTGTTTTAAATTGGGAATATGAACCATCGCTTCTTCAGGCTCGAAATCTTTTACCACTTCCAAATATCCGCTTAGACTTCCGGCTAAGTTTATCAAATCGTGGAAAAAGATACTGTCAACAAGATTTTTTCTGCTTTGTAAAGATGTTTCAATAATAGATATTGAGGCAAATCTTTTATCCTCTTTGTTAATAGGGGTAACGGTTACATTATATGAGTTCATTCTATTGTTTGAACGTGTGATTGAAACTTCATCACAAACAACAGAATTGCTTTCAAAAGCCTTATTTATTGCATTCCTAAAACTGCACATCTTGCAACGTTTGGAATTTCCGCAGCCATTGTTTGTTTGGCTGTTTATGCACTCTATTGCATCTCCGGGAGCAAGCCCTTCGATCCCATTACAATCGTAGGAATCTATCGAGTTTAGAAATGCATTGTTATAATAAGCTATTTTTAAATTGTCGTCAACAATAAAATATGGCGAAGAAACAGAATTTAGTATTTCTGAAGGTGAAAATAAATTGTCAATAGTACTGTTCCTTCTCTCTTCATTTTCTTTAGAAGCAAGCATATTATTTTCTTTTTAAAACATACAAATATATTTATAACATTTTGTAGATTTTGTTTTGTTAATATTAATAAATGTAATATAAATAAAAGAGATATTATGAATTCTTATCATGTTTAGAGTAATTCTAATTAAATTTAATCATTGGTAAAAATGTATCATAAAATATATAATATGGATGTAAATATATTTAATGAAGATGAAAACAGAATGTTTATTTTTTTATTGATGAATTATCTTTTGAAGTTTTAATAAAAACGATAGGTATTAATGATATTAATACAATGACAGCTCCAATATAAAAGTCGTCATTAATAGCTGCGATATAGGTATTAATGTCAAGAATTTCAATTATAGAGCTTTTTGCAGTTGAATATGCCGTATCCAAAGTGGCTGAATTGTTTGAATAAAGATAATTTGCCATTTCTTTTAAATCGTTTTTGTATGCTTGGGAGTCAATGTCTAATGATTCAAATAGAATTGTTGAATGAAAGTTTTTTCTCACAGCAAGGAGATATGTAAAAAATGCAACACCAAAGCTTCCTCCAATCTGACGAATAATATTTGTTAAACTTGAAGCCTGAGCCATCTGAATTTTTGAGATATTTATCAAAGAAACCGCAAGTAAAGGCGGATACATAAGTCCAAGCCCGGCACCCCTTATTATCAATGATGTAAGAATGTATGAATAATCGGAGTTTATTGAAAACTTTGTGTTTAAGTAGAAACTGTATCCAAGCATTAGCAATCCTATTGCAATAATTATTTTGGGACTTATGAATTTTGTTAATTTTCCTGACAAAGGTGATGCTATGGCTTGGATAATACCAACGGGTAGAAAAAATAATCCCGCTTGATAGGCTGAATATCCCAATGCATCCTGAAGGTAAAGGGGTATTAGAAATGTACTTCCAAACATAGCAGTGCCAAAAATAAATACCACGATATTTGCTGTTGTGAAATTCCGATCCTTAAAAATTCTAAGATTTATTAATGGCGTTTTTACATTAAGTTCTACAAAAACAAAAAGAATAAATGTTATTGCAGATATCCACATACTGAATATTACATCTATATTGTTCCATCCATCAGGATTTTCTGATGAATTGACCAATGAAAGCCCGTATAAAAATAGAGGGAAAAATATTGATGAAAGTATAAACCCGGGAAAATCGAATTTTAGTTTGCTTTGTAACTTATATTCTTTTTGGATTATCATTGTAAATATTATTGCAAAAACTCCAATCGGAAGATTAACATAAAAAATGTAGTTCCAATTGAAATTGTCAACCAAATAACCTCCAATCATTGGCCCAAATGACACAGATGCTGCCGAGGCTATTGCCCAAAAGCCCAATGCCATTCCTCTTTGCGATAAAGGAAAAACCGCTGTGACAATTGCCATGCCAACAGGCATTAAAAGGCCTCCTCCAAAACCTTCAAAAATTCTCCAAATAATCAGTTCATCAATTGACCGTGAGCTGCCACACATGAAAGAACCAAAAGTAAAAATAATAAGAGCTGCAATAAAAATAGTTTTATAGCCAAAACGGTTTGACAACCATCCTGCAGTTGAGAGAATTGTAGCCATTGAAAGCATATATCCTGTTAATATCCACTCTGTTTCATTAATTGAGGCTCCCAAAGTCCCCATTATCACAGGTAATCCAGTGTTGACAACAGTTGCATCAAGAACAGCCATAAATGTCGTGATCATTATATTGAAAAGAATAATCCATTTATAGCTCCCTGAATCGGAAGAATAATGATTGTGTTCATTCATATAATCGGTGGTTAAATTCTTTATTCTAAGAAAATGGCAGCTTGCCTAATTTGTTTGTTGATTATTATTTGTAGAGATGAAAACATTCTATTTTGTCTTTTTTGCTATCTTCAATGAAGCAGACATACCGCTTAAAAGCTTGAAGTCAATGTTGTCATTGTTTTCAATATTATCTATTGAAACCTTTATTTGTATTCTTTGTGAGGTCTTGGTAAAGTTTCCTGAGGCATTGTTTGTAGAAACAAGAGCAAACTCTGAGGCAGTGTTGTTTGCAATATAATATATAGTGCCAGAGATTTTTAGGCTCTTATATGCATCAACAATAATTTCAGCTTTCTGACCTATGAAAAGGCTTCCAATCTTTGTCTCCTCAATATATGCTGAAACCCATATCGGTTTGTATTCATTTATGGAAACTATTGTCTGACCTACTTGAACAATGTCGCCTGCAAGAGCCCAGTTTTTTGCAATAACGCCTTTAAGTGGTGAGTGTATATTGTAGGCTGATAAGATTAAGCCGGCTTCCTTATAATTGAGAAGGGCTGATAGATAATCCTTTGATGCAGTGTCGGCTTTTGAAGATACCAAATCGAAAATTTTTTTTGATATATTGTATTTTACCCGGGCTGAAGTGTCATTTAATGAAAACAGAAGATCACCTTTTTTTATTGAATCACCTTCGTTGAAATATATCTTTTTAATTTGACCGGCAGCCAGAGTGGATACGCTGACTCTGTCGATTCTCAAAGAAGCATCATCCGTTGTGACATACTTTCTGTAATTATTCCACCACAGGAAAGAGATTATTAAAACTAAAATGATGAAAATTATGAGAATCAACATTTTTGTTTTTGAAATGCCTTTTGAATATGTTTGGTCATTCTCGCTCATTGATGTTTGTTTTTTATTAATTGATTTTTTAAACTACAACAATGAGTCCTCTGTTTAGGTTGTTTTTTGAATTCTAATTTTTTGTCATTACACAAAAAAATATCTATGATTTATAAAAATAAAGTAGAGAGGAAACAACAATAATATATTGTTTCCTCTCTACTTAAAAATATAATTATGGTAATAAAATGCTGAAATCTATCTTATATCATCATTCCTTATACCTCTTCTATAAGAAGCGGCTCTTTGATTTCTCAACTCCTCTCTTTGTTTGTCCCTTCTTTTTAGTATAAAAAACAGGCCGATAATTGCACCTAAAGAAATAATCATCAAAACAGCATATTCCACATATTGCCCTTGAGCAGAGTAATGCGGCCAACCAATATATGCCATAATGCATAGATAGATTAAAAGTACGATTGGAATTATAACGCTTCGTTTTAAGAATTTCCTTTTCATAACTAAAAACAGGTAATGAGCTTTAATAATAATATAATATCTAAATAGAGTTGTCAATATCTAAAAGGGTATGATAAATACGAAGACAAGCCCAGGCATCTGTGGCTGCGTATTTTTTTTGTCCTTCAGTTAATGGAATAGCTTCCCAATTGGTTACTCTTTGACTTTTGGAAATCTTTCTATTAAAGATAATGGCAAAAATCTTCTGAAGGCTTGAATCTTCAATATCGTATTTTTGAACAAATTTTTGAAGTTCAATAAAGCCTGCCGGCGTAAAATTTGCAAGCCTTTGCATTGTTGCATAATCATCTTTCAAAGACAATCCAACTTTAATAATCTCTGGATTTCTAAGAAGATTTTTAAGACATTCGGGAAACCCGATAATGTTTAATCTAAAAAGAAAACATTTATCCTCACCCGAAAGTTGAAGCAAAGCGACTTTATTTTTTTGCCCCTTTTTAAAGGCCGGCTTAGTCTCTGTGTCAAAACCAATGACTGCAAGAGAGCAAAGATAATCTACAGCTTTAGCGGCATCTTCAATATTTTCAATAACAGAAATCTCTCCCGGAAAAGAGATTATTTCCATTTGCGCAATATCCTCTTTTGATATTGATTTTTTTATTTCAATCGGCATTCCAATCATCTAATTCATTGTTATCGTTGAAATTATCTTTCTGAGAATTAAAAATTCGGTTAGAAAATTTATTCTCTACACTATCTATATTTTCATTTTCTTCAAGTTCATCCTCATTTTCCTGAGAATATCTTATCTGATTTAAAGGACGCAGACAATTGACGAGTTTTTGACCCCAATATTGTTCAAAACTTTCTTTTAAAGAGACAAGAGCATCAACCATTGTCGGTTCATAAGCTTGACTAAACTGATAAACAAAATCTTTTACATCCTGATATATATCTGAAAGATCTTCCGATATATTGGATTTAAGAGCAGAATCACTATACTGCATATCATCTATAAAGACCTCAAGATAATCATCCTTTGGACCTAAAATGCTGGCAATCTTTTGACGAATATATTCGTACATCTCTTCGGTAACAATCTTTTGAGGAAAACCTTCTATGTCAGAGTTTGCATTTGGAAGAAGCTGAACCTTGAGATATAGCAAAGGTAATAGTTTTATACACTTATCAACAAAAGAAAATCTGTCCATCTGATCCGATTGTTCGATAAAAGCACAATATTCAGCGGCAACAGTCACAAATTCAACGGTTTGTTTTGAGTATACAGGAGATTGAGTCATGTCAATATTTTTTTAATTAGAAAATATATAATTATAACAGATTAAAAAAACTATTGAAGATATTTCGAATAAAGTTTATTCTCTTTTATAAAATCATATACTTTTTCGTTAAGGAAAAATCTTACATCTTTTCCTCTTGAAAGAGAGTCACGAATAAATGTTGAAGAGATCTCCATGATAGGAGCATTGACAGCCTTGATGTTTGGATACTCAGGGTCAATATAAATAACATGTCCTCGACGAGGATAAACCATCATATTATATTCTTTCTTGATTTTTTCGCTTTGATACCATTTATGAAAGATCAGCCAATTGTCTGCTCCGATAAGAAGAGTGAAACTTCTTTCCGGATACCTCTCTTTTAATGTTGTAAGTGTATTAATCGTATAAGAGGGGCGTGGAAGCTCAAATTCAATAGTGGATACTTTGAATTTCGGATAGTCATTTATTGCTAACTTAACCATTTCAAGCCTTAATTCATCATCAAGTAGAGCCTCTCTTTGCTTTAGCGGACTGTGAGGAGTTAAAACAAACCATATCTCATCCAATCCTTCAAATTCCAAAATGTAATTTGCAAGGGCTAAATGACCGATATGAATTGGATTAAAGGATCCTAAAAGTATGCCTGTTCTTGTCTTTTTCATTATCTATTTATTGAGAAACTCTTGAATAGTTTTTAATGCACACTCTTGGGCGTTTTTTAGATCATCATTGATGATTGTCCTATCAAATTTGTCGGCAAAAGAAAGCTCATAAGCGGCTCTTTCAATTCTTTTTTCAATAACATCAGGAGCATCTGTTGCTCTTCCCTCCAATCTTTTTCTTAATTCCTGAATGCTCGGTGGCTGAATAAAAAGACTTATGGCTTTATCACCGTAAAACTTCTTTATATTCATGCCTCCCAAAACATCGACATCAAAAATCACATTCTTACCAAGTTTGGTGAGCCTTTCAACTTCGCATTTTAATGTTCCGTAGAATTTATCGGTGTAAACCTCCTCATATTCAAGAAAATCGCCCTGTGAAATCCTTTTTTTGAACTCCTCGGGTGAAAGAAAATAGTATTCAATTCCATCTTTTTCCTCTCCTCTTGGCAATCTGCTTGTGGCAGAAATGGAAAAAGCTAAGTTTAAATCTTTAGTAAGCAGATAGTTTATGATTGTCGACTTTCCGGAACCGGATGGCGCAGAAAAAATTATAAGTTTACCCTCCATATATTTAATATCTCTTTTTATAGAACATTCAAAATCTGTTCTTTGATTTGTTCTAATTCATCTTTCATTCTGACTACCACTTTTTGTAGTTCGGCATGATTGGATTTAGAGCCAAGAGTGTTGATCTCTCTACCCATTTCCTGACATATAAAACCAAGCTTCTTGCCCTGACCATGGCCTGAGTCCATTGTTTCGATGAAATATTTAAGATGATTGTCAAGGCGATGCTTTTCTTCATTGATGTCAAGCTTTTCAATATAATAAATCATCTCCTGTTCAAATCTGTTTTTGTCTATTTCGTAGCCCTCTATTTTTGCAAGTGAATCATAGATTTTTGACTTAATCTTTTCGATTCTTTCATTCTCATATTTAGGAACTTCAAGAAGCAGATTGGCGATGTTTTGGATTTTCATTACAAAAAGATCATGAAGCATCTTGCCCTCCTGAATTCTAAATTCAATAAGACGGTCGATAGCTTCGTTTACAGTTTTCTCAAGCACATCCATTTCCTCTTCATCGATTTCATGAACCTCAGTTTTGATGGCTTCAGGCATTCTAAGAAGAATTTGAAACCAATCTTTAGGAAGTTCGACATTAAGCCTGTCTGAAGCATCCTTAATTTGATTGAAATAGCTCTCGAGAATTGGAATGTTTATTTTGCTTGAAGTTTCATTGCCAATATTTTCGGAATATATAATGAAGTCTATCTTCCCTCTTTCAAGTTTTTGAGAGATTTTATTTCTAAAATCCATCTCTTTCTCCCTATAAGAGGAGGCAACTCTCGCTGATAAATCTAATTGTTTGCTATTAAGGGATTTTATTTCTACTGTAATTTTCTTGTTTGATAGTTCGGCTACAGACTTTCCGAATCCTGTCATTGATTGTATCATATCAATATTAGTTTTTGCAAAATTAATCTTAATTCCCGTTAGAACGTTCATAATAGATTAAAATTGTGTAATTTTGTGCATCCTTGTTTTATCTGATTGCAGATATATTTTTAAAGATATTATTTAAGGTGTTATTTTCTTGTTTTTTGCAATGAAATTTACAAGTAGATTGTTTATTTATTAACCCAAGATAATATTTCATTAATAAATTCATCAAAGAGTTGAGCCTAATAAACCAACCTCTTTTTCTTGAATGAATAATGGTATAATGCCGATTTTGAGAAATGAGGTCTAACAAAAAAGATATCAAATGGCTGTAATATTAAATATTGAAACTTCAACAAATATATGTTCTGTCGCTTTGTCAAAAGATGGCGGAATAGAGTTTCATAAAGAGGCATATGAAGGTCCCTCTCACGCAAAAAACTTAGGAGTTTTTGTCGAAGAAGCATTAAAGTTTGCTCAATCAAAAAATTTTAAAATAGATGCCGTAGCTGTAAGCTGCGGACCCGGTTCTTACACCGGACTTAGAATCGGAGTCTCCGAGGCTAAGGGCCTTTGCTTTGGACTTGATGTGCCATTGATTGCTGTAAACACTCTTCAGGTTCTAACAACCAATGTTATGTTTAACGGTCATTTTGATGAAACTGCCTATTTTTGCCCAATGATAGATGCACGTCGTATGGAGGTTTACTCCGCAATTTATGACCTTTCATTAAATGAGATAAAACCAATTTCGGCAGATATTATAGATGATAATTCTTATAAGAAAATTTTGGATAAGAATATTGTTTACTTCTTTGGCGATGGGGCTTCAAAATGTGAAAAGGTTATAAATCATCCAAATGCACGTTTCATTCAGTCAATTCTTCCTATTGCCTATGATATGGTGGCTCTTGCTGAAATCGCCTTTAGAAAATCTGATTTTAAGGATGTTGCATATTTTGAACCTTTTTATTTAAAAGAGTTTGTAGCGACAAAACCTAAAAATAAAGTTATTTGATATTTAGATATTTACACTTAAAGAGAGTATCTTCGCCAAACATAAAGTCAGTCTTATGAAAGAGATTCAATATAATACACAACAAAAGAAACTTGTTTTGCCTGAATACGGCAGAAATGTACAAAGTATGGTCGATTACGCTTGTACAATTGAAGATAAAGAGGAGAGAACCCGCTGCGCTAAGTCAATAATTAGTATTATGGGCAATCTTTTTCCTCATCTTAGAGATATTGAGGACTTTAAACATAAGTTGTGGGATCATCTTGCCATTATGTCTGATTTTAAGCTTGATATAGACTATCCTTATGAGATTATAAGGAAAGAAAACCTTTATACTAAGCCTGAAATTGTTAAATATTCACTTAAAGAGGTGCGTTTTCGCCATTATGGCAAGACTATAGAGATGATGCTTGAAAAGGCAAAGAATATTGAGGATGATAATCAAAGGACACAGCTTCTTTCCATGATTGCCAATCATATAAAAAGAGGACATTTGGCCCTTACTTCCGATTCGGATGCTGAGGATGAGAAGATTTGCAAGGATATAAATTTATATACCGAAAACAAATTCCAACTCGATGTGGCTTCCTTGAACATTAAAACACCCAAGGATGAGAATAAACGAAAGAATAAGTCGAATATGATAAGAAGAGCGGTTAGATAAACCGCTTTTTTTATGATTATGTTTTCCCTTGTAAGCTTTATTTGAGGGCTGTTTTTGAAAATCGAAGCTTTTTTCAGGAATAAGTTCTTATTGCTGAGCAATTGCAGTATAAAAGAGATATGTTTTTATCTCATATTTTTAAATATCAATCTTGTTTTAAATCAAATCATAGGACACATATCCCTCTTTTGCCATTATTAAAGGGGGTTAATAAATAAGTTTTTAAAGATTACTGATATATCTTTGAGAATTAGTGTTTTTTTCATCAATAATATTAATTATCTTTATTCAATCGGAAGCAATCCGAATCAAAACTACATTTTTACATATAAACAATTAATACATCCCATATATGTCATCTTTTGTAATTGATGGAGGCCACAAAATGCAAGGCGTTTTGACTCCCCAAGGTGCTAAAAATGAAGCCTTACAAATTATTTGTGCAACTTTACTTACTCCTGAAGAGATTATTGTGGAGAATATTCCTGATATTCTTGATGTAAACAATCTTATACAGCTTCTAAGAGATATGGGTGTTAAGGTTTCTCATCTTTCTGCCGACAGCTATAGCTTTAAAGCCAATGATATCGACCTTACATATCTTCGTTCGGATGAGTTCCTTAAAAAAAGCTCCTCTTTAAGAGGGTCTGTAATGATTATAGGTCCTCTTTTGACACGTTTCGGCTACGCTTTGCTTCCAAAGCCTGGAGGAGATAAAATAGGAAGAAGGCGTCTTGACACTCATTTTGTCGGATTGCAAAAATTGGGCGCTGTTTTTAATTACAATATTGACCGTCAGATTTATGAAATCTCCGCTCCTAAAGGGTTAAACGGTGAATATATGCTTCTTGACGAGGCTTCTGTGACGGGAACTGCAAACATTGTAATGGCTGCAGTCCTTGCCAAAGGAGTCACCACCATTTATAATGCCGCCTGCGAACCTTATCTTCAGCAGCTTTGTAAAATGTTGAATAGAATGGGGGCGAAAATATCAGGAGTCGGTTCAAATCTTCTTACTATCACCGGCGTTGACTCTTTGGGCGGTACTGCTCATTCTGTGCTTCCTGATATGATAGAAGTTGGAAGTTTTATTGGAATGGCGGCAATGACAGGCTCTGAGATAACAATCAAAAATGTTTCTTTTGAGAATCTTGGAATTATCCCTGATAGTTTTAGAAGGCTCGGAATCACTGTCGGTCAGATAGGTGATGACCTTTATATCCCACCTCACGATCATTATGAGATTGAGTCCTTTATCGATGGCTCTATAATGAATATTTCTGACGCTCCTTGGCCCGGCTTGACTCCTGATCTCCTCAGCGTTCTTCTTGTGACCGCCACTCAAGCAAAAGGAAGCGTTCTTATTCATCAAAAGATGTTTGAAAGCCGACTTTTCTTTGTCGATAAACTCATCGATATGGGAGCGCAGATTATTCTTTGCGATCCGCATCGCGCTACTGTTATCGGCTTGGACAATCAGGTAAAGTTAAGACCGTCAGTAATGACCTCGCCGGATATCAGAGCCGGTATTGCACTTGTTATTGCCGCAATGTCGGCAGATGGCACAAGTACGATACATAATATAGACCAAATAGACAGAGGTTATCAAAATATTGATAAGCGGCTTAACGCCATTGGCGCAAGAATAACAAGAATTTAATCTTTCCATAACATGATAAAAAGAGACGAAATAATTAAAATTGGTCAGTTCAACAAACCTCATGGACTTGATGGCGAGATTAGTTTTACTTTTACTGATGATATTTTTGATAGAGAAGATTCTCCCTATATTGTATGTCCGATCGACGGCATATTCGTGCCATTCTTTATCGAGGAATATAGATTCCGTTCAGATAATATGGCTTTGGTAAAACTAATTGATATAGATTCTGCTGAAAAGGCAAGAATGTTTACCAATTTGGATGTCTATTATCCAAAAAAATACATTAAAGATGAGGAGGCTTTCACCACAGGAAAGGATTTCTTTCTCGATTATACAGTCTTTGACATTGAATACGGCAAGCTTGGAGTCATTACTTCAATAGACGATTCCACTGCAAATGTTTTGTTCGTTATTGAAGATGATAATGAAGAGGTGGTTCTGGTGCCTGCCGTTGATGAATTTGTCGAATCTATTGACAATGACAAAAAAGAGATTCATCTTAAGCTTCCTCACGGCTTTCTACACATTAATTCTTAAGCTGAAATATTATCGGCAATTAATGTAAGCGAAAATATCATTCCGCTAAATAATAGTAAAGAGTGTTTGCTGTAAATTTAAGTACAGCCTTTTTACGGGAAAAGACAGATTAATGGATTCAGTATCCCTTTAATCTGTCTTTTTTTTTGTGCTTTTGCTAAACAGTAAGTTGGAGTATATTATCATTGGTCAATCATTCGGACTTAAATATTTTGCTTTGTCAAAAATCTTGATAAAATCAAATATATTTTACATAAATCTTAAGTAATAATAAAAATACTACATAATGATATTTTGAAATGCGGTGCGGTAAGTGTCAAAAACATAAATAATACTTCCAAAAGATAGAAAATTGCTCAATAAAGTAAATAAATAAAGCAAAAATCAATAAAAAAGTAATAAAAATGAACAAATTAGAAATATGTTTATATATTTGCAATGAAAAAATATAGAATATATATAAAAGAGATAAAACAACATGACCATTTTGATGGTGCAGCCAATACTTTGATTAAACCTGCAATATATTCTTGAAAAATGCCCTATAGGTTGAATTGTCTCTAAGATATTGATGTTAATAGAATAATTTTTTAGTTATGCAAAGTCAGTTTCCTTTTAAACAGGGTCTTTATGACCCCACTTATGAACATGACGCGTGTGGTGTAGGTTTGTTGGTAAACATACATGGAGGTAAATCGCACGAAGTTGTTGAGCGTGGTTTGCGTGTTTTAGAGAATATGGTCCATCGAGGTGCTGAAGGAGCTGATTCCAAAACGGGAGATGGTGCAGGTATTCTGCTTCAGATACCTCATGAATTTATCCTTCTTCAAGGAATACCGGTTCCGGAAAAAGGAAAGTATGGTTCGGGACTGCTTTTTCTGTCTAAGGATGAAAAAGAACAATCTTTATGTTTGGATATTCTTAAACAGACACTTTTGGAAGAGGAATTGAATCTTCTTGCAATAAGGGATGTGCCGGTCGACAATTCTATTTTGGGTAAAGTTGCAAAAAGTGCCGAACCTGATATAAAGCAAATTTTTATTACAGGCAAAGCCGATCAAAACGAATTGGAGCGTGCGCTCTATATTTTTAGAAAAAGATTTGAGAAAAAAATACTTCAATCATCACTCAAGGTTAAAAGGAGTTGTTATTTTCCATCTCTTTCAACAAAAAACATTGTTTACAAAGGTATGTTGAGTTCCACTCAACTTCGTTATTACTATAAAGATCTTACCAACCCCTATTTCACTTCCGGCTTGGCTTTGGTTCATTCAAGGTTTTCAACCAATACTTTCCCAACATGGGATTTGGCACAGCCATTCCGCCTTTTAGGACACAACGGTGAGATAAATACAATAAGGGGAAACAGAAGCTGGATGGAGGCAAGGGAAAGTGTGCTTAATCCGGGCAATCTTTGCGACTTGTCAAAGATTACTCCAATTCTTCAACCCGAGATGAGCGATTCAGCATCGCTTGACAATGTTCTCGAATTCTTTGTCATGTCAGGATTATCATTACCTCATGCCTTATCTATGTTGGTACCCGAGAGTTTCAATGATAAAAATCCTATATCTTCCGAATTGAAATCTTTCTATGAATATCATTCCATTTTGATGGAGCCATGGGATGGTCCGGCTGCTCTTTTATTCTCTGACGGCAGATATGCGGGAGGAATGCTTGACAGAAACGGACTTCGTCCTGCACGTTATCTTATCACAAAAGACAATATGATGGTGATTGCCTCCGAAGCGGGTGTGCTTCCTTTCGAGGCATCGGAAATCAAGGAGAAAGGCAGACTTCGTCCGGGTAAAATAGTTATGGTTGACACCGAAAAAGGCGAAGTCCATTATGATGCGGAAATTAAAAAGGAGCTTGCATCGTTGAATCCCTATCAGGAGTGGCTTACAAAAAACAGAATGCATCTTGAGAATATTACCTCAGGAAGAACTGTTCCAAACAGCGTTGACAACTATCCTCAGTTGATGAGGACATTTGGTTATCATAAAGAGGATATCGATAAGCTCATTATTCCAATGACAACATCGGGGGCAGAGCCTACCGCTTCAATGGGAAATGACACTCCGTTGTCTGTTCTATCTGACAAGCCCCAGCGATTGTTCAACTATTTCCGTCAACAATTTGCTCAGGTTACTAATCCTCCTATCGACCCAATCAGGGAATCCCTTGTTATGTCTTTAGAGGGCTACATAGGTGCAATCGACATGAATCTTCTCGAACCTTCGCCAGAACTTTGCAAAATGGTTAAGCTTAAAGAACCTATTTTGACCAACCAGCAGCTTGACATACTCTGTAATCTAAGGTATAAAGGTTTCAGAACAGAAAAGATAAAAATGCTTTTCCCTGTTGCTGAGGGCGCAAAAGGTCTTGAAAAGGCTCTTGATATTCTTTGTCTTGAAGCAGAGAAGGCTGTGGATGCAGGTTTTAATTATTTAGTTATCACAGACAGAGGCGTTACTGCTGAATTGGCTCCGATACCTTCACTGCTTGCTATTGCCGCCGTTCACAATTATCTTATATCAAAGAGAAAGCGTGTTCAGATAGCTCTTATTCTTGAAACTGCCGAACCAAGAGAGATAATGCATTTTGCCCTTTTGTTTGGTTATGGTGCAAGTGCTATTAACCCATATCTTGCTTATGCCGCTATCGACAATCAAATACAGCAACAAAATATTTTGCTCGATTTTGCCACCGCTCAGCACAACTATATAAAGGCAGTCTGCAAAGGACTTCTTAAAGTGATGTCTAAAATGGGAATTTCCACTCTTATGAGCTATAAGGGAGCGAAAATCTTTGAAGCTGTCGGCATATCAAACAATGTAATCGACAAATATTTCGGTTCAACATCTTCAAAGATTCAGGGAATAGACTTAAACGATATAGCACAAGAGGTTATAAATCCTCATAAAGAGGCATTTGTCGACCCAATACTTCATCCCGACGTTCTTGACAATCTTGGACTCTATAGTTATAGAAAAGATGGCGAGCTTCATTCCTGGAACCCTGAAACAATCTCAGCTTTGCAGCTTGCCACACGACTTGGAAGCTATAAAAAGTTTAAAGAGTTTACAAATATCATTGATGGCAAGAGCCAACCGATGTTTATACGTGATTTTATTGACTATAAGAAAAATCCAATTTCTATCGATGAGGTTGAGCCTGTTGAAAGCATTACCAAAAGATTTATGACCGGGGCAATGTCCTTTGGTTCAATCAGCAAAGAGGCGCATGAAGCCATGGCAATTGCAATGAATAAACTTGGAGGCAGAAGCAATACAGGAGAGGGTGGAGAAGATCCTGAACGATTTAAACCGCGTGAAGATAATTCCTCGGCACGTTCTGCCATTAAGCAAGTTGCTTCAGGACGATTTGGCGTTACTACAGAATATTTGGTTAATGCTGATGAGATTCAAATAAAAGTTGCCCAAGGAGCAAAGCCGGGAGAAGGAGGGCAGCTGCCGGGATTTAAAGTAAATGAAGTGATTGCAAAAACACGACACTCTATTGCCGGCATCTCTTTGATTTCTCCTCCGCCTCATCATGACATCTACTCAATTGAAGACTTGGCTCAGCTGATCTTTGATTTAAAAAATGTAAACCCATCTGCAAGAATAAGCGTAAAACTTGTTGCCGAATCGGGTGTCGGAACAATTGCCGCTGGCGTTGCAAAGGCAAAGGCTGATATGATCGTAATTTCAGGAGCTGAAGGAGGAACAGGCGCTTCGCCTGCAAGTTCTATTAAATACGCAGGACTGCCTCCTGAAATCGGACTTTCAGAAACACAACAGACTTTGGTAATTAACGGATTGAGAGGTCAGGTTACATTACAGACTGACGGTCAGTTGAAAACTGGACGTGACATTGTTATCATGGCTATTCTTGGTGCCGAGGAATTTGCCTTTGCTACCTCCGCTCTTATTGTTCTTGGCTGTGTCATGATGAGAAAATGCCACATGAATACATGTCCTGTTGGTGTTGCAACCCAAAATGAGGAGTTGAGAAAAAGATTCCTTGGCCGTTCAGAATATCTTGTCAACTTCTTTACTTTCCTTGCTCAGGAGGTGCGGGAGCATTTGGCTGAGATAGGAGCCAAGAGCCTTGATGAAATTATTGGTCATACCGAGCTTCTTGTCAAAAAGCAGTTTAATACCCCTAACAAGAAGATTGAAAAGGTTGACATCTCAAACATTATCTATAAGCCTAAAGAGGCGGACAAGTTTGCTGTGAGAAAAATCAAGGAACAGGCTCATCAAATTGAAAATGTCAAGGATATAAATATTATCAGACTTGCAATGCCTGCTATTGAAACCGCCCTTCCTGTTAAGCTTGAATATGATATCTGCAACACCGACCGTGCCGTAGGTGCCATGCTCTCAGGTGAGGTTGCAAAAAGGTATGGAAATCAAGGACTGCCGGATGATACGCTAAACATTACTTTCAAGGGTTCAGCAGGACAGTCTTTTGGAGCATTTCTTGCTCACGGTATTCATTTCCGTCTTGAGGGAGAATCGAATGATTATCTTGGAAAAGGGATTTCAGGGGGTCGGATAACCGTGGTGCCTGCTGCAGGCTCGTCTTTCAAGCCGGAAGAAAACATTATTGCCGGCAATACTATAATGTATGGCGCCACTTCAGGTGAGGTATTTATCAATGGCCGTGTTGGAGAGCGATTCTGTGTAAGAAATTCCGGTGCCGTTGCTGTTGTTGAGGGTGCCGGCGACCATTGCTGCGAATATATGACAGGAGGTCGCACCGTTGTGCTTGGTACTGTGGGCAGAAATTTTGCGGCAGGTATGTCAGGAGGTATCGCTTACGTACTTGATGAAATAGGCAATTTTGATTATTTCTGTAATATGGAGATGGTTGAACTTACTCTTGTTGAGGAGAGAAGCGACCAGAAAGAATTAAACTCTCTAATTCAGAAGCATTTTGAAAACACCGGTTCACCTCTTGCTAAGAAGATTCTTGAGAACTGGAATGACTATATCGATAAGTTTATCAAGATTACTCCTATCGAATACAAGAAAGTCCTTCACGAAGAGAAGATGAAAGAGCTTCAAAAGAAAATCGAAGAGGTACAACGTGATTATTAATTTTTTTAGAGAAATATATTAACTCAATATATTATGGGAAATCCAAAAGCATTTTTGACTATTAATAGAAAAGAAGCCGGTTATCGTCCTATTGAGGAAAGAAAATATGATTTTAGTGAGGTCGAACAAACACTTAATCCTGATGACAGACGTCAACAAGCTTCACGATGTATGGATTGCGGTGTGCCTTTTTGCCATTGGGCTTGTCCTCTTGGCAATAAACAACCCGACTGGCAGGATTTGCTTTATAAGGGAAAATGGAAGGAAGCATACGAAGTGCTTGAATTAACAAACGATTTTCCTGAATTTACAGGAAGAGTTTGTCCTGCGCTTTGCGAAAAGAGCTGTGTGCTTAACCTTTCATCTCAGCCCGTTACCATACGAGAAAATGAGGCTGCCATTGCTGAGCGTGCATTCAGTGAAGATTTTATACAGCCTTTCAAAAAGATAAATCCATCCAGGTTTAAAGTTGCAGTTGTCGGCTCCGGACCTTCCGGACTTGCCGCTGCAAATCAATTAAACAAAATGGGACACAATGTTACTGTTTTTGAAAAAAATGAGTATGCCGGCGGATTGCTGCGACTTGGTATTCCTGATTTTAAGCTTAGCAAGAAAGTAGTTGAGAGAAGACTTAATTTAATGAAAGCTGAGGGTGTTGAATTTAAACTCAATACCAAAATAGGTGAAGATATTAAAGCTTCCGATTTGCTTAAGGATTATGATGCTATTTGTATTGCTATTGGTTCTGAGCACCCAAGAGATCTGAATGCTCCCGGCAGAGAGCTGAAAGGCGTCTATTTTGCCCTTGAACTGCTCCGCCAACAGAACCGTGTGGTTGCCGGAGAAGTGTTTGATGAGAGCGAAAGAATCACAGCCAAAGGCAAACATGTGCTTGTCATTGGTGGCGGTGACACAGGCTCTGATTGTGTGGGAACTTCAATACGTCAGGGAGCTGAAAAGGTGACACAAATTGAAATCATGCCTAAACCTCCGGTAGATTTTAACCCTAAAACTCCGTGGCCTATGTATCCGATGATATTAAAAACCTCTTCTTCACATAAAGAGGGCTGTGAAAGACGCTGGTGTCTGGATACCAAACAATTTATCGGAAAGGATGGAAGGGTTGTCGGCGTTGAAGTTGAAGAGGTTGAGTGGAAAACAAATGAACAGGGCGCTCCCTCTCTTGTTAGAACCGGAAAAGTTGAAACTATCAAGGCTGATATTGTGCTTCTTGCAATGGGTTTCATACATCCTGTGCATGAGGGTTTGATTTCTGAATTGAATCTTGCACTTGATAAAAGAGGCAATATTCAAACTGATGATAAACAACTGTCTTCTGTCTCTAAAGTCTTTGCTGCAGGTGATGCAAAAACAGGTGCATCTTTAGTGGTTCGCTCAATTGATTCGGGACGAAAGGCTGCTAAGGCTATTGATGCTTATTTGAAATCTTTATAAAAAATATTTAAGCTTTATAAGAAAGTTTTGTATTCCGGCTGATTGATTTTTCAGCATTCAATATCATAATTTTATCTATTATATTTCATTTGTATATAATTTTATTTTTCTAACCGTTACCTCTAAGGTACAAATGCGCCATTTATATACCTTTAGTTGGGTATCTCATCTTTAGGTGAGTTATGGCGATTTCATTTCAATAGAAAAGAGTGTGATATATACATTCATAAAAGGAATTCATTGATTTTAAGTCTTTGAATTCCTTTTTTTGTTATCGTTTTAATGATTTATTCGATTTGCCTTTCTTTTGTGGCGTTTATAAATATCTGCTTATTGATATGTTTTGTGTTGTTTGAATTTGTATTACATCAAAGGAGTTATTTTTTTTCATTGCTTTTTTTAAAATTTTAATTAATCAAAAATTTAATAAACTTAAGTAAGATTGATTTAATATTTAAATAAAAAATATAAAATATTAGAGTTGTTAATTTAAAATACTTGAGTGTTTGAAATTTTTTGACGTTCAAAATAATTAAATGACAGGTTGAAATTAAAAATAAGACGTATGAATTAATTGTTTGAGAAAGTGAGGTTTAGATTAAACAAGATATATATTCAGCACCAAATTGTTTGATAAAGATTTATATCTTTAAAAATGTAAATATCAACTCCAAAAAATGCCACTTACAGATACCAATATGAAAAACAGAACTATTATTTTAAAAAGCATTGCAACTTTCCTAATTTCTATCTTTTGTCTTCAGTTAAGTGCTCAAAAGGCAAAAATCAATTATGATGAAAATCTTATAGAGCCTTATGTACTTCCCGATATTCTTACGCTTGAGAATGGAGAAAAGGTAACAAATAAAAAAGTTTGGGAGAATAAAGAAGAAAAGAAATACTCAATATATTCAATAACGAGATGTATGGAGCAATTCCTACGGAAAAGTTAAAGTGAAATATGAGAGGATAGGAAAGGAAAAAGAGATATTCAACGGCAATGGCACTCTATCTCAAATTGACATGATTGTGTCAGGAAACGGGAAAAGTAAAAGATAACTGCCTGGAGTTGGGGCTTGATGCGAATGGTCGATTATTTGCAAACTCAGGGTAAAAGAGTGGATATGAAAAAACTTGCTTTGATTGGGCATTCAAGGCTTGGTAAAACTGCTCTTTGGGCAGGAGTAAATGAGAAAAGATTTAAAGTTATTATTTCAAACGATTCAGGATGTGGAGGCGCAGCTTTATCAAAAAGAGTAATAGGTGAGAATATTCCAAAGATAAATAGATGAATAAAAAAACAGGCATCAAATCATTTTGATGCCTGTTTTTTTATCTTTTTAAATATAATTCTATTTTGAAAGTTCAAGAGCTTTTAGAGGCTCGTCGGTGGTGATAAAGTCAACACCCATTTTGATATACTCTTCAATATCTTTTGGATTGTTTACTGTCCATACATTTACTGAGAGTTTGTTTTTGCGGCACTGGGAAAGCCAATTCGGGTTTTTCTTTAAAAGTCCATATTGATAGTCAACACCTGAAACTTTAAGTTCATTTTTTACCATGTCAGGGTCATATTCACTTGCCAGTGAGGCAATTTTTGATTTTGGGGTAATTCTGTGAAGCTCCTGACAAATATATGGGCTGAAAGATATGTATTCAACCTGTTTTTTCATTTTGTGTTTTTTTACTAAATCAACAACTTCCTTAGTAACCTGAGTCTCCATCTCTTTTGTAGGATGAGATTTTATTTCAAGAATAAGTTTTAGTTTTTTATGCTTTTTACCCTCAATAAGATATTCTTCAAGAGTGGAAATCTTTTCGCCATTGCTTAAAGATATATCCTTTAATTGCGAGAAAGGTGTTTTACAAATTACAAGCCCGTTGATTGATCCGTCATGATTTACAATGGCTACCCCGTCGGAAGTGAGCTGAACATCAAATTCAGAGCCGTAAACTTTTGCTTCGGCTGCCTTTCTAAGAGAAGCAATGGAGTTTTGAGCAGAGCCGTCGCATTTCCAAAATCCTCTGTGAGCAATAACTTTAGTTTGGGAAAAAGCTGTTGCAGACATCATTGTCAATGATATGATAGCTGCTGAAAGAATCTGTCTTAGTTTCATTGAATAATATTTTAAATTTATATATGTGTTTTCAAAATTCAAGGATACAATGATAGCAATAAATAACTGTTGTCAAAGAAACTCTGATATTAATAATTTGTTACAACCTTGCCAGTGGATGGTAAGACTGTAGAGGAAATTGATTTGCAAATATTATTATAATCTGCTTAAATAAAAATAATTAGAGCTAAATTTGTGTTGAAAGCATAATTATTTTGAATGATATTTCAATAAGATCTATTTTTGAGGTGCACGTTTGGCAAATATTTTAAAGCTAATAATTAATATCAATGACTAAAAAAAGGAAAGCATTACTTGCAATATCAGTATTATTAGTTGGATTAATAGAGTTAGGAAAATTAAGCAATGATTGGATTGTTTATTATAATACACGTATTTATCCTGTGTTGATGACCATTATTAATCCCATCAGTTCATTGATGCCTGTTTCAATATATGACCTTTTTATTTTTGTGGCTGTAGTATTCCTTATTTACCTTATTGTGTGTCTCTTTAGAAAAGGTAAAAGAATCAAGGGTTTAACCTCTTTGATAATAATGGGCTGTGTAATCTATTGTTGCTTTTATTTAGAATGGGGGTATAATTATTTTGCTCCGGGATTTTATGCTAAAAATGATATTAAATATGAAAGCTATGATTCTGTAAGGTTTGATATGTTTTTAAAAGATTATATCTCAAAACTTAATGAGAGTTATGTCGATTCAGTTTCTGTAAATGAAGAGACAATGTGGGCTGATATTAAAGGTAGATATTCAGATGTCAAGGATGACTTCAATCTCCCCAATTTACCGAAAGGTTATAAAAGTAAATGGATGATATTCAGTGATATCTATGCCAAGATGGGAGTCAAAGGTTATTATGGTCCATTCTTCTTTGAAACTCATATTAATAGGAATCTATTAAAAGATGAAATCCCGGCAACCGCTGCTCATGAAACTGCTCATCTTCTTGGGGTAACGAGTGAGGCAGAGGCTAATTTTTATTCCTATATTATCACTACAGGCAGTAAAGATAGAGATATTAGGTTCAGCGGATATTTTTCAATTATGCCTTATGTAATATCTAATGCAAGAGGTGTTCTCTCTGATAATGATTTTAAAAATATGGTTTCCTTGATTTCACCACAAGTTAAACAAAAATATGAACTGAAGAATAAACATTGGTTTTCTTTGTATTCTCCTTTAATAGGAAATATTCAGGATTGGATATATAATATTTATCTTAAGGGAAATAACATCCCTTCAGGTACGGCTAATTATTCACAAGTGGTAGGAATGATAATTTCTTATCAGGATTTTATTTATAAAAATGAAATTCTAAACAGCGTCGATGTGATAAAGAAAAGATATCCAATATCTACATTGAAAGATCTCTATAAAAGCTTTTTTCAGGAGAAATATGGTCCGGGCCATCTGATGGGGTCAAAGGCTAAGGATTATCTTTTGTCGGAAATTGAAGCGTTGAAAAACGACAGTTTATTAAATAGGAAACCTGAAAATGGCTATTTTGAACCCACCGGTTTAAAAGGTAATTTTGTCAGAGTGGATTTGAATATCGTTACAGATTCAATAATACCTTTTGATGATTTTTGGAACTGTTTTTCACAGAGCATGAATGATGCTTCAATGCCGGATGTCAGAATTTGGCAGAATGAATGGAACATTATTGTAAATACTATTAGTGAAAGAAAGTCTGAATTTGATAATTTTGAAAGCGATTCTTTGGAAATTGATAGAAATCTTAAAAATGGAATATTTGTTGGTCATCATAGTAAAGAGTATGAACAAGAATATATGCCTCATTATAGGATAGTCAGTAAGGAAAAATTTGATTATTTATATAACAACTATATAGTTAACAAACAATTTTAAAATAATTTAAATACCAATGAGAAAGTTACTTTTAATGGCTGTATGTTTTTTTGCAGTCGTTTCAATCTATGCTGCAACAAGAAAAGATTTAAAAGTCTGGAGCCAATCAATGAATAAAGATATCCCTGTGGTTGTGATTATTCCTGACAAAATTTCGTCAGAGTCACCATGTCCTGTTATATATCTCTTACATGGTCATGGAGGAAATCAGGATTCATGGCCGGGAATAAAGCCAAACTTGGGCGAGATAGCTGATAGGAATGGGATAATATTTGTTTCTCCAAACGGTGAAAACAGTTGGTATTGGGACAGCCCCGTAAATGATAAATTCAGATATGAAACATTTATTTCGGATGAGCTGATTAAGTATATTGATAAAACTTTTTATACAATAGACAGCAGTAAGGGAAGAGCAATAACCGGTTTAAGCATGGGCGGTCATGGTGCTATGTGGAACGGCTTAAGACATAGTGATGTGTTTGGTGCTTGTGGAAGTACAAGCGGGGGCGTTGACATTCGTCCTTTCCCTGATAACTGGAATATGAAAGACTATCTCGGTAATGAAAGTGAGAATCAAAAAAGATGGGATGATTATACTGTGATAAATTTGGTGGATGGATTGGAAGATGGCAAACAGGCAATAATATTTGATTGTGGTGTTGATGACTTTTTTAGAGATGTAAATATTAATCTTCATAAAAAGCTGTTGGAAAAGAAAATTAAACATGATTATATAGAGAGACCGGGATCACACAACTCAGAATATTGGAACAATTCAATAGATTTTCAGATAATGTTTTTTAAAAAATTTTTCGATAAAAAATAATCCTTAATTTTTCAGCCATGAAACACATACTTTTTATTTCTCTTTTTTGTTTTTTCTTAACCTCGGTTTTTGGAAAGGAGATTAATCTTGAGAACAGGAAGATGCCTAAGCATCCAAGGCTTATTTTGTTGAAAGGTGAGGAGAAGAAGCTGAAAAAACAAATACAAAAGGATTCTTTGTGGAGCTCTATTAATGAGAAGATGATTAAAAGAGCCGACAATCTTTTGGAAAAACCTCTCAGTCAAAGAAAATTAACCGGAAGAAGACTGCTTTCTGTATCAAGAGACAATCTTGCTAAGATTTTCTGCCTTAGTTACGCATATAGAATGACAAATGACAAAAAATATGCCCTAAGTGCTGAAAAGGAGATGGTTAATATGGCTGAATTCAGCGACTGGAATCCTTCTCATTTTCTTGATGTTGCAGAGATGTGTATGGCAATATCAATAGGCTATGATTGGCTTTATGATGTTATCTCTGATGATACAAAAAACATAGTTAAGGAGGCAATAAGAACAAAAGCTCTTGAGCC
This sequence comes from Bacteroidales bacterium, assembly GCA_030539115.1. Classification (GTDB taxonomy): domain Bacteria; phylum Bacteroidota; class Bacteroidia; order Bacteroidales; family JAUNSR01; genus JAUNSR01. Next base: position 52,552 of record JAUNSR010000021.1, read on the forward strand.
ATCCTTTAATAAAAAGTATAATTGGTTTGTAACTGCTGAGAATAACTGGAATCAGGTTTGCCATTCGGGCGTTTCATTCGGGGCATTGGCAGTATGGGAGGAAAATCCTCAATATAGTGCCTCAATAGTTGAAAGGGCAATTGAAAACATGGCTATACCAATGAAACTTTATGCCCCGGCAGGCGCTTATCCCGAAGGATGCAGCTATTGGGAGTATGGCACATCTTTTAATGTGCTTTTCCTAAGCGCTATAGATAAAATATTTAAGTCTGATTTTGGTCTTTCCTCCATACCTGGATTCCTTAAAACAGGAGAATATGCCACTCAGATGATAACTCCCTCTTTGAATACTTTTTGTTACAGCGATAATGGGGGTAGAGCGATTTTTTCTCCTACAATTTTCTGGTTCTATAATAAGACAAAAGATACAAGCTTGCTTTTTATGCCGAAGAAAATTCTTGAAAAGAGCAGAAATGATTCTTATGTCAATGACAGGATAGCTCCCGCAATGATTATTTGGGGAGCGGCAGCAGGTTTTTCTTCTCCAAAATATCCGAAAAATACCTTTTGGATAGCTGATGGCGAAAATCCGGTTTGCATTATCAGGGAAAATTTTAATGATGAGAAGGCTGCCTATGTTGGCGTTAAGGCTGGCTCTCCGTTTGTTAATCACGGACACATGGATGTCGGCAGTTTTATTTTTGAATCTGATGGAGTGAGATGGGCTCTTGATATGGGCGCAGAGAATTATACAAATTTGGAGGCTGCAAAGGTGGATTTATGGAATAGAAGTCAAAATTCAGGAAGATGGGATGTGTATAGATATAATAATTTTGCTCATAATACTTTGACAATTAATGGGAAATATCAAAAGGTTAAAGGAAATGCAAAATTTAATGCCTTTGACAGAAGTGAGAAATCTCCATTTGTGTATATGGATTTGTCGGATATATATAGTGAAGATGCAAAAATGGTGACGAGAAAGGTCGGTTTGATCGACAATCGAGTGCTTGTGGTGAGTGATACAGTGGTAATTAAAAATGAGAATAATGATAATTCTGTGGCATGGTCGTTAATTACTGAGGGTAACCCCACAATTGATGAAAATAATGTGGTTTGGCTTGAGAAAAATGGCAAAAAGGTTAAGCTATATAACAATATGATTGGTAAAGGCAGTTGGAGCATAGAAGATGCCAAGCCTTCGACTACTTATGAATCAAAAAATAATGGGGTGAAAATAGTTCGTTTTACTTATAATGACAAAAAGTTTTTAAATCCATTTATACTTGAAACTAAAATTGAGAGAATAGCAAATTAATAGGAATTATTGATTCTCTTTAGTGAATTGAAAATTCATATTATTACTTTTTCTTGAATGATTTTTTATTGCGGTATGATTTGACTTAAAAACTAATATATGTGATAAAACAATTTTGATAGTTACATATTAAATCTCTTTTTGAAAAGACTTGTCTTGTCTTTTCAAAAAGAGATTTTTGTTTTATATGTTGTTTTATATCTTGATCGTTTTAGATACGTTTATAAAAAGATAAACAATAATCTTTTCCACTCTTTTTGAAATGCAAATCATTTTACATCATCATCCAACCAGGACCCTCTTCTCCATACATAGGCATCCATTCAGGCCATTCATTAGGTCTTTCCGTTCCGCAATCCCATCCATTTGGAGTCCAACAATTGTTCATTAAATAATTGTATCTCCAGTTTCTTTGCTGAAAACGGGGAGCAACTTGTTGGTAAGCCCTGACTTGTTGATCTGAAAGGGTTGCTTTATAGGAATCATTTTGAGAATCTACAGCCTTTTGAAGCTCCTCTTTAGAGACCTGAGGGTTTTTGGTAAGGGTTTTTATCTTTTGATCGTATGTTTTGTTTATTTTGTGGGCAGCAACTACCTGAGTTGAGTCAATAACGCCCTCTTCAAGAAGTAGAAAAGTCATATATTCAGCTGTTGGCAAAGAATCGGTAACAAATACCACCTCTTCTAAGGGAATAATTTCAATTTCTTCCTCCTCTGTTACCGGTGTATTTTCATTTTCTTCTGCTTGTGAAAAACAAAAGGTTGACAACCCAAGAAATATGCCCAATAATATAACTGATTTTTTCATATCAATATCGCTTTTAGATTGGTGAAAAAAAATATAAAACCTTGTATTGATAAAACGTGATAATGGCCAATAAAGTTTTTTGAAAGGATGCTTTTAAACATTATTATTCTTAGGGCGTGAAAGTTTTAAAAATGTCAGATTGATAAAATATAATTGTTAATTATAAAAAATATACTGTTGTTCTGCAAGTAGCAGAATCTGTTGATTTGTTAAATGAATGAAAATTATATATTCCTCTATTGTCGCTTTCCAATAGTGTGGTAAATAGTAAAAATATTGTAAGGATTTGATAAATGACACCAAAAACGAACCATTTATTATTAATAATAAAAATTTCAGCTTATGTCAAAAATATAAACAATTTATTAAAAAATACAAATAAGGTATAAATATTATGTCCTATTTTTATCACATATTTCAAAGTCTATGTTTTTTCTGAAAAATATAGAGGAAATATAGTTATTGATTTCCTATTTATGATCTAATTCCAATCTATATGAAACACGTATTATTTCTATTGTTGCTATCCGTAATAGTTTCCTGCAGCCGACCTGTAGAAAATGGTGTTAAGATATATGATTTAAAAACAGACAAGAAGGTAAATCCTGAAGGCATTAATCCGGCTTCTCCATGTTTTATGTGGAAAATTAATTCCGCAAAGAGAGATATTGTTCAAACAGGCTATGTTTTGCAAATAGCCAAGAGCGAGAAGTCTCTTAAAAACAAGGAGGAGCTTATCTATGATTCAGGTATAATAAATACAGATCAATCCAATTTTGTTTATGCTCAAAATGCAAAGTTTGAACCAAATTTGACCTACTATTGGAGGGTAAATGTGATAACAAACCAAGGAGAAAGCGGCTGGAGCAAAATACAAAAGTTTGGAACATCTTTCCCTGAAAAATATCAATGGAATGGAAAATGGATTGGAGAGGACTCTCTCTCAAATCAGGGTGAATCAATTAATGGAAATACAAGGTTGGCGGCAAGATATTTGAGAAAAACATTTAATGCCAAGAGAGGAATTAAAAAAGCTACTCTGAATATCTCCGGATTAGGTTCATATATTCCTTTTGTTAATGGTGAAAGAGTGGGGGATGATGTTTTTGCTCCTCTTCCAACTCTTTATACTACATCCATCTATTATAACAGCTATGATGTTACTTCATTAATAAAAACAAGTCAGAATGTCTTGGGAGTTGTCTTAGGCAATGGCAGATTTCTTGCAATGCGTTCAAATATGGTATCCTTTGGTTTGCCAAGAATGATTGCCGAACTTGTAATTGTTTATAAGGATGGTTCAAAGGAGGAAATAATCTCTGATGAAACCTGGAAGATAACATCAAAAGGACCTATCATAGCCAACAATGAATTTGATGGAGAAGATTATAATGCTAATCTTGAGATAAAAGATTGGAACAAGTTTAAGTTTGACGACTCTTCTTGGAAAAATGTCGACCTTATGAATGCTCCCGGCGGCGAGCTGATAGCTCAATCTGCCCCTAATATTAAGGTTATGGATACCATAAAACCGGTTTCTATAAAGAAAACTCCAAAAGGAAGCTATATGGTTGATATGGGACAGAATATGGTTGGATGGTTGAAGGTCAATCTTGATGGAAAGAAGGATAAAAACGTATCTCTTAAGTTTGCAGAAACTTTAATCAATGACTCAACTTTATATTTGGCTAATTTCCGTTCAGCTCGCTCTGAAGATAATTATATCCCCTCTAAAGATGGGGCATTTACCTGGGAGCCATCTTTCGTTTATCATGGATTTCGATTTGTAGAGATAAGCGGAGTTGAAAATGAGCCTAAGGCGGAAAATCTTCTTGGCGTTGTGGTTTATGACCAGATGGATAATTCGGGAAAAATCACAACTTCAAATCAACTGATGAATAAGCTTTTTGAAAATTCATTCTGGGGAATTAGAGGAAACTATAGGGGGATGCCAACAGACTGCCCGCAAAGGGATGAAAGACTTGGCTGGCTTGGCGATAGGGCTACAGGAGCTTATGGAGAGGCTTATGTTTTTGACAATGAGCTAATGTATAAAAAATGGCTCAAGGATATAGAAGATTCTCAGAGCCCTGATGGGTGCATCTCTGACGTTTCTCCTCGCTATTGGACTTTATACAGCGGAAATGTCACTTGGCCTTCTGCTTATTTCTATGTTGCAGACATGCTTAACAAGCAGTATGGCGACAAAGAGGGTATAATAAAACATTATGATTCCATGAAGAAATGGGTTAATTATACCAAGGATAATTTTATGAATGATAATATTATCGTAAAGGATACTTATGGTGATTGGTGTATGCCTCCGGAATCGCAGGAGTTAATACATTCTCAGGATCCGGCTCGTAAAACTCCGGCTGAAGTACTTAGTACTACCGTTTATTATGATATATTAAGAAAAATGGCTGATTTTGCTCATATCAGCGGTAATGATGATGATATTGTCTATTATATGGATCTGGCAAATCAGGTTAAAGAGGCCTACAACAAGAAGTTCTTTAATAAAGAAAAAGGCTGTTATGGAAATAATACTGTAACAGGTAACATTCTTTCTCTTCGTCTTGGACTTGTTCCGGAGGGCGAAGAGGGCAAAGTTTTTGATAACATAATTAATGTGACTGAAAATGATTTTGCAGGCCATGTAAGTACCGGTGTTCTTGGAATACAGCATCTGATGAGAGGTCTTACTGAGAATGGACGTGGCGATTTGGCTTATAAGCTTGTAAATAATGAGACTTATCCAAGTTGGGGATACATGATAAATAATGGAGCTACAACAATTTGGGAGCTTTGGAATGGAAATACTGCTGATCCTGCCATGAACTCAGGTAATCATGTCATGCTGCTTGGAGACCTTATTATCTGGTATTTTGAGAAGATTGTCGGAATAGCGAATTCTCCTGAAAGCGTAGGTTTTAAGCAGATTCTTATGAACCCATATTTCCCTGAGGGGCTTGCTTCTGCAAAAGGAAGCTATGAGTCTTTGTATGGAACTATTGTAAGTGATTGGAAAATAGATGATAACAAGCTTAATTGGAATATTTCTATTCCCGGCAATAGCAGCGCTGTTGTAATGATACCTTCAAGATTTAATGTAGATGTTGATGCTATACCAAATGTGAAAAGTTCTGATAAAGAGGATGGTTATACTAAGGTGGTTCTTGGCTCAGGCGATTATAACATTGTAAGTTTGTAGCAAGAGTCTAAGTTTTCAATTTTAATTGATAAGAAAATTTATCAATCGAACAAAAAGAAGAGCTCATAGACTTACCTTTCAGTTTTAATTGATAAGTAGAATATTGCCAAAGCAATAATAATTGTTTTCTTAAAAATTAATATCGAAAGGATTAAAAATATTATTTGTCAGTGCTTAAATGATATTGATTTGGGCTTAAATTATATTAGTCATTGATAAAATTATATTAGTCATTGCTTAAATGA
>JAUNSR010000058.1 GCA_030539115.1 Bacteroidales bacterium
AAGGCCACAATCATGATGAACATGAAAGTGAAGATGCGCAAGAAGGCCATGATCATCAAGCTCACAAAGGTGAAGACGCGCATGACGGTCAGGCTAAGGAAGCAGCCAAGGGACATTCTGATGAGATAATATTTACACCAGAACAGGCAAAGGCTGTTGGTTTGGAGACAGAGACCGTAACGCCGGGAATTTTTTCTCAGGTTATTAAAACAAGCGGTCAGATAATTTCATCACAAGGTGATGAGACGACAATTGCAGCTGCTTCAGCAGGTAGAGTATTCTTCTCAAAAGAGGGCATAAACGAAGGCGTTGCCCTAAATAAAGGAGAAAGTATCGCTGTAATCTCAGCCGAAGGTATTGCTGATGGAGATCAGTCATTAAAGGCTAAGGCTCAGTATGAAAAGTCAAAGAGCGAATACGAGAGAGCTCAGTCATTGGTAAAAGATAATATAATCTCGAAGAGTGAGTTTGAACAGATAAAGCTGGATTACGAAAATGCCAAGATTGCTTATCAAGGTATGGCATCTTCAATAACTTCAAAGGGCGTTAAAATAGCATCTCCAATGACAGGGTTTGTAAAAAGCAGACTTGTTAATCAGGGTGAATATGTGGCTGTTGGTCAGCCTATAGTTATAGTTTCAAAAAATAAAAGGCTTCAACTTAGGGCTGATGTTTCGGATAAATATTTCTCATCGCTTAACAACATAAAAGGAGCCAACTTTAAAGCACCCTACAATGATGGAGTTTTTCAGTTGAAGAATATGAACGGCAAGCTTATATCTTATGGCAAAGGAGCTTCTGCAAGCGGCTTTTATTTGCCGGTAATTTTTGAATTTGACAATGTTGGAGATGTAGTACCTGGCTCTTTTGTTGAAGTGTATCTTCTCTCATTACCAAAAGAGAATGTGATTTCTGTCCCTGTAAGTGCCTTGGAAGAGGAGCAGGGTGTATATTTTGTTTTTGTACGCCTTGATGAAGAAGGGTATAAAAAACAGGAGGTTACACTTGGAGCAAACGACGGAAGCAGAGTGGAAATATTAAAAGGACTTAGTACTGGCAGCGAAGTTGTAACAAAGGGAACTAAGCAGGTTAAACTTGCGGCAAGTTCTTCAGTTATTCCGGAGGGTCATTCACATTCACATTGATAAATAAGGAGATATGCTTAATAAAATAATAAATTTTTCGCTTAACAACCGTTTGATAGTGCTTGTTGGTGCCATCTTGTTGCTTTTGGCGGGAAGCTACACTGCCGTTAATATGGAGGTGGACGTGTTTCCCGATTTGAATGCGCCGACGGTTGTGATTATGACAGAGGCAAAAGGAATGGCCCCTGAAGAGGTAGAAAGGCTTGTTACATTCCCGGTGGAGACATCAGTAAATGGAGCAACAGATGTAAGAAGAGTACGCTCCTCTTCGACTACAGGTTTTTCTGTTGTATGGGTCGAGTTTGATTGGGGAACAGATATTTACAGGGCAAGACAGATTGTGTCTGAGAAGTTGGCTGTTGTAAACGATCAATTGCCTTCAAATGTTGGTAAACCCACTTTAGGTCCTCAATCTTCAATCTTAGGTGAAATGATGATTATCGGTTTGTCGTCAGATACAACATCTTTGTTGGATTTGAGAACTCTTGCCGATTGGACTTTTCGACCACGTCTTTTATCAACAGGAGGAGTTGCTCAGGTAACTGTTATCGGAGGAGACATCAAGGAGTATCAGATTCTTTTAAATCCTGAAAAGATGAGGAGGTATGATGTAAGTCTTGATGACGTAATAGGTATTGTTGACGGTATGAACCAAAATGCATCAGGCGGTGTGCTTTATGAATATGGCAATGAATATATAGTTAGAGGCATTATCTCAACAGATAAGGTTGATGAGATAGGCAAAAGTTTTGTAAAGAAAATTGATGGCAACTCTTTGCTTCTTGAAAATATAGCTGAAATTAAAGTCGGCGGCAAAGCCCCAAAGCTTGGCGTAGCTTCTGTAAAAGGAAAGCCTTCTGTAATTATAACTGTAACCAAACAGCCAAACACAAGTACTCTTGCGCTTACAGAAAAGATAGATGAATCGCTCAATGACTTGAAAAAGAATATCCCTGGTGATGTAAAGGTTTCAACAGACATTTTCCGTCAATCAAGGTTTATAGAGAGCTCAATAGGAAATGTCCAAAAATCTCTTTACGAGGGTGGTTTCTTTGTCGTTATTGTATTGTTTTTGTTCTTAATGAATGTGCGCACAACTCTTATTTCATTGGTAACGATACCTCTTTCATTACTTGTATCCATCCTTGTTCTGAAAATATCAGGTCTTACAATCAACACAATGAGTTTGGGAGGTATGGCAATAGCCATTGGATCGCTTGTTGATGATGCTATAGTGGATGTTGAAAATGTTTACAAAAGAATAAAAGAAAACAGACAAAAACCTAAAGATGAACAGCAACCATTAATAACAGTTGTATATGAAGCCTCCAAAGAGGTGAGGATGCCGATTTTCAATTCAACATTGATTATTGTGGCAAGTTTTGTCCCTTTATTTTTCTTAACAGGGATGGAGGGTAGAATGCTTGTTCCACTTGGCACATCATTTATTGTTGCCCTTTTTGCTTCAACACTTGTTGCTCTTACATTGACACCGGTGCTTTGCAGCTATCTTTTAGGTAAAGGTGATGAGAACAAGAAACTAAGCCGTGAGCCTTTTGTTGCAAACTATCTTAGAAAAGTTTATGGAGTTGCTTTGGAAAAGGCTATTGACCATAAGAAGATTGTCCTTGGCATTATGAGTGCTTTGGTGGTAGTAACTGTTATTATGTTTTTCTCTTTGGGAAGAAGTTTTCTTCCTTCATTTAATGAGGGTTCATTTACAATAAATGTGAGTACTCTGCCAGGCATATCGCTTGAAGAATCTGATAATATGGGAAGAATGGCTGAAGAGGTTCTTCTAACTATTCCTGAGATAAAAACTGTTGCAAGAAAGACAGGACGAGCTGAACTTGATGAGCATGCACTTGGAGTTAATACCTCTGAAATCGAGGCTCCTTTTGAACTTAAAGACAGAAGCAAGGATGAGGTGATGAAGGAGATACGAACAAAAATGAAGGTTATTCCAGGAATAAACCTTGAGATTGGTCAGCCTATATCGCATCGAATTGATGCAATGCTTTCCGGAACAAGGGCAAATATAGCAATAAAGCTTTTTGGAAGCGATTTGAATAAAATGTTTGAATTGGGCAATAATATAAAGGACATTATAAAAGATGTGCCTGGTATTGCAGATTTAAATGTTGAACAGCAGGTTGAAAGGGCGCAATTAAAGATTGTTCCAAAGAGGGAGATGCTTTCTAAATATGGAATATCTGTTCCTGAGTTTGCAGAATATATAAATGTTTTGCTTGGTGGCGAGATAGTTTCACAGGTTTATGAGGGAGCAAAAAACTTTGACCTTACATTAAAGGTACAGGACAGCAGCAGGAATGGTATTGATAGGATAAAAGAGCTTTCTATTGATGCCGACGGCAAAAAGATTCCATTGGAATATGTAGCAGATATTGTTTCCTCTGCAGGTCCTAATACCATAAACAGAGAGAATGTCTCGAGAAAAATTGTTGTTTCAGCCAATGTTGCCGAGAGGGATATAAGAGGCGTTGTAAATGATATAAGAGACAGAATTGATGAAAAGATAGTGATGCCTGAGGGTTATCATATTGAATATGGTGGTCAGTTTGAGAGCGAACAAGCTGCATCAAGAACTCTTGCAATTGCATCGATTTTTTCTATTCTCGTGATTTTTATGCTTCTATACAATGAGTTTAGAGATGTTAAAGAGTCGGCAGTAATACTTATTAATCTCCCATTGGCGTTGATAGGAGGTATCTTTATACTTTTCTTTACAGATGGAATGATAAGCATACCTGCAATTATTGGCTTTATCTCACTTTTCGGTATTGCTACAAGAAATGGAATGTTGCTTATTACAAGATACAACAGTTTGGCTGAAGAGAACATGCCTTTAAGGGATGCTGTAATGCATGGCTCTCTTGACAGACTTAATCCGATATTAATGACGGCTCTTACTTCTGCTTTGGCACTTATTCCTTTGGCACTTTCAGGAGATCAGCCGGGTAATGAGATTCAAAGTCCAATGGCTAAAGTTCTTCTTGGTGGGCTTATAAGCTCGACACTTTTAAATGGATTTATAATTCCAATAATGTATATTCTTATTAATAGAAAAAAGAAATAACAGATTATGAATAAGAATTTTAAAATATTTATATTGATTTTCTCCCTTTTTAATGGAGGAGTTACTTTTGCAGATAATTCAAACAGCAAAGAGACTTTTCAAAATCAAAAAAGTGAGGAGATTGTTAAAAGCATTGTTTCTCAAATTGAACAAAATAACCCCTCTTTGAAGGCTCTAAGGTCTCAAATTGATGCTGAAAAGATAGAAAACAAAACAGGCATTACTATGACAGATCCTGAGGTCGAGTTTAATTATTTGTGGGGTAAGCCGGCTCTAATAGGCAATAGAAAGGATTTTAGTGTTAAACAGAGTTTCGATTTTCCCACAACATATTTTATAAAAGGGAATATTGCCGACAAGCAAAATATTGCAGCAGAGTTAAAATACAAAGCTTCAAAAATCGATTTGGTTTTGCAGGCAAAGCAGGCTATTATAGATTTAAGCTATTATAACTCTCTTTATTCAATATTGAAAAGCCGAGAAGATGATGCTAAAACTCTTGCAGATCTTTATTCAAAAAGTTTTGAAAAGGGGGAAGCCAATATTATAGAGAAAAATAAGGCTGAACTGAATTATGTCAATATAAAAGCTCTTCTTGCAAATGCTGAAGCGGATAGAGAGGCTGTTGTTTCAAAACTAACAACATTGAATGGAGGCGTAGATATCAATCTTAATTCAATCGATGGAGGTTCTGAAAAAGAGATTGGTGATTTACAGCTTTTAGATTATAATGATAATCTGCTTGGCAATAGCTTTGAAGAGTGGTATGACGGTTGTGTTGAGAGAAATCCAATGCTTGAATATGTTAAGCAGCAAATTGAAATATCAGAAAAGGAGGTGAAACTTTCAAAACATGAACGTATGCCTAAGCTTTCTGCAGGATATATGAGCGAAAGCGTTGTAGGAGAAACTTTTCAGGGTATATCAGTTGGTGTTTCAATTCCTTTGTGGGAGAATAAAAATAAGACAAAATTAGCAAAGGCAAAGCTAATTGCTCAAAAGGATAATGAGGTAAATTCAAAGGTCGAGTTTTATTCTCAGCTTAAAACTTTATATTCAAAAACTAAGTCACTATCAAAAATAGCTGCTGATTATAAAACCTCAATAGTAAGTCTTGACAATACAATCTTGTTGAGAAAAGCTTTGGATGCCGGGAAAATATCTCTTTTAGAGTATATTCAGGAGCAGAATTTATATTATGACATGGTCAACAGCTATTTAGATTCTCAAAAAAACTATGCTAATTCTGTTGCCGAGATGGAGTCTTTCTAAAATGTATAAGTTTTTATAGACCTGAATAGTAATTATAATCAGACAATAAATATAATGCTCTGAATTAAATCTTGAATTCAGCAATCATAAAAAAGGCGTAGAATAATTAAAAATTCTACGCCTTTTCATTTATTGATTATTATGTTGTTGCTTAATTTTCATTCTTGATATTCTTATTTTTCCTCTTATAGATCAAAATAATAATTGCTCCAAGAATAATGATTCCAAAAGAAATAAATGAAATAGTATTTGTAAGATCTATTGAAGCGGGTTTAAAAGTAAATTCAATAGTGTGATCTCCTTTTGGAACTGCCAAAGCACGAAGAATATAGTTGGCACGAACAATAGGAGCATCTATGCCGTCAATTGTTGCTTTCCATCCGTCAGGATAATATATCTCAGAAAAAACTGCAAGAGCATCCTCCTTAGAATTTGATTTATAGACAAGCTTATTTGGAGAATAACTCTCAAGTTTTATCTTGGAAAGGGAATCTGAAGAAACGATATTTAGACTGCTTAAATCCTTTTTAAAACGAACATCTATAATAGCTGTTGTGCGTGGATTGAAGTCATTAAGAGCGTTAATCTCTTGATTTGCGTTGTTTGCCCAGTCAATAGAGTCAACAAACCAGACATTTCCTAAGGCATCGGGATTAAATTGAGCAATAGGTTTGTTGTTTTCGCCATTTACGATAAGATATTTTGTGTTAAGCATATCGACAACATTCATGTTGATATTTTTGCTTAAGTGGTAATCGATAATATCCTGATAACGCTGAAGCTTAGCTGCATGATACCCACCTATCGATTTGTGATAATAAGATGTGTTGGCATCATTGAAAGGATCTGTTGTAAGATTGAAAACACGGTAGTTTGGATCCTTATCCTGAAGAATCATTTTATCGGCTTCGGTCATTGCAAACATCTTGCTTGTTTCTTTCTTAGGAACAAATTTTGAGTTGTTAAGGTATCTTTTATCTACCTGCCAAAGATCAAATAAGGTAAGAACGGTAACAAAAATTACAAGGTTTCTAGCCTTTAACTTGTTCTTGCTAAATGCAATTATAGCTAAAATGCCAAGAGTGATTATTATAAAACTTCTCCAAGCGTCAGAAATAAAAATTGAAACACGTGCCTCTTTGATATTGTCAAACAGCTCCATTAGTTGAGGCTGTTGCTTTGCCTGAGGAAGAAAGCTAACGGTTTCCTGAGCAGAGAAAAACGACAGGAATGTTTCAGGAAACAGTGCAAGAATAAGACATACACCCGCTGTTAAAGCAGCTGAGGCATAGAAGTCATATTTTTTTTCTTTTATAATTGAAGGCTTGTTTATTATAACCATCAAAGCCAAAGCAGCCAAAAGAGGTATTGTAAACTCTGCTATAACAAGGGCAGATGATACAGCCCTGAATTTGTTGTACATTGGGACAAAGTCAATAAAAAGGTCTGTTATAGCCATGAAGTTTTTACCCCACGCCAAGACAATTGACAATATTGTGGCTGCCAATAAGGAATATTTCAGCCATCCCTTTACAATGAACAATCCCAAAATAAACAGAAACATGACAAAAGCGCCGACATAAACAGGACCAGAAGTAAATGGCTGGTCACCCCAATACTGATTAAACTGATTGAAATATTCTCTATACTGTGGTTTCGCATTTGAGATGGCTTTTTTATTTTGAGAAAGTACACCAGAGAATCCGCCTTTTACATTAGGTATCATTAATGAAAGTGTTTCGTCTATGCCATAGCTCCATTGAGTAATGTAGTCGCGATTAAGTCCGGAAGATTTGTTGATTTTTCCTCCGGCATTCTCCACCTCCATTTGTTCAGGCGTTGAGGTCCCGTTGGAAACAAGTTCGCTGCCTCCACGCATTGTTTGCTTACTGTATTGATAAGTATGATAAAGGTTTGAACTGTTGATGCCGACGGCAAGTAAAGCAGAGACGATAAGTATTGCCGAAGCCTTGAAAAAGCGCGGAAGCTCTTTCCTTTTTAAAAGGTGGAAAAAATATCCAATCACAATAAATAGAATGACAAAAAGAAAATAATAGGTCATTTGTACGTGGTTGGAATGAATTTGAAGTGCGGCAAAAAAGGCGGCTGAAACACCTCCTAAAAGATATTTGCCACGATATGTCAGAAGAATGCCGGCTATAGTAGGAGGAATATATATAATTGTAAGTAGTTTCCAAAGATGGCCAGCGTCAATAAGTATGAAATAATATGATGAAAAGGCAAACATAACAGCACCAAAGAAAGCTACATCTTTTCTTGTCTTAAAAGAGAGCATAAGAATCCAGAATCCTAAAAGAAGAGAGAATATTAAAGATGCAGGAGCCGGAAGCCAAAGCCTATAGGCATTCTCTATAAATCTTAAAACGGGATGGATGGCATAACTTGGAGAAGTTTGAAATGTAGGCATTCCACCGAACATTGTATTTGTCCATCTTGAAGTTTCTCCTGTTTGCTGAGCATATTTTACAACCTCTTGATTGATTGCTATCCCTTGTTGAGTGTCACCCTGAAAAAGAGTTTTTCCCTCAAACATCTCAGGAGTAAAATATATTACCGAAATAATAAGAAATAAGAGAATACTGACCGCATAGGGCAATATTGATTTAAAGTTAAATGTCTCCTTCATATTTTATTTGTTGCTTATAATTATAATATACAAAGTTATAAAGATAAACAGTTATAAAAAATAAGAACTTCTCAACTTGAAATATTTTATTGGAAAAAGTAGATGTGTAAAAATAAAGAAGCCCCTTCCAAAAGGAAGAGGCTTCTTTGATAATATCTTAAAAATGATTTGAAGATTAAATCATTGAAGAGATGTTGAATTTAGCAAACTCAAGATCTGTCTTAGCCATAGCAGCAAGAGAAGAGTCAAGTTTAACAGCTTGTTTCAAGTTAGTAGAAACCATTGATTCGTTGTTTGTGCGAGCACCAACTACAGCCATCAAATAATAAGTTAAAGCGTCTTTGTCTTCTATAGAGTTAAGAACGTTTTTAGCAGCATTGTAGTCACCTGCACAAATCTGAGCAACAGCAGCGTTGTTAGATTTAGTATCAGCGAAAGCAGCAACAGCTTTTTGGTATTCGCCTCTTTCAGTATAAAGAGTACCAAGAGCACCGGCTAATTCAGGAACACCTGCAGCTTTACCGAATGCAGCTTGAGCTTTAGCGATATCGTTGTTAGCAAGATCAAGAAGACCAAGGTTCATTTGAACTTCAGGAGCAGCGCTGTTAACTTGCGCAGCTTTTTTGAACATTGCAGTAGCTTCGTCAACTTTACCCTCTTCGAAGTTAATCATACCCATGTTGTTGAATGCACGGTAATCATTAGGATAGATTTCAGAAGTTTTCTTGTAGATAGCCATTTTTTCTGTGTTAGATTTAACTAAAGTAGCAGCATAAAGGCTTTCTTCGATGTTAAGAGATTTAGGATCACTCTTAGCAAGAGCAGAGATTTCTTCGTCAGATTTACCTATAGTTTCAACAGCAGCAGTTACTTTAGAATAACGTAGTTGAGGTAAGATCTCTTCAGCCAACTGAGTAAATGCAGAAGAAAGATTTTTGATTTCTTTTTCTCTTTCTGCCGGGTCTTTGTACATAGAAAGAACACGAAGAATTAATTGTTTGTCTTGGATGTTAGATCCTTCAACCAATTCTTGGAAACCTTCCCAATCTTCCGGAGTAAATTCAGCATCAACAGAACCGTCGATTTTGTCTTTCTTCATAGCTTTTTCCATCAACTTAACTGTGTTCTTTTCACGAGATTCAGCCAAAGATGTGTTCAAATCAAGAGCACCATCAGGAGATGCAGTAGAAGCGATGTTAACGCCGGCTAAACGTTTGTTTTCAGTTTCTTTAGCTTCAACCATTGCAGCTTTAACGGCATCAAGTTCGCTTTCTTTCAAAGCAGAATTGCGGATGTTAGACTGTTGGATAAGGAAAAGAATTTTTGCTACATAGTTATCAGTGATAATACGTTGGAATTTGTCAGCACCAATTGCAGGTTTAACACCTGAAGCGTCAGCCAAAGTAGAAGTAGAAACTACACCTTCTGCTACTTTAACACGTGGCAAAGTGTAAGTTTTTGATCCTCTTGCAACCTGGAAGTCAAGATACAAGTCAGATTTACGCATAGCCGGAACATATTTGAATGAAGTTTTCATAACAATGTTTCCACCCATTTTGTAAGAAATTGTTTGATCATTTCCTGTTACTTTTTCTCCTTGGTAAAGGAATGGAGTACCAGCAGTTTCACCACCTTCATAAACTAAAACCGGAGTAACAGTTACTACAGATTTTTTGTTGAAATACTTTTCAGGGAAAGTTCCGTTGATTGTTGTAGGAACCTGTCCACCAACTGCTACAAGGGGAAGTGGTGTTACTTTAAAATAATCAGCACTTAATTCACCCATTTTCTTGCTACATGATGTAAATGCAAGAACAAGTGCCATTAATAATGGTAAGTAAAGCTTTTTGTTCATAGCGACTTTATTAATTTGGTTGTATAATATTCTATATATGATTGAACTCATTAAAATGCACTTTGACTTGAATTTTGTTGATTTGTCTATCAAGTAAATTGCTCTTTTATAATGTTTTCTCACAATGAAAATGCCTTTTGCACTTCATACTTAATTTATTGCCAGCAAAAATAGTAATATATTTGAAATTAAAAGTGTTTTTTATCTAAAAACGCTTTAATATATTAAATTATTTTTAATCATTTTAATTCACCTTAAATAACACTTTCTCAAATGATTGAATAATGAGAAAAAATAATGATAATAATAAAGAACATGTATTTTAATTATATTTTTTATAATAATGCTCATTTATATATTCCCTATTTACCCAATAATCACCGCCTGAAAAAGTCAACCTATAATGTTTGTGATAATTTTAAGAAATAACTTGAAATATTACTTTCAGGTTTTAAAAACTTAATAATATATGATTAAAAAATCACTTATTTCTATCCTTTTTGTAAACATTAAGTTCACATGTTAAAGAGTGATTATTTTTAAGCGTGCAAATATACTCTTAATAGAAATCAATTATTCAAATATTTATAAAAAAAATGCCATGCAAATGTTTTTTTAAAATAAAGCATGGATTTATATCGGTAAAAAATATTCTATTATATCTATTGTTAAGTTCTAACAAATTCAGTTTCGAAAGTTAATCCTGAAAATCTTAGGTCCGTCTTTCAATTTTTAGGTTCATCTTGTAATTTTTAATTAGATGATATTTACAGTTTTACAAATCTGACATAAGCAATTTTTATTATCATACAAAATGGCTGAATTTTTTATGTTCTGATAATCAATTAAATAACATAATGATGAGTTTTCAATTTCAGATTCTTAAATTTTGACCG
>JAUNSR010000022.1 GCA_030539115.1 Bacteroidales bacterium
TATAACTTCCCATTGTTTTGTTTTTTTGGGAGTCAACTTTTTTCAGTATAAGACACTAATCCTACTAAAATTTTTAATTATTCACAATTGATTTGTTTCTCATTCATATTAAATGGATTTAAATGCTTTAGTATTTATTTTCTTCAAACATAGAGAACAAAAAAAGGGCAATCAAGTCCATTTAAATCCCAAAAAGGCGCAGGTAAAAAAATTTACCTGCGCCTTTATATAATAATATTATTCTGAATAATATTCTAAAAAACAGATTGATTAATCAGCATCCTTATCTGCAACATTAGTCCAATCTTGAGCTGCCATACGTTTGTAGCTCTTGTAACGATACTTAGCATTTTGTTCAGCTGCTTTAAACAATTCGCCTGCTTCTTGAGGGAAAGTTTTCATAAGAGCAGTATAACGAGCTTCACCCATTAGGAAGTCTTGGAATTTATCCCATTGAGGTTCTTTAGAATCCAAAGTAAATGGATTTTGTCCTTGTTCTTCCAATTCAGGGTTGAAACGCCATAGATGCCAGTAACCACATTCAACAGCTTTAGCTTGTTCAGCCTGAGCTTTACCCATGCCGGCCTTCATGTAATGAGAAATACATGGAGAGTAAGCAATGATTAAAGATGGTCCATCATAAGCTTCAGCCTCGCGAATAGCCTTAAGAGTTTGAGCTTGGTTTGCTCCCATTGCAACTTGAGCTACATAAACATAACCATAAGTAGTTGCGATAAGACCAAGGTCTTTTTTACGGATACGTTTACCTGAAGCAGCAAATTTAGCAACTGCACCAACCGGAGTAGATTTAGAAGATTGACCTCCTGTATTTGAATAAATTTCAGTATCAACAACTAAAATATTTACATTCTTACCTGAAGCAATAACATGATCAAGACCACCGTAACCTATATCATAAGCCCAACCATCACCACCTATAATCCATTGAGATTTCTTAATCAAATATTGTTTTAATTTAAGAATCTCTTTGCAAGGCTCGCAACCGCAAGCTTCCAAAGCAGGAATTAAACGAGCAGCTAGTTCAACAGTGGCATCAGCATTGTTTTTGTTTTCTATCCATTCAGTGAACATAGCTTTAAGCTCAGGAGTACAACAATCACAAGCTGCAGCTTCGTTCATAAATCTTTCGATACGAGAACGCATTTTTTCAACAGCAAGAGTCATACCTAATCCAAACTCAGCATTATCTTCAAACAAAGAGTTTGCCCAAGCAGGTCCATGACCGGCAGCATTCTTAGTATAAGGAGTAGAAGGAGCAGAACCGGAATAGATAGAAGTACAACCTGTAGCATTAGCTACCATCTGACGATCTCCAAATAATTGAGAGATAAGTTTGATATAAGGAGTTTCACCACAACCTGCACAAGCACCAGAGAATTCAAACAATGGAGTTGCAAACTGAGAATTCTTAACGTTAGATTTTACATCAACTAATGATTGTTTGCTCTTAACGTCTTTAACCATATAAGCAAAGTTGGCTGCCTGATTTTCTTCCTCAGAAAGAGGTTTCATAACCAAAGCTTTTGCGCCTTTTTTACCTGGACAAACGTCAACGCAGTTATCACAACCTGTACAATCAAGAGGAGAAACCTGAATACGGAATTCAAGACCTGCAAGATCTTTTCCTGTAGCTTTCAATGTAACACCTTCAACAGGCAATCCAGCTTTTTCTTCAGGAGTTAGCAAGAATGGACGAATTGCAGCGTGAGGACAAACAAGAGCACATTGGTTACATTGGATACAATTTTCAGCATTCCATTCAGGAACAAAAGTAGCAACGCCACGTTTCTCATAAGCAGCAGTACCTTGATTCCAAGTACCATCTTCACGACCTTTAAATGCAGAAACAGGAAGATCATAACCTTTCTGTGCGTTCATTACACGAACAACATCTTTGATAAACTCAGGGTCGTCAGCATGTTTAGCCTCAACAGCAGGAACAATGTTAGCCCATTCAGCAGGTATTTGAACTTCAACATACTCTCCACCACGATCAACAGCAGCAAAGTTTTTGTTTACAACATCTTCACCTTTTTTACCGTAAGATTTTACGATAGCTTTTTTCATCTTCTCAACAGCCAATTCGTAAGGAATTACATTGGCAATTTTAAAGAATGCAGATTGAAGGATAGTGTTTGTACGATTACCAAGTCCTATTTCACGTGCAATAGCTGTTGCATTTATAATATACATTTTGATATTATTAGCAGCAAGATACTGTTTTACGTTGTCTGGCAAATGTTTTTTAGTTTCTTCAGCATCCCAAATAGAGTTCAAAAGGAAAGTACCATTCTTTTTCAATCCTTTTGTTACATCATACATATGAAGATATGCAGGAACGTGACAAGCAACGAAATCAGGAGTATTTACCAAATAAGTTGAACGGATAGGGTTGTCGCCAAAACGAAGATGAGAACAAGTGAAACCGCCTGATTTCTTAGAGTCGTAAGCAAAGTATGCCTGACAATATTTAGTTGTATTATCACCAATGATTTTGATAGAGTTTTTATTTGCTCCAACAGTACCATCAGCTCCTAAACCAAAGAATTTGGCAGCAAAACATCCGTCTTTAAGATCCAATTCAGGAAGTTTAGGAAGAGAAGTAAACGTAACATCATCCTCAATACCTATTGTGAAACCATTCTTTGGTTCATTCATTGCAAGATTGTTGAATACAGAAACAATCTGAGATGGAGTAGTATCTTTAGAAGACAAACCATAACGGCCACCAACTACAATCGGTGCATCTTTTGATCCATAAAGAACATCTTTAACATCAAGATATAAAGGTTCTCCGTTTGCTCCCGGTTCTTTAGTTCTATCCAAAACAGCAATACGTTTAGCTGTTTTAGGAAGAGCTGCCAAGAAATGTTTAGCAGAGAACGGACGATACAAGTGAACAGAAATCAAACCTACTTTTTCACCCTGAGCCTGAAGATAATCAATAGCTTCACGGGCAGCTTCAGTAACAGAACCCATGGCGATGATTATTCTCTCTGCATCTTCAGCCCCATAATAATCGAACAATTTATATGAACGGCCAGTAACTGTAGACATTTTATCCATATAATTTTGAACGATTTCAGGGACAGCTGTATAGAAAGGATTTGAAGCTTCACGTGCCTGGAAGAAGATATCCTCATTTTGAGCAGTACCTCTTGCAACAGGGTTTTCAGGATTGATAGCACGAGCACGGAACTCATCAAGTTTTTCCCAATTAATAAATTGAGCTAAGTCTTCATTATCAAGGGCCTCAATCTTTTGGATCTCATGAGAAGTACGGAACCCGTCAAAGAAATGAACAAAAGGTACACGGCTTTCAATAGTTGCCAAATGAGCGACACCGGCTAAATCCATTACTTCTTGTACAGAACCTGTACAAAGCATTGCAAAGCCTGTTTGACGAGTAGACATTACATCTTGATGATCTCCAAAAATTGAAAGAGCATGAGAAGCAAGTGTACGGGCAGAAACATGAAATACACAAGGAAGTAACTCACCTGCAATCTTATACATATTAGGAATCATCAAAAGAAGACCCTGAGATGCAGTAAATGTTGAAGTCAATGCTCCCGCCTGCAAAGAACCATGAACAGCTCCTGCTGCTCCAGCTTCTGACTGCATTTCCTCAACTTTAACTGTTTCACCGAAGATATTTTTTCTTCCGTTAGCAGCCCATTCATCAACATATTCAGCCATTGTTGAAGATGGTGTGATCGGATAAATCGAAGCTACTTCACTGAACATATAGGCAATATGTGCAGCTGCCTGATTTCCATCACATGTTAAAAATTTTTTTTCTTTAGTCATAACTCAACTTTTATAAGTAGATAATTATTTTAAAATTTGTAGGGAAAGCGGATATTTCCAAGTCTCGCCACTAAGACCTTTAATTGCTCCTATGATAGGTACAACAAAAATCCACAAACTAAATATGGCGCCTAACAATAAGACTCCGCTAAAATTTGAAAATATATTGAATGTAGATAAACTTGAAAAGCTGTTTATCAATAATACCGGAGCGCCAAAAATCATAAATGCAATTGAAACTAAAAAATATGTAATCATCCAATTACAAATATATTTTCCTTGGGCATCAACTTTTTCGGACTTATTCTTTGCAATTATCCATAATATTATTGGTAAAAACCATCCAATTTTTGGAACGATAATCAAAAAACTCATCAATGCCAAATAAGCATTTTCGGATAAATTTAGAGGTAAGTCTTCACTCTTTTTAGAAGTTTCGTCCTCTCTTGAAGAAGTTTCATCCTGATTTTTAAAAGTTTCACTTTGCCTGAACTTTTCTTTTGATCTTTCAAATTCATCATCAGACAATATTCCTGAAGAATGAAGTTCCTCTAATACTTTTAATTTATTTTCCTCCATAGCATTACATTTAATATATTAATATAGAAAGCCCAATAACCATAAAGGTATCATATTGTCTTTGCCTATTTCTGTATCATCAATAGCATAATAATGATCCTTCATATCTTTTATCTTCATCATTCTATCCCCAACCTGAAATTGCAAAGATTGATTAACCACAAACTGGAAACCTTTTTCAAGAGATTTATTCAATTTATTGTCTTTATGAAGAGTATTATAAAAAAATGTTTCTCTTACTGCCTGCTGATCCACTTTAGCAGGTCTAATTGGATACATAAGATTAGTATTATGCATATATACAACTGAAGGCTTTTTAGGAAAATCCTCACCCTCAACATAAAGCATATTCAACAATCTGGCATCTTTTAAATACTTAATATAATTAACGATTGTTGCTCTTGATGTGTTTATTTCTTTTGCCAATTGGCTAACATTGGGAGCAGCGGGTGCGTTAACGGCTAACAAATATAAAAGTTTTCTTAATTTTGACAGATAACTTTGTTCTATCTGTTTAAGAAATACCACATCAACCTCAAGCATCATGTTCATAGTCTTTAACAAATTCTCTGAAAAATTTCTTTTTTCAAGAAAAAACGGATAAAATCCATGATGCAAATAATCTTGTAAATATGCTAAAGGCTTTATTTCTGAGCAAATTTCTTTAGCTATTTCTTTATGGGAGGTTAAAATTTCTTCCAATTTATAGGAGCGGAAATTTGTTCCTGCCATTAAATTCAAAAACTCTCTAAAAGAGAAACCTCTTAAATTATACGATTCCACTAATCCGGATAGATATGGATTCTCTTCCTTGAGTCGCATAACTGAAGAACCGGTAAAAACTATTTTAAGATTATGTAAATTCTCATAACAATACCTTAATTCTTCCGACCAATCAGGATATTTAAAAACCTGATCTATCAAAAGAGTTTTACCACCCTTTTGCCAAAACTCAGTTGCAAAATCACGCAGTTTACGTTCTGTAAAGTAAAAATGGTTGAGATTTATATAAAGACAAGACCTATCTGTTCCGAAATTTTCTTTGGCATACTGAAGCAAGAACGTCGTTTTTCCTACCCCTCTGCTTCCTTTAATTCCTATAAGAGGTTTGTTCCAGTCTATTTCATCCATCAGCTCTCGCCTAACGGGAGTTCCTAAATGCTCAACTAAATATTTATGTGTTCTGAAGAATGCTTCCACTTCCTATATAATTAAATCTCACAAAAGTAACTAAAAATAGTAATTATGCAACCTTGACATTGCAATTTATATCTCCTTTTGCATAAAAGAGATCTCATTTGGATCCATTTTTTTACACTAAGGTAGAAATGCACCTTTTAGATTCTTTTTTTAGATTTTTCATCTTTGAATGAGTTTTAATGATTCTATTATTTTTAAAATATGTTAAACAACATATTTCCCCATAAATTTTCTTTGATATTTAATTTGAAGAGTTTATATTTGCAATGTGTTTTTCATGGTATTAGATTTAAGGTTAATAAAGATTGGTTGTCGTGAGACAACCATTTTTTTTATCTATATATCAGATATAATTTCTACTTCTATAAAATACACCCAACACATATTTATAACCTCATCCATTTATAGCAATTTCCTATTAAAAAATCATTGTTTTTTGTCTAATATATAATCAGCATCTATAAACGCGTTATTCCCCAACATAAAATAAACCGAAAAAAATCAATATCATAGTTACATATTCTGCCCAAGATCTATTTTGAAAATTTAAACTTAAATGTGTCAAGTTCAACAATATGTATTCAGGTTAATATATATTCAATTCTTTATTACCGCTTTTATATAAGAATAAAGGGAAGATACTTAAAAAGCATCTTCCCTTCTCCTTTGCTTATCTCCAACAAAACAGCAAAATCTGTATTCAAATTATGATAATTTCTTTATCTATGGCATCAAATACGGCATAAATATATTGACTTTTTGCAATTCTATCTAATTTATTCCAATCAATAAGAAAATACTTATTACTAAAAAAACTTACATCTTTATAATCCAGCCACATAGGAATCAACATAAGATACTCTATTTTTTACCCATACTTTCAACTTAGATATACTTGAAATATAATTTTTACTATTTGGCCACATATTTGCATCTTTTCTAAATGATGTCTCTGCCTTGTTTGCATACTCATCAATATAATCATAAAGTTCATTTAAATGACTTATTTTAAATTCAGCCCATTTAGATTTATAAAGTTCTTTTATCACAGGGTCTTGGATAAATCTACTAAAAAAAAGCTTTCCTGGCCCATTCATTTTATCAAGAAACAATGGATTTGTATAAGATCCAAAATAATATCCACTTTGTTCATAATCAAATCCCCAATCAAAATCCCAAATTGGACCCATAAAATATTTACCTTCCACATCTTTAAACATAAAAGTACTTTTGGGATGATTTATCTCATTATTCTGGGTTAAATTATATGCAATTAGATAACCAACCAAAGATTCTGCATCTATATAATTTAAATAATCAGAGTTAGGGAAATTAGATGAAGCAAAAGCATTTTCAAATTTCTCAAAATCTGATTTTATTTTATCAAAATGAGTCTGATCTCTGACATCCGGATCTTTAACCATAACAGGAAGATTAAAGTTTGGAGATTTAAACTTCCAAGTCTCATCAAAATATGTATCAAGCTCTAAAATAACGCCATTTTCTTCATCTATATCTACCCTGTTATTATCAATTTCAACCTGTTCGGTAAGCATATAACTACCCATATACACACCATTTAAAGTTAAATCAAAAGGTTCGGCATGATTTGTAAAAGGCAGATCTAAAAGCCTGCCTATTTTAAAAGCTACTGCATTAAGCATAAGAGTCGGGTCCTGATAATTTGCCAGCATTACCCAACTTCTGGCTTTCTTCATTCCAAGCATTTTTTTACCCTCGCCCTTTGCAAACTTAATTTTATATGGTTTCTTAGGATATCCCCATGTAGAGTTACCTCTTCCTTTTATTGTTGTATTGGAAGTAAAAGCTTCAAACTCATCTGTATTAACAGTAATCTCAGCATTTAAATAAACATCTTTTGAGGTTACGGCAATTCTATTTTCTGTAGTAATAATTATTTGAGGCACATCGTAAGTAACAAAAGATATAACATAATCTTTACTAAATCCATATTCGTCAAAAAGAGTATATTTCACAGGAAGTGTAAAATCATTTACACTCACACCACTTTTTTGCTCTACATTATTAACAAGCACCTTTGAGGCCCCGGTCTCAAAAGTTGCTATCATATTTTTATTGGGTATATCAATCCTTTGTTCAGACTTGTTAGATACAAATTCGATATTTAAATTTTGTGACAAAAAAGGATTCTTTTCTTTTAGAAATTTAAAAGAAACAAATTCCAATTTAGGCATAGAAATATTTACTGTATAACTATTCTTGCTGCCATCCTCTGCCTCGACTACATAAACCACCTTTTTGGAAAAATCATTTTTACTTACTCCGCTTTTCTGTTCAATACCATCAACTGTAACTCTTATACCATTATGGGTAAAAGTTGCAATTAAATTTGACTTATTAATCCCTGAATCATAATAAGTAGCATCTATATTATTGAGGAAAATTTTTGATGTTATATCTTTATTAATATTTGGACTGTTATTTGAAGCCTCAAACTTAAAAGTAAGCATTTGTTTTGATGATGAAAGTGAGACATCAGGTTCATCCTCACTATTACATCCAGTAAATAGAAATAACAGCATTGTTAATAAAGACAATAAGCCTTTAACTACATTCTTCATGATAAAAATATTAAGGTGGGTTAAATTAATAAAATTTACATTTCCTGACAAAAAAAATATATATTCTTTCTTTTTAGAAATAAAAAAAGAGCATCTTAATAAAAAGACACTCTCTTTTGGGTGGAAGACGGGGCTCGAACCCGCGACCTTCGGAACCACAATCCGACACTCTAACCAACTGAGCTACATCCACCATTTTTGCTATTGCGGTGCAAAGATATAAACATTTTTATTTAGTGCAATACTTAAACCATTTTTTGATATTAAAATTCCAACTTTTAGTAAAACTTTGATTGTTGATTTGGGAATTGGGCTTAATGATTAAATACGTTTATAAAAATTCATAAAGATTATCCAATTAGAAAAATATTAAAAAACAATATCAAAGCCACTTCATAAACAATAAAAAAGCCATCTTATATCTAAGACAGCTTTTAAAATTTTTGGGTGGAAGACGGGGCTCGAACCCGCGACCTTCGGAACCACAATCCGACACTCTAACCAACTGAGCTACATCCACCATTTTTTGTGTTGCGGTGCAAATTTACCCAAAAATATCATTTCTACAATACTCTATCATTATCATATTATGACATTTCTATTTTTTTTAATTATTCGGCATATGCCAAATCAATGTCTTTTCCACTAATTTCTTCTTTGACTCAATGGATTATAATCATTATTTAAATAAAAAAAGAGGTACTGTTCTATAATATCAAATTCAATTTTTAAATCTTTTTCACACACACCTATAATTTTTTCAATGAATAATATATTCAATTTGAATTAAAGCAACCATAATATTAGGACTGCCGACAAACAAATTAATAAAAACAAATAAGCTTAACTTTTCATAGGGTTCGACAATAAATAGGTATTGTACCCATGCAATTTCAGATTACACATTGACCCTATAATTTTTAATGAAGATTAATTTAAGTTTATTCTGTTATACAGTATCTTATTTTACAATTATGTTTTGGTAAATAATAAAATCATTTTTATGTTTGTTAAAACTTACAAATTTAAATCACGACAAAAGGATGTCGACAAAAACACTATGATTACAATTATTATCATTGCATTATTAGCTCTATTTGTTATAATGACCTACAATTCTCTTATCAGAAGTAGAAACGAAGTAACAAACTCTTTTGCCACAATCGATGTAATGCTTAAAAAGCGCTATGATTTGATTCCTAATTTAGTTGCTTCCGTTCAAAAATATGCAGAGCATGAAAAGGGTGTATTCGAAAAGGTTGTCGAGCTTAGACAAAAAAATTACTCTTCTCTCAGTGATGAAGAAAAAATCACTCTTGATAAAGAATTCAACAAGGCAAGCCGTTCTTTCTTCGCTGTTGCTGAAAATTATCCTGACTTAAAAGCCTCTACCAATTTTCTTCAGCTTCAAGCCTCTTTAAATGAAACTGAAGAACAGCTTTCTGCTGCAAGAAGAACTTACAATGCAGCAGTTACCGATTACAACAATAAAATTCAAGTGTTTCCAAACAACATTTTTGCAGGAGCTTTAGGGTTTACAAAAAAAGAAGTATTGGTAATTCCGGAAGTTGAACGAGAAAGACCTAATGTTAAAGAACTTTTTAATTCATAATGGCAGAATTTGATAAATTATTTGAAAGTCTCATTCCTATTTTAGACTCTCTTGAAGAAAAAAGAATTGAATTAAGATCTAAAGGAAGCAGACTCGGACTAATATCCGGATCTATCTTGACAATAATTATTTTTATAGTCTTCCTATATATCCAAGTACCGCCTTTAGTTCTTTTTCTTATACCAATTGCATTAGGAATCTTAACATATATTCTTTGCATAAACTCAATGACTAAGGAATATTCGTTTTACTACAAAAAAGATATTATATCCAAAGTTGTAAAAGAAATTTCTGATGCTTCAGAATATAAACCGGAAAATGGCATATCAGAAAATGAGTTTGAAGCAATGTGTCTTTTTAATTCTCCGGATCGTTATAGCTGTGAAGATTTAATAGTCGGTAAAATAGAAAAAACAGACTTTGCCTGCTCTGAAGTTGTTGCCGAAGAGCGTCACGTAAGTGTCGATTCAAAAGGAAGAAGAAACGAGTATTGGACAGATATATTCAGAGGATTTATATTTATTGCTGATTTTCATAAAAATTTCAACGGCATTACAACCCTTGGAAGAGATTCTTTGTTTAAAATCTCTTTTGGCAATAAAAGAGTTAAGCTTGAAAATGTTGAATTTGAAAAACATTTTGACGTTTATTCTTCCGATGCTGTTGAAGCCCGCTATATTCTATCACCTTCTTTAATGGAAAAACTTGTTGAAGTGGACAACCGCTTTAAAGGAAATTTAGTGATGAGTTTTGTAAATTCTTCAATTTATATTGCAATTCCTGATTCTAAAAATCATTTCGAGGCAAGTATTTGGAAGAAAATCACAAAAGAAGAGATTCAGGAAGAGTTTGGATTAATTCTTTCTCTTATTTCAATTATAAATGAATTAAATTTGAACACTCGTATTTGGAGTAAACAGTAAATTTTTAGATATGCAAATAATAGATGGTAAAGCAGTGGCTTCTCAAATAAAGCAAGAGATTGCTATTGAAGTTGAAGCTATAAAAAATGCAGGCGGCAAAACTCCTCACCTTGCTGCTATTCTTGTGGGCCATGATGGCGGCAGCGAGACCTATGTTGCCCACAAAGTAAAGGCTTGTGCTGAATGTGGCTTTAAGTCAACGCTGATTAGAATGGATGAAAATGTCAGCGAAGATGAACTTCTTGATAAAGTTTATCAATTAAACAACGATCCTGATATTGACGGATTTATTGTGCAGTTGCCTTTGCCTAAACACATTTCTGAACAAAAAGTTATTGAAGCAATTGATTTTAGAAAAGACGTCGACGGTTTCCATCCTGTCAATGTTGGCCGTATGTCTATCGGGCTTCCTTGTTTTGTTTCGGCTACTCCGGCAGGAATAATGGACCTTCTTTCAAGATATAAAATTGAGACCAAAGGCAAACACTGCGTTGTTCTTGGCAGAAGCAATATTGTTGGCAAACCTGTTGCCGCTCTTATGATGCAAAAAAGCTACCCCGGAAATGCAACTGTCACTGTCTGTCACAGTGCAACTCCAAATATTAAAGAGATCTGCTTAAGTGCAGACATTATTATTGCTGCTCTTGGTTCTCCTGAATTTTTAACCGGAGATATGGTTAAAGAGGGAGTTACTGTTATTGATGTTGGCACAACAAGAGTTCCAAATCCAAATACAAAAAGCGGATTTAAGCTAACAGGTGATATCAAATTTGATGAAGTTTCTCAAAAAGCCGCATTTATAACACCTGTTCCAGGTGGAGTTGGTCCAATGACAATTTGTTCTTTAATGAAAAACACTCTGCTTGCAGGTAAGAAAGCTATTTATAAATAACATTTTTATTTAGTTACACATACAAATAATAAATGCATCACCTATACTTAAGCCATAAATAGAGGGCTTAAAAAGGTAATGCATTTATTTTTTTTCTATTCTTTAAAACTCAATAGTAACAGAAATCCCTTCAGGGTCATTCTCAAATATTATTTTTTCAGTTTTGCTCTGCTCATTCCATTCATAAACAATATTTTGCAGATTATTCCCATCCTTATCGTTTACAAATATTTTTTTCGGCTCTTTAGGAAGATAAACTCTCATCACATTGGTTGTTTCTTTAGGGCTCTTAGCCACAAAAGAATAGCTATTAGTTGTTGACTTTTCATCATAAATTCGACATGCCCCTGCAACAAACTTTGGTTTATTTTCTTTCTTCAAATCTTTCAAATTATACAAATATGCCTGCTCTCCAACCGCAATATGCTTTTCTAAAACTATTGGAAGATCAGGATTAAAAAGATCGACAAAGCACCCTTTTACTTCATAGTCCTGATGGTTTACACTTTCATCCAAAACAGCTATTAACTCATAATTTCCTCGTGTAAGAGTGAAATTATTCTTCTCTATCAGCTTTCTATTTTTTGTTTGATAAAGTTTCTTTAAGGCTGTCAACAAACTATTATCACCATTTTCCTTCAATATAAACTCCTTAGGATCCTCTCTAATCACTCTTACCGCACCTTTACCATATTTATATTCTCCATCTTTTGGATTCTCTTTAATTCCCATAAGAGAAAACAGATGATCAGATGGACGTTTAAAATTATTACCTTTTTGATTCCACCATTCAAGAACATTTTGAAAAGGGTCTGTGTCACGAGAAGCATAGATCAAAATACCACCTTTCTTTACCCATTCGGCAATAGGCTTATGAAACTTCTCATCAAGAGGTTTCATATTGGAATATGACATTATCAAAACCTTTGTATTTTTCCAGCAATCAGGATAAATAGTGTTTTCAAGGTGCATAATATTAACAGGTATTCCTCTTTTTATTAATGGCAATGATTCTCCATAGAAATTAGAAAGCTGCGGATCATCATAACCTGAAACAGGAATAGGTGAACGTTGAAACATCATTGAATTAGCCATTAATACAGAAATATCAGAAGAGCCGGAAACTTTATTTTCAGACAACGGTACATCATTCAATGTATTTATCATTATTTGCATTTGAGTGGAATAAAAACGTGGTATTCGCGCCATCTCTTCACTGTCTGCACTCTTTCTGTATAGTCCTTCATAAATTCTATCAGGCCATGGCATTACTTCATAATTATTATTGCCGGGATACATTAATTTTGCAGTAAATGTTGCTTGATAATTTTTTTTATAATCTTCCCAATCACGAGGAAGGTCTTCAATTGGATCGGTAAGAAAGAACACTTTTCTTTTTGTCGGAGCAGTCATTGACTCCATGCATCCATATTCAAGAAATGCATTCTCAAAAACTCTTTCCATTCTTACTCCATTATAAAAATTTGGTTCTCGTGAAGTACCGGTCCATACTTGTGCAATATATCCATCCACACAATCCAATGAAGCCAGACTTGCTTCAGGACTAACAATCTGCCATTGAGAATAATTAACTAAAGAATGTGTTGGAACATAACATCTCACATTCATACCCTTGCTCTTTCCGTATTCTTTGGCATAGCTGAAACATTCTTCAAGAGCTCTTATATATAAATGATATTTAAGTTTATTTGAAAGATAGGTATTTTCAGCCGACTCATGTTGAGGCCTCCAATCAAAGCCATAATAATCTTTCCATTCTTTTTTAAAAGAGCTGCTGTAACCTGCTCTTGCCCAAAACTCAGGTTCCTCAAGATATATGGCATCAATGCCTGCATCAATAACCCTTTTAATAATATTCTCTTTCATATAAGATAGAAAATTCAACGAGGGAACAATATAAGGCACCATGTAACCATGCCAAATTGTATCACCTTTCATTGTTACCTGACCCTCATCAAGATGTTTTTTCCCATCCCATTTGCCTGTAAAATAATCTTGATATTCTCCCCAAGCAATTCCTGTCATAAAATGAGTATTGTATCCTTTTTCTCTCCAAGTTTCGAGTCTCTGCTCAAAGCTCATATCTCCCCTTTGATGAGTGCCATAAACAATAGCTATGTCTGCTCTTACATCTGTAAGAGGTTTCCATGGCTCTGAAGTCTGAAAAGAGGTGCGTTCTTTACTTTTAATATTTGGTTCATTACTCTGAGCATTTAGTAAGGTAAACATATTTGAGAATATGATGCTCGAAAATATTCCCAGTTTAATATATCTATTCATTTCTGTTATAATGTTTTTCATTTGTATATAATTCTTTTTTATAACCGTTACCTCTAAGGTACAAATGCGCCTTTTATTTACCTTTTGTTAGGTATCTCTTCTTTGAGTGAGTTATGGCGGTTTCATTTGTATATAATTAATTTTTTTACCCTAAGGTACAAATGCGCCTTTTATATACCTTTTTCTTGTGTCTTTGGTATTTCTATCAACCTCTTTAAATGCTTTAAAGCAAGCTAAGTCAAAGATAATTAGAAGAATGATTCTACAATAATTAAAATCATTTTTCTTTTATATTTAAATAAAGCAATGTCGATAACAAAAAAGGATGATTCTTTCGAATCATCCTTTTATACTTTTATTTAATCATTCATCTTTTAGATGAAAAGTAATATTAAATTTTCAAGATAGAGAAATTATTTACGTTTCATATTTCTCATAAGATTTGCAGGATTCTTAGCCTGAGTAACCATACGCATCATCTTTCTTGTTTCGTCAAACTGTTTGATAAGACGGTTAACCTCCTGAATATTTGTTCCTGAACCTTTTGCTATTCTTGCACGACGGCTTCCATTCAAAATCTCAGGATTTGTTCTTTCCTTAGGAGTCATTGAATAGATAATAGCCTCAACACTTTTGAATGCATTATCATCGATATCTACATCTTTAATAGCCTTTCCAACACCGGGTATCATAGAGGCAAGCTCCTTAAGATTACCCATTTTCTTTATCTGTTGGATTTGAGATATAAAATCATTAAAATCAAACTGGTTCTTGGCAATCTTTTTCTGAAGACGTTTTGCCTCCTCTTCATCATATTGCTCTTGAGCACGTTCAACCAATGAAACAATATCACCCATTCCCAAGATACGATCTGCCATACGAGCAGGATGGAAAACATCAATTGCATCCATCTTCTCACCTGTTCCAACAAATTTAATTGGCTTGTTTACAACAGAACGAATTGAAAGAGCAGCACCACCTCTTGTATCACCATCAAGCTTAGTTAGAATAACACCATTAAAATCTAATCGATCGTTAAATTCTTTTGCTGTATTTACAGCATCCTGACCGGTCATTGAGTCAACGACAAACAAAATCTCTTCCGGATTGATAGCATCCTTAATAGCTTTTATCTCTGTCATCATAGCCTCATCAACAGCCAAGCGACCTGCGGTATCAACTATTACCACATCAAAGCCATTTGCTTTTGCATGTTTAACTGCATTTTGAGCAATCTGTACAGGATTCTTGCTGTCTTCTTCGGAATAAACTTCAATGCCTATTTGAGAGCCCAATACTTTCAACTGCTCAATCGCAGCCGGACGGTAAACATCACCTGCAACAAGAAGCACTTTTTTGTTGCGCTTAGTATTAAGCATGTTGGCAAGTTTACCTGAAAAGGTTGTTTTACCGGAACCTTGAAGACCCGACATAAGAATTACTGCCGGTGCTCCTTTAATATTTATGTCTACAGCCTCACCACCCATCAGCTCTGCAAGTTCATCATGAACAAGCTTAACCATAAGCTGACTTGGTTTAACTGCAGTCAGAACATTCATACCAAGAGCCTTATCTTTGACCTGGTCAGTAAATGTCTTAGCTACTTTATAGTTTACATCGGCATCCAAAAGAGCACGACGAACATCTTTAAGAGTCTCCGCTACATTGATTTCGGTGATCTTTCCCTCACCTTTCAATATCTTAAATGAACGTTCTAATCTTTCACTTAAATTTTCAAACATTGTTATTTCTTTTTATTTGTTTACTAAGCTATCCTGACCGCAGCTCGGTTTGCAAAATTAAAAAAAATATTTCTCCGTACATCAATATCCTCTATAATAACCCATACTCTAAATATCTTTAAACAAATAAATAGCATTTAACACAACTTATTCTATATGTATTAATGGATAAGAATATTATTTATTATTCTTAATTTTTATTTTTCAGAATCCATTTCATTTGTATATAATTTTTATTATAACCGTTACCTCTAAGGTACAAATGCGCCATTTATATACCTTCTCTTGGGTATCTCATCTTTAGGTGAGTTATGGCGGTTTCACTTGTTCTTACTTCAATAAAATCTTTATTTTTTGAAAGTTCAGGGCTCTTTCCAATAAAAGCTTTTCCGGCATCATCATTATCCTGAAGTTGCCAAAGCATCCAGGCAGTAACATAACCATCAGCAAATACCAACATATCTCCATGACCTACATTAAGACGTCGACCCATCACCTTGAATACATTGTTAGGAATCGCATTATAAAGATTATAAAGATCTTTGGGAGGTGTTAAGCCATCATCTTTAGCAACAAGAATAAGTGTTGGAACTTTAATTTTTGAAGCATCACTCTCCCACCTCAAAAAAGAACTATAACCATCGAATGTACTTGCAAGCATCACTGCTGTTTTGTACATCTTGGCAGAAGGCTGAACAGTTATGCTATTAACCACACCGGTTCCTCCCTGAGAATGTCCAATTGTACCAATTTTTTCTTTATTTATATGATTGTAAAATATTGAATTTGCCAATGAATCTTGTCTTAATATCCAATTTAATGATTCTTCTGCCGAATTACCGTTCCATGAAGTTCCCTCTTCATTTCCAACAACGATAAATCCCCAACTTGCCATGTGATTAAACCATTCCGGATATTTAGAAACGCCCCAACCAGTACCGTTGTTTGAGATAATCACAGGAAATGTAGTATTCTGATTAATCATATCTTCAGGATACCAAACTTTATATTTTAAAAGAGTTCCTTCAGCATCTTCTTCATAGGTCTTTACATTATGTGAGCCAAGTTGCATATATTTAGATTCCAATATACCTGTCGGTTCTATTAAATTGTAATATTTATTCATACCGCTTGGATGATTTTCATTATAAAAAGCCATAAAACAGGTGCATCCCCCAATAAAAAATAGAAATATTAAGCAGCATCCTATACATGTAAATTTTTTCATAATAATAGAAATTTTGTAATAATACCATTGCCAAACACCTCCTTGGTTAAACACATCAACATTACTGATAATAAATAATAATTATATACCAACTTTAATTTCTTCGCAAAAAAAATAGGTGATGACTTCAAAATAAATCATATTGTTTAAGCATAAGTTTTATTTAAGTTTAAACAATATTGCAATAATAATATATTTTTCTCGATATTTAATTATTATTTATCGTTTTATAGTATATTTTATTTCTAAATCAATTACAACAATAAAAATAATCATCTAATTAAGATCAAAATTTACGGTAATAAAAAATATATGAAGACCTTTAATAAACCTATTTAAAACTATATCACGGTAGATTATTTTAATTTACCATTGCCGTCCAAATAAATATTCTTTTAAAATAAGGTTGTAAAAAATTAAGTAAAAGGTTATCCGAATTCAAACCAAAGCCTATTAAATAATAAAAAGAATTTGTTTAAATTTAATATCATACATCATTATTTAAAAAACTTCTTGTAATTAAACCTTCTTGAATTCAGTCTTTATAATAGATTAGAATGGATATTTTCTGTTTGGATTTTTTGGAAACCAACCTTTCCTAACTCTCTCCTGCTGTTCAAAGACCTCTTTTATTGTCCAAAAAGAGGAAAAAGAAAATACGCCTAATAATGCCGACACAAAAATATTATCAACAACCAAAGATGCTATTGTACCTATAATACCTATAATAAGGAATATCCACCAGCATTTAGTTCCCCAATAATATTCAGCCTTTACCACTATAGGGTGAAAAAGACCTATTATAAGAAAAGAGAACAGCCCGATAGCCAAACCCGCGAACATTGTAAAATTCATATCTATAATTTAAAATAAGTTTTTAAGCAAGACATTTACAGTAGCTTTCGATATTAAAATTTTAAATAGAAGGATGTTTTAGAACAGTTTTTTCTCCTTTATATAAAATATTTACACAAATATAAAATTAAATTTGAGACCGTTAATTTATATATGTTTTACAAACATCTATAATCCATTAAAACTTTTCATATAAATAATGGAAAATAAAATCAATATAGCAAAAACTGCACTGGTTCTTGAAGGGGGTGGAATGAGAGGAGTTTTCACTGCCGGAGTTTTAGACTACCTTATGGACAATAACCTTTGGTTTCCATATACAATAGGTGTTTCTGCCGGTGCCAGCAATGGAATCTCTTATGCCTGTCATCAAAGAGGAAGGGCTAAATTCAGTGATATAGACCTTTTAAAAATCAGACCTTACATTGGCTTCAAACACTTTATTAAAGGCAAAGGATATATCGATCTCGACTATATCTTCTATGAATATCCAAATAAGTTATATCCCTTGGATTTTGATGCATTAAAAGATTCTCCAAACAAATTCGTTATGGTTGCAAGCAACTGCATTACAGGCGAGGCAATGTATTTTGATGAGAAAATAAGCGAAAAAAGGATAACCACCATTTGTAGGGCTTCATGTTCCTTGCCTATTCTTTGTCCATTAACAATTGTTGATGGTATTCCAATGGTAGATGGAGGTGTCTGCGATGCTATTCCATATAAAAAAGCATTATTGGATGGCTATGAAAAACTTGTTATTGTTCTAACCAGAAATAAAGGTTACAGGAAAAGCGACAAGATAAGAAAACTCCCAAAATTTATTTATAAAAACTATCCAGCCATAAGAGAGAAACTTGCTGACAGAGGAATAAGATACAATAAATATATTGAAGAAATTGAGCTTCTCGAGCAACAAGGCAAAGCAGTTGTGATAAGACCTGAAAAACCGATAGAAGTTTCAAGAACCGAAAAGGATATTGTCAAACTCAATTCTTTATATCAAGAGGGATATGATATGGCAAAAAAAGCTCTTTCAAACAGGGTTTAAACCTATCTAAGTATATGTATGCCTTACATTGTTAGAATAAATAGCAACCCAATAATAATAACAGATCACTTATTTTAAATCTTTTTGTTCTGCCAATCAGACTTTCTCATATATATAAGAGAAAATATCAAAAGCAATCCCCAATAAATATGTTCTGCAAACCAGCAAACAGCCACATCCATTTTAAATACAAAGGCAACTAAAATCACGTAACTCATATAAAATACCAAGGTGCAAAACTCCATAAAAAGAGCCGAGCGCGTATTTCCTGTTCCTGAGACAAATTGGAAATATATAGACCCAGGTGTGGTAAAAAAATAGCTCGACACCAACACGATCAACGAAGCTATTGAAGCCTTAATAAGCGACACATCTTCCGAATACACCTGCATTATCTGATATGGGAAAATAAACATCAACAACATTGTCGGCAAAATAATCCAGCTTGATTGAAAAATTATCTTCTTTAGCAATTGCGGCACAAAGCTTGCCTTTCCCTCTCCCATCATATTGCTGACCAAAGTATTTGCCGTAGTGGCATAAGCTCCCACCAACATAAAGAGAAGAGTGGAAACACTTCTTACAATATTTGACACAGCAAGTGAGCGTTCTCCAAGATGTTCGGTTGCAAGGAAAAATATAAACCATGTTCCAACAGACAAGAAATATTGTATCATTGTCCAAACAGATACGTTTAATATATGTGGAAGTTGTTTTAAAGTGTATGCACTTTTCTCAAAGAATCCATATTTTTTAATGTTTACCACAGACAATGAATATATTATAAAAAAAGCCACTGAGGCAAATTCAGATATAACAGAAGCTATCGCCGCCCCTGCAATGCCCATTATTTGAAAGCCAAAATGCCCAAATATCATAGCATAGTCAAGGAATATATTTACTACGCCCATGATTATTGCACTAATTGTCAGTGTTTTTGTTTTTGTTATTGAAACAAAAAAGGCTCTAAACATCACATTAATAAAGGCAAAAAATATTCCATAAGTTCTCCAATCAAGAAACTCAATTGTTGACGCAAGCACCTGAGGAGACTTAATCATCAACCCCAATATAGGTGAGGCATATCTTAAAGTCCCAAATATTACCAATAGAGCTATTATTATCAGAAAAAACGTACCTTGAACGAATATTGGTGATATTTGCGAATACTTGTTTTCCCCGTTTCTTCTTGCCATTAATATTTGGGCTCCGGTGCTAAAGCCGAAACCTATCATAAATATGGCAAGGTAGAAAACGCCGCCTAATGCAGACGCCCCAAGTTCAACCTCTCCCAAATGTCCCAAAAAGGCTGTATCGGTGATATTTACAATATTTTGAGCAAATAGACTTAATAAGATAGGATATGATACGTTCCAGATTTGCTTATTAGTATACATTTTTATTAATCTGTGTAATAGGTAAAAAAATCGAAGCAATAATTTTAACACTTACCTTGAATTCCATAGCATTATTAAAATAATAAAAATGGATTATGAAAGGCAACTTTAAAAAGATTGCTCCGATTATCAAATATAAAAAATAGAAAACCGATTATTTTATTATACGGTTTGTTAATGTGTCAGGAAAAACAACTGATGGAGTAAAAGTTTTTGCCTCTTCAAAATCCATCAATGCATAAGATATGATTATAATAACATCACCGGGCTGAACAAGTCTTGCAGCTGCCCCATTTAGACAAACTACTCCGGAATTGCGCTCGCCTTTTATAACATAAGTTTCAAGACGTGCACCGTTATTATTATTTACAATAGCGACTTTTTCATTCGGCAGGATATTTGCAGCCTCCAAAAGAGCCTCATCGACAGTTATGCTTCCTATATAATTTAAATCCGCCTGAGTCACTGTTACTCTGTGGATTTTGGACTTCATTACCTGAATCTGCATAATTTTTGTTAATTAATGTTTGTAGATAATATTGTCAATAAGTCTCACATCTCCGCAATATACTGTTATGCAACCGACAATATAGTTTGAATCGTTCCAAGCTGAAACGTTTTGTAGAGTATCGCCGTCAACTATTTGAAAATATTCAACTTCAAGTGAAGGTATCGAATTAATCTTTTCAATTACAGAATCGATAGTTTTCTGAATAGACATCTTGTTCATATTCTCTTTGCTTTCAAACAAAGTTTTCGAAATATTTACAGCCTCAATCTTTTGTTCTTTGCTTAGACGCATATTTCTGCTGCTTAGTGCAAGGCCGCTTTTTTCCCTTACAATAGGAACTTGAACAATGGTTAAAGGCAAATTAAGCTGCTTTACCATGTTTTTAATAATTGCTACCTGTTGAAAATCTTTTTCTCCAAAATAAGCCTTGTCGGGATTGACCATATAAAAAAGCTTACTGACTATTTGAGCCACCCCGTTAAAATGTCCGGGGCGCATTTTTCCCTCCATAACCTGCTCCAAAGCGCCAAAGTTAAAGACACGGGTATCAGGCTCAGGATAAATCTCCTCTACCGAGGGCATAAATACAATGTCACAACCTGCAGATTTAAGTTTTTCACAGTCCTGCTCAGGAGTACGAGGATATTTTTCAAGGTCCTCCTTATTGTTAAACTGTGTAGGATTAACAAACACACTTACTACACAAACATCATTTTGCTCTTTACAAAGAGTTACTAAATGAAGGTGACCTTCATGCAATGCCCCCATCGTAGGTACAAGCCCTACACGTAATCCCTGCTCTTTGAGCAAAGAAATTTCTTTCTGTAAATCAACTACTTTATTTACTATTTTCATCTGAATATGTTTTAGAAAGAGTTTGTAGGAAAATGTTTCAAAGAAATATTAACGCAAACAATTAGATTTAATGTTATAAAATATTTTAGTAACATAATCCATAAAAATGATAACCTGTTGTATTCTATATTTTTATATGTAGAATAGGAGGTTTTACTCTTTAAACCACTCTCAAAAATCGGTGCAAAATAAGTAAATAAATATCAAACGATAAAAACAATATCGAATTAAATAACTTTTATAATCACAATAGTTGGTATAAACTGACTAAAGCCATACCGCTAAGGTGGTAAAATAAAATGTATTCTTTTAAAAGCTTGTCAATAGCTTAAGCATTCGTTTCAATTACAAACTCTCAAATAAAACTTTCAAGCGGTTGCATTTTGTGAATTATTTATTTACAAGAAAAACTGACATTCCAATTCAAAGATGGAATATTTTATCCTTTCAGGTAACGATAGTCAGAGAGATTTATTATCAATTCAAACAGTTCATCTCTTAACAGTAGAATTGCACTTTTATTATGATCCAAATAAACTATTAGACTGCTTGTTAAGGTTATATTTTTTTTCTTTGTATCACTCATGTTTATATGTTTTGAGTTTTATGAGTCATACTATTTTCTCACTTTTGTTCAATCGTTATTTGTCCGATTACAGCAGATTATATGCAATTCTCTTATTTATTTGCTTATTTTACGATAGTAACCATCAATTCTTTAATTTTAT
This sequence comes from Bacteroidales bacterium, assembly GCA_030539115.1. Lineage (GTDB taxonomy): Bacteria > Bacteroidota > Bacteroidia > Bacteroidales > JAUNSR01 > JAUNSR01. The sequence goes on from JAUNSR010000022.1 coordinate 22,309, forward strand.
TCGTTATTTTTTCTATGTGACTTAAGTATGTTAAATATGCAACTTACGTATGTTGTCATTGCATCTTAAGTAAGTTGTTAATCTATCTTAAGTATTTTAAACATGTTGCTCAAGTTACATGTTAATGTATCTAAAGTTATTTAAATAAATTGACAATCAAAATTTCAAAATCATTGGCAATATTTCCACAGCGCACCTATATATTTGATTTTCTTCCAAATACGATTCTCCAAGAAAAGATGGATACACATAAAAAGTGGATGTTATAAATGTAAGACAGGTAAAAAATGATTTATGGGGGAAAGACTTCATCATTGAAAAAACAATATGTGGAATTGGCAAAGCCGGCTATTAAACAAATTTAATTATTATGTTTTTTTAATAAAAAATTTCCCCACCATTAAAGGCTCATTCACATCTTAAATAGGGATTATTAAGATTACAATTTGACATATTTATGGTTTAAAAAAGGCTAAAGTATTAAGGTTTTCCATTTTAATAAAGCAAAATAGTGAAAATAAGCGTATTTTTTTTATTATCTTTGCAGGACCAAAAAATATTGATAAAATAAGAGGAGAGAATCATGACCAAAGCCACTAAGGTATTATACATTACATCAGAAATCACACCTTATCTTCCGGAGACAGAAATATCGACAATCAGTCGCTATCTTCCACAAGGGATACAAGAGAGAGGACGCGAGATAAGAACTTTTATGCCTAAATATGGTTCTATCAATGAGCGTCGTAATCAATTACATGAAGTTATTCGTCTGTCCGGGATGAATCTAATAATCGATGACACCGATCATCCTCTTATAATTAAGGTTGCCTCAATACAAGCTGCCAGAATGCAGGTTTATTTTATCGACAATGATGACTATTTCCAAAGGAAAGCCACTTTGGCAAATGCAGAGGGAGTAGAATTCGCCGACAACGACGAAAGAAGCATTTTCTTTGTTCGCGGTGTCATGGAGACGGTAAAAAAGTTGCGTTGGGTTCCAGATATTATACACTGCCATGGATGGATGACAGCCCTTGCACCTCTTTACATTAAGAAGTCTTATGCTGATGATCCTTGTTTCCGTAACTCTAAAGTTGTATATTCGGTATACGACGATGATTTCGCTCAGAATTTCCCTGCAAATTTCTCAGATAAGCTTTATCTTGACGGAATTGAAGAGAGTGATATCGAATCTATCAAAAACAAAACATTATCTTTTAATGATCTGTCCAATCTTGCAATAAAGTATAGTGACGGATTGATTCAGGGTAGTGAAAACATCAACGCGGAAGTAAGTGAATCTATCAAATCGTCCGGCAAACTATTTTTGGACTACAAAAATATGGATGAGTATGTCGATGCATACAGTAACTTCTACGATGCTGTTTGGGAAGAAACAAATAAATAAATCATCCATTTCATTTTGAACCAAATGCAAAACATGAAATTTAATTCATTACTGAGTGTAATTTTGGGTATTTTTTTAGTTTCTTGTGATGACGACTTGACAAATATCGGCTCAAGCATTCGTCCTGAAACCGACAATCTTGTAGTCAAGAGTGCAACTTTCACTCTTGCTTCAAGCACTTTCGTTCCCGAAGCTATTTATGTCAGAACATCAACCCCGCTCTTGGGAGAATTGAATGATAATTTTTATGGCGCGGTAAGGACTGACTATATGGCTCAGCTTTATGCCCGTCCGGGATTTGACTTTAATGCAGTCAACAGCAAAGATTCTGTAATCTACGATATGAGCAATCCTTTGGATTCGATGATTAACAACAGTCTTGACTCTGCAGTGCTGCGTATCTATTATGACAAATATTTCGGTGATTCATTAACACCAATGGTAGTATCTGCATACAAGGTTCAAAATCAACTACCAAGAGATTTTTATTCAAATGTAGATTTTACTCCTTATGTTGAGCCTCTTGAACTTTTAGGATCAAACGGTTATACCGGAAAGGATATGACTGTGAGCGACTCGCTTAGAGGGACAAGTGATTATACTCCATACGTTGACATCAAACTTATTGACGAGGTAAAAGATTCATTCCTTGACAAAGTAAAAAATGACCCATCTGTATTTGACAACCAAAGTTCATTTGAGCAGTTCTTTCCGGGTGTTTATCTTAAAAACACTTTTGGTAATGGTACTATGCTTCGTGTTGTAAATACATATATTGTGTTTTTCTACCGTTCTTATCATGACAGAAAGGTTGATGGCACTCCTTTAACAGGTTCTGCAGGTCAGGATAGTTCCTATATCACCAATCACTCTAAGTATATCGGTGTTACACCTGATGTTATTCAGCTTAACAGTGTAAAAAATCCACTTCAGGTGAATCCTGATTTTCTGACAAACGATTCTTCAACTTATGTAACCGCTCCCGGAGGCTATTTTTCTCAAATAGACATTCCTGTGAAAGAGGTAATGGAAGAGCTTAATAAAAACACTACTGCAACAGCCAAGTATCTTAACGGACTTACATTGAGCGTAAGAGCATACAAGCCTGTTGACAATGTTTTTTCTGCAACTCCTCCGCCTTATATGTTGCTTGTTCAAAAGAATAAGATGAATGAATTCTTTGAAAAGAACAGTCTTCCTGATTCTAAAACATCATTCATTGCAGCTTATTCATCCGATACAGTAAACAATGTATATACATATAATTTTGGCAATCTAAATCAATTGGCGATATCTCTTGCCGATTCTGTGGATTTGGCTGAAATGGCTGTAGTTCCTGTAAATGCCACAATAGATCAGACTTATGGTTCTATATTGCAGGTAGCAAACTATTTTTATCCATCTGCTGTTACCTTGAGAAGTGGTAAAAATGCACAGATTGCTAAAATGGTTTATACACTTCAAATGCCTAAATAACAGGCATTGAAAAGTTAGTCTATTATATTAAAGATGATAGGATGAGATTGGGTTTTATCCACACTCTTAAATATGGCACTTAAAATAAACGTTATTTTTTAACAAAGAGTCATATTAATAAGAAAGCGATTTAAGCAGATGTAAGAACATCCTCTTAAACCGCTTTCTTATTTTATCAAATATTTGCGAGAGGATCAGAAAAAAAAGGAATTACAGAAATAAAGTTTAATGTTGCCGCTTGTTATAATACAGCAATAAAAAAAGAGTCAAATGCATAAAATAGCACTTAACTCTTTTTTTATTATGCTATAACCGATCTTGCACTTTCTATCTTGCTAAGATTGGAATAGCTTAATATTGATTTAAATAATATTTATCAGACTATTCTTTGACAGTCTTTGATTTAGACTCCTTCTCGGAAGATTTTTTTGTTTTTGTTTTTCCCTCTTTTTCTTCCAATAGTTTTTTTGTTTTTTCATTCTGAGCCTTTGCCTTCAATAGCTTATCTTCCAGCTTATGAATCTCTGTTCCTTGATTTTTTATAGTGGTAAGAAGTGCATTTAGCTCCTCATTTTCTATTGTCAAAGGATACTGTTGCTGCACTCTCATAATAAAATCACTAAGCACATTCATATAATTGGTAAATGCCTCGTATGGAGAATCATAAGGACTGAAGAGTTTGTGCATTGCACCGTCAGATTTTCTCTTTGTGCTCATGTAATAGAAATGGTCGCTGCTTTGAAGATAATCCCAATCCTGAAGTAAACGTCTGTCGGAACACAATCTGACCCTTTCACCAACAGAATACAGCCTTTCAAAAGCCTCTTTCTGCAAAACATTGCCAAGCCAAGCACTTGTATCCCTTTCTTCATCAGCCCAAGAGATTGGATGAAGAACAGAGAAAACACCTGCTGAAGGATAATTGTCGATAATTTGAGATGGAGTGGAAAAAGATATATTATTCTGTTCAGCAAAACGTGGAAGGGCTTTCATAAATTCAAAAATTCCCGTTCCTTCGGGCTGCATTGAACCCAGAGTTTCGTAATTCATAAACAGATTAATGACATTCTCTCCTTCCGGTGTTGAAGCTACCCAATTAATAAATTTATCGGCAGTTAATGGATACTCTGACCAATCATATTTTGAGAAGTTAAAACAAATATCATCGCTAAGTTTGGAATTCTTAAGCAATAATTTCAAATTAGGATTTGAAGCAGACTCGTAAACATAGTTCGGACTCTTCCAACCTAAGATATGTTTTGCACCTTCTGTGATAACTCCCTTAAAACCTAACTCAGATATAACATCAGAAAGGTCATCAGAGTATATAAGCTCGGTATTTCTAAAAACAGCAGGTCTTTGTCCAAAAAGAGAAAATATCTTATCGGAATGCATCTTTACCTGACGCTCAAACTCTTCACTGTCCTTCAAAGAGGAAAGAGAATGAGAATATGTTTCCGATAAAAACTCCACTGACCCTGTTGCGGCAAGCTCTTTAAGCGATTCAATAAATTCAGGAACATAAATTTCAAGTTGTTCCATAACAACTCCGGACAATGAAAAAGCAACTTTAAATTTACCATCCGAGTTGTTGATCATTTCCATTAGAGTTCTTGTCGCCGGAATATATGATTTTCTGGCTATATCCTTAATAATTTCCTCATTATTGAAGTCATCATAATAATAATGATCACTTCCAATATCAAAGAAACGGTATCTTTTCAGTCTGAAAGGCTGATGTATTTGAAAATAAAAACAGATTGTTTTCATATTAATAATTTTAATAATTGGATTACTAATAAAGTTATCCCATTCTATAAGAAATGACTTTAAGAAGGAATAATCTTAAAAGAGAGATTAATAATGAAGCAATTTCTTATAAATATCAATTACTTTCTTTCCGGCATACTCCCACTTAATTTCATCAACTTCAGCTTTGCCCTCAACTTTCATAAAATTATAAAGTGAAGGATATGTAATGATACTGTACATTGCATCGGCTAGAGCGTCAATATCCCAATAGTCAACCTTGATTGCATTGTCGAGAATCTCGGCACAACCGGATTGCTTTGAAATAATGCTTGGCACGCCAACTTGCATCGCCTCCAAAGGTGATATTCCAAAAGGCTCGGAAACGGAAGGCATAACATAAACATCGCTTGCTTTGAGCATCTCATAAACTTGCTTGCCTTTAAGAAAACCGGTGAAGTGAAAACGGTCGGCAATATTCCTTCTTGCCGCCAAACGAATCATTTCATTCATCATATCACCGCTGCCTGCCATGACAAAACGGACATTCTTTGCTTTTTGGAGAACTTTAGCTGCGGCTTCGACAAAGTATTCAGGGCCTTTCTGCATGGTAATTCTACCAAGGAAAGTTATTACTTTTTCATCAGTTCCCTTTTTCACAATCATATTCTGAATCTCAGGACTCATTGGCTCAACAGCATTATGAACAGTTGTCACTTTCGATGGATCGATTCCATATTTGTCGATTACGGTCTTTCTTGTTAGATTACTGACTGTAATAATATGATCGGCATGGCTCATTCCATCCTTTTCGATGGCAAAAACCTGTGGATTGACATTTCCACGGCTTCGGTCAAAGTCGGTTGCATGAACATGTATAACAAAAGGCTTTCCGGTAATCTGTTTTGCATGAATTCCGGCAGGATAAGTAAGCCAGTCATGAGAATGAATAATATCGAAATTCTCTTTTCTTGCAATCACACCAGCCACAATCGAATAGTTGTTAATCTCCTCAAGAAGATTGTCGGGATATTTGCCTGAAAATTCGATGCATCCCATATCATTGGTTTTGAGATATGAGAAATCGCCGTATATATGGCTTCTTAAGTCATAATATTCCTGAGGTGTCATACAATAACCATACCTTTGCTGAACATAATCCCAATCAACATCCTTATAAACAACAGGAGTATTGGATGCTCCTATAATATGGGCAAAACCTTTTTCCTCATCACCAAATGGCTTAGGGATAACAAATGTTATTTCCATGTCTCCGCATTGAGCCATTCCTTTAGTCAATCCGTAACTTGCCGTTCCTAATCCTCCTAAGATATGAGGAGGGAATTCCCATCCAAACATTAAAGCTTTCATATCATTTTACGGGATTATATGTTTCCAATAGATTTAAAACTCTCAAAATTTCACCAACATTCATCGCAGTTGATATAGCCCCTCTCCCGATGAAAGGAGGGTTTCCGTCATAAAGTTCGGAAAGAGTGCCGATACAGTGGTTTGACATCTCCTCTTCAAAGCCAATCATCTTTCTTTCAAGGAAAGAAATGCCGCTCATGCCAAATATTTTTATATAAGCTTCGGCATAAGGCCCCATTAGCCAAGGCCAAACTGTACCCTGATGGTAGGCATAATTTCTTTGTGTCTGGTTGCCTATATAATACGGGTTATAACCTCCCGATTTAGGACTTAATGTTCTCAAACCTTTTGGTGTAAGAAGCTCTCTTGTTATTACATCCAAAACAAGCTTCCTTTGAGTTTTATTTAGCGGAGAGTAATCCAATGAAATTGCCAAAAGCATGTTCGGACGTACACTCAAATCCGAGTAATGTCCCGTTACATAATCATAAAGGTAGCCGTATTCGTTGACAAAGGTGGTCATAAACGAGGTTGCCGCCATTTCGGAAAGCTTGACAAACTGATTATGTTTTGCTTTATGCTCATCATCATCATAAAGTTCAGCGGCAAATAAAAGAGCATTATACCAAAGAGCGTTAAACTCTACAAGATAACCCGTTCTTGGAGTGACCGGTTTGCCATTTTCCATGGCATTCATCCACGAAACGCTTTTCTCTGTGCCATCTGTATACAACAGGCCATGGTTATGTAGGAAAAGATTCGGATGCTTACCACTGATTATAAAATTAAGCATCTTAAGAAGCAAAGGTCCATATTTCTCTTTGCATTTTTCCTTGGAGGTATATTTGCAATACTGCTGAATGGTCCAACTTGCCCAAAGCATAATGTCGGGAGCATCAATCTCTTTTATCACTTCATTAATCTGTCCGTGATCCATAAAAGACTTTAAGGCAGAAGAAGCAGACTCCATGATTTGTTCAAACTCCTTTTCATTACCAAGAACAAGAGTCGTGCCCGGTAAGGCAATGAAAGTGTCTCTTGCCCTGACATGAAACCAAGGATACCCTGCAAGTAGGAAAAGATGCTTTCCTTTTTTGTTGTAGAACTGTTCAGCTGAATTTTTCAATGAATTGTAAAAATCAGTTCTTGGAGTTCTGGACCTAACCTCTCTTTTAAATAATGCATTTAACGACTTTGGAGAGATTGCAGACTCACCTGCAGAGAAAATTATCTCTTCACCCTTTTCAATTGTAACCTCAAAATAGCCTGGAACAAAAAGGTCCTCCTTATAATCATAACCTCTTTCCTGTTCTTTTTGATATTCTATTCCACGATACCAATCAGGAATTGAGACAAATTCCGGATTCTTACTGATTTGCATATAAAGCCCCGGATACCCCTCATACAAACATGAGCGGATTCCATGCTCAATAACTTCATAACTCTTATTAATCACATCATTCTCATGAGTTAAGTCATTAACATTCCTAAAGGCAAGGAATGGTCTTAACTTTAATGTAGTTGGAGAATGCGCCTCCAATAATGTGTACTTGATAAGAATTCTGTTTTCATGGGAAATGAAAACTTTTTCCTTTGAAAGAATAACTCCGCCCACCCTGTAAATGGTTTTGGGGATATCTTCACACGTAAACTCTCTGACATATTTATGTCCCTTGGGGGAAAAATTATCCCCTCCATACTTGTGTAAACCAAGATTAAACTCTGCACCTCTTTGCGTAACTGTTTCGTCCAATGTGGACAACATAACATGATTATCATCATCAAGGGTTGGAATTGGCATGACCAATAAGCCGTGATATTTTCTCGTATTACATCCAACTAAAGTTGTACAATGATAAGCACCCGATTTGTTGGTACGCAGCATCTCTAAAGGCAAGGATTGCTCCAGGTTTATCAGCAAGTTTTTGTCAAACTTTAAATAGCTCATAAACTTTTATTCTAATATTTGTATTTTTAATGATAAAGTAAAAATAATAAGGTTTTTTAATTGTTAGGTTTTCTGGGTTTTTAATTGTTAATTTTAAATTAATTGATGTTGCAGTGTTATTTCACTTTAATTTTTGTTTAAATATAACACTTTTACTCAAAAAAAAATAGATTTTAAAGAAAAAGTGATATTATACATCTCTTTATAAAAAAATACATATGAATGAAAGATATAAATAAGAAAAGAATTTATTATTCTGCCGCAATTCCTCTTTTTGTTTTATTATTTATCTGGTTTATATATTTACTTCAATGGGGGTTTAATCTCTCATTTACCCATTATGGAATATATCCCAGAGAGGCTAATGGATGGAAAGGTATTTATTTTTCATTTTTTATACATGCTGATTTAAGGCATATTTTTGCAAATTCATCTGCAATATTTATTCTTTTGTGGATATTATACTATTTTTTTAAGGATATAGCAAACATCGTTTTCCCTCTTTGCTTAGTTGTCAGCGGGTTGGTGACATTTATAATTGGAAGACCGGCATATCACATCGGTGCATCTGGAACAATTTACGCCTTGTTCTTTTTCTTAATTGTCAGTTCTTTATATAGAAAAAACCGAAAGCTAACTGCAATCTCTCTTATGACGGTTTTTATTTATGGTGGATTGGTTTGGAATATGACACCGATTACTCAGATAATAGACCCGTCAATTTCTTGGGAGGGACACTTAAGCGGTGCAATAACTGGAACTATTTTAGCTTTTCTATTCAGAAAGAAGGGCCCCGGCAACGACCCTGAAATCATTGATGAGGATGATGATTCAGACGACACGAATGACGCCGGTCCTATTAAAGATAATTCAGAAGAAATTAAAGAGAACTTTAAAGAGACTGACAGCAATTCAAAAGAGATTAAAGACAAGTCAGATGAAAACAAAGGATAGTTTGATAAAAAAACAAAGACTTTTTAAATTAAACATATACTTCAATTTAAAAAGTCTTATATTTGACAGTTAATATTAACTATATTAATATTTTATCTTTTTATGGGCGCACAGGCAAAGTCTCTATTAACGACCAAATATTGGTTGTAAAAAGTTTTACCGAGATTGCCAAAAGGATTATTCCGAAGAACTTTCTCATAACATAAACGCCGGCTTTACCCAAGAAGCGCTCAAGGATAGTCACCTTTTTCAAAACTATATAAACCAATATGACATTTAAAATTACTGCCAAAACAATATTTAAAACATTATAAACAGCTCTAATTGACAACAATGTTGTAAACGAACCGGCCCCGGCGATAAAGGGAAATACAATCGGAACCAAGGTTGCTGACCCTTTAGGACCGTCAAACTTGAAGATTTCAACGCCTAAAATCATCTCTATTGCCATTACAAAGATAACCAATGCTCCAGCTACGGCAAAGGATTGAATATCGACGTTCAAAAACTTCAACAACAAGTCTCCTAAAAACAAAAACGCAAGCATCAGCGTAAGAGAAAAAATCGATGCCTTAGCTGCATTTATCGGTCCTGTTTTTTGCTGTATATCTATAAGAATTGGCGTCAACCCTATCAAATCTATCACTACAAAAAGCACCATAAAGGCACTAAACATCTCCTGTAAGTTAAATTGCAATCCTAACATGATTAATATTTTTTAAGTTAGGCAAAGTTAACATAAATAAAATTACCCATCAAAACAGAAACAAATTTATATACAAATTGTTTACTGAGAGCTAATAGTCAATTAATCATTTAACACCTTTATTTACCATGGATGACATATATGATAAAATTCTCGAGCTCCCTCTATTTCAAGGGATAAGCAAACAAAAACTTGAAGGAATGATTGCAAGCGCCAAGTTTAACTTCATTAAATACACTCAGTACAGCTCTATAGCAAGACGAGGAACAAATTACACCAACATTAAGTTTATTATCAGCGGGCGAATCAAGACTGAGCACTCTACACCGGACGAAAAGATTAGGATAACTCAGGAGATTGCTGCTCCACATGTGATTGCGCCACATTTTCTTTTCGGAATAAACACAAGATATCCGTACAACATCTATGCACTGGAAGAAACAAGTGTTATGGAGATAGACAAGCCCACACTTATCTCGCTTATGCACTATGATGATATTTTCTTATTGAACATGCTTAACATAACCTCAGCGCCATCTCAAAAAGCATATATCAGTGCGCCATTTATCAGCCTTGGAAGTGTTGTTGAAAAGCTTGCCTATTGGGTTCAGAATTCCACAAACAAAAAAGCTGAAAATATAAACATATATTGCAGGCTTAAGGATTTATACACTTTTTTTGGAGTTCAGAGGAGTTCTTATATGTATACTATGGAGAAACTAAAAGAGGCAAAAATTATTGATTCCGATGCCAATAAGATTACAATTCTTGACCGAGAAACTTTGGTAAGTGTTTTACATCAAGAAGATAATGACACAAATAATATAAGCTATTCTGTTTATTAGAGATTAAAAAATATTCTTAATATACCTTATTGTTATATTTTCACCCGTAAAACACAACTATTTAGAGCAAAGTTTTGTAGTTTTGCACTGAATTGCAAATAATACAGGTACATGAATATATTAGAATTAAGCGAACAAGAAATTGTAAGAAGAAATTCGCTGGATGAAATGCGCAAAATTGGCATTAATCCATATCCTGCTGCAGAATATGTTGTAAACGGATATTCAAAAGAGATTAAAGAAAACTTTGTCGAGGCTGAAGATCATCGTCAGGTAAGCATTGCCGGACGTCTTATGAGCCGAAGAATTATGGGTAAGGCATCTTTCATAGAGCTTCAGGATTCTGAGGGGCGTATTCAGGTTTATATCTCAAGAGATGACCTTTGCCCGGGAGATGACAAAGAATTATATAACACTGTATTTAAAAAGCTTCTTGACATAGGAGATTTCATCGGAATCAAAGGATATGTTTTCCGAACTCAAATGGGTGAAATTTCAATTCATGCTCAAGAACTTACGGTTCTTTCCAAATCAATCAAACCTCTACCGATAGTTAAATATAAAGACGGGGTTGCTTATGATGCTTTTGAAGATCCTGAAATGAGATACCGTCAACGCTATGTTGACCTTGTCGTTAACGATGGCGTAAAAGATATTTTTATTAAAAGAAACAAAGTTTATACCTCTATGCGCGAGTATTTCAATGCTCAGGGCTATATGGAGGTTGAAACTCCAATTCTTCAATCTATTCCGGGGGGAGCTTCAGCCCGTCCGTTCATCACTCATCACAATGCTCTTGACATTCCTCTTTACCTTCGTATCGCTGATGAATTATATCTAAAGCGTCTTATCGTTGGTGGCTTCGAGGGTGTTTATGAATTCTCCAAAAACTTCCGTAATGAGGGCATGGACAGAACTCATAATCCTGAGTTTACATGTATGGAAATCTATGTTTCATACAAAGACTACAACTGGATGATGAAGTTTACTGAAAATATGCTTGAGAAGATATGTATGGATGTTAACGGCACCACTGAGGTTAAAGTTGGCGACAACATCATTAACTTCAAGGCTCCTTTTGCACGTCGCACCATGACAGAAGCCATCAAAGACTTCACCGGCATGGATATTACCGGCATGGATGAAGAGCAGCTTCGTGAGGTTTGCAAACAGCTCAACATAGAGGCTGATGAAACGATGGGTAAAGGAAAGCTAATTGATGAAATTTTCGGAGAGAAATGTGAAGGAAATTATATCCAGCCTACTTTCATCACAGACTATCCTATCGAGATGTCTCCTCTTTGCAAACGTCACAGAGACAATGATCAACTGACAGAAAGATTTGAACTTATGGTTAATGGCAAAGAGCTTTGCAATGCATATTCTGAGCTTAACGATCCTATTGACCAGCTTGGACGTTTTCAAGACCAATTAAAATTAAGTGAAAAAGGAGACGATGAGGCTATGTTTATAGACATGGACTTTGTTCGCTCATTGGAATATGGAATGCCTCCTACATCAGGTATGGGTATCGGGATGGATAGACTTGTTATGTTAATGACAGGTCAAACAACAATACAGGAAGTATTGTTCTTTCCTCAGATGAGACCGGAAAAAGTTGTAAAAAAAGATTCTGTTGCCAAGTTTGTCGAAAAAGGAGTTCTGGAAGAATGGGTTCCTGTAATACAAAAGGCAGGATATCTCACTTTAGAAGATTTATCCGAGGCTACTCCGGGGAAACTTCACCAGGAAATCTGCGGATTAAACAAGAAATACAAACTTGAATTGGCTAATCCTGCTCTTGACATTGTTGTTTCTTGGGTGGAAGCTGCCAAATAATTGAAGATAATTATCTTTAGAGAATGAAATATATATGGGGACAGTATCTTTTTTATATGTTCCCATATACATATATCAAAATTTCAAAGAATAAACTACACTTATGAAATTGCCGGGAAGAATAGCTATTATCGGAGGGGGAAGTTGGGCCACTGCAATAGCAAAAATGGTTCTTACAAACACCGATAAAATTAACTGGTATATGCGTCGCAACGACAGAATAGACGAGTTCCGCCAACTTGGTCATAACCCAGCCTATTTGTCAAGCGTTAAGTTTGATATTAATAGAATTTTCTTCAGTTCAAACCTGAATGAAATTGTAAAAAAGTCTGATACACTTATTTTCGCTACTCCATCGCCTTACTTTAAGCAGCATTTAAAGAAATTAAAGGCTAAGATTTCTGACAAGTTCATTATCACCTCAATAAAAGGGATTGTTCCTGACGAGAATATGATTATCTCGGAATACCTCAAGACTTTCTATAATGTGCCTAACGACAATATTGCCGTTCTTGGCGGTCCGTGTCATGCTGAAGAGATAGCTTATGAAAGACTTTCCTATCTTACTGTAGGATGCAACGACACAGAAAAAGCGATCCTTTTTGCTGATTTTCTTAAAAGCCATTACATTAACACCTGCACCTCTCAGGACGTTGCCGGAATTGAGTATGGCTCTGTTTTAAAGAATGTTTATGCCATTGCCGCCGGTATTTGCAGCGGTTTAAAATATGGCGACAACTTTCAAGCCGTATTGGTGTCAAATGCCATTCAAGAATTAAACAGATTTGTTTCCACCGTAAACCCTATCAACAGAAACATCACCGACTCTGTTTATCTTGGAGATCTTCTTGTTACCGCCTATTCCAAATTCAGCCGCAATCACATGTTCGGCACCATGATTGGAAAGGGTTATTCTGTCAAATCTGCTCAAATTGAAATGGAAATGATAGCTGAAGGCTACTATGGAGTGAAATGTATCAAAGAAATTAACGAAAAATTCAATGTTTATATGCCTATTCTCGATGCAGTCTATAATATACTGTATAAGAGAATGTCACCTTACGTGGAAATTAAACTTCTTTCTGAGATTTTGAAATAGTTTTTTTAAACGTATTGTAAATTAAATCATTATTAATATGAAACTATCAATCGAAAAAGTATATCCTTTCATTAGCAAAGAAGATATATTAAAGTTGGGCAAAGAAGCTAAAGATTGCAATGTTGTTGTAGAAAACGGTTCCGGAAAAGGAAATGATTTTCTTGGCTGGGTGAATCTTCCAAGCTCTGTTAGTGCTGAAGAGATTGCAGATATAAATGCTGCCGCTGAAAAGCTGAGAGCTAAATGTGAAGTTATTGTCGTTATTGGTATCGGTGGAAGCTATCTTGGAGCAAAAGCTGTTATTGATGCTCTTTCAAGCAGCTTTGATTTATTAAAAACCGACAGAAAAAATCCTGTAATGCTTTATGCAGGTCAGAATATCGGTGAAGAATATCTTGCTGAACTTCTTGAATCATTAAAAGGAAAACAGTTTGGTTTGATTAATATCTCCAAATCGGGCACTACCACTGAGCCTGCTATAGCTTTCCGTCTTCTCAAGAGCGTTCTTGAGGGAAATGTCGGAAAAGCTGAGGCTAAGGAGAGAATTATTGCCGTTACAGATGCTAAAAAAGGAGCTCTTCGCAAACTTGCTGACCAGGAGGGTTACAAGACTTTCATTATTCCTGACAATGTAGGCGGCCGTTTTTCTGTTCTTACCCCTGTTGGACTTCTTCCTATTGCTGCTGCAGGATATGACATCACTGCACTTCTTAATGGAGCCTCCGAAATGGAGAAAGCCACTGCTTCTTCGATTGAATTCTCTGAAAACAAATCAGAAATATATGCGGCTACAAGAAATGCTCTTTATCGCTCAGGCAAAAAAATAGAGATTCTTGTAAACTTCCACCCTAAACTTCATTATTTTGGCGAATGGTGGAAACAGTTGTTTGGCGAAAGCGAAGGTAAAGAGCACAAAGGAATTTTTCCTGCCGCTGTTGACTTTACTACCGACCTTCATTCTATGGGTCAGTGGATTCAAGAGGGTGAAAGAACCATCTTTGAAACAGTAATTTCTGTAGAAAAGCCAAACAAGAGCGTTGTTATTCCTACCGATGAGGCTAACCTTGATGGTTTGAACTTCCTTGCAGGTAAGGGTGTTGACCAAGTTAACAAAATGGCTGAGCTTGGAACTCAGATTGCCCATGTTGACGGTGGTGTGCCTAACCTTAAGATTTCTATAGAAAGAATTAATGAATTTAATCTTGGACAGCTTATTTACTTCTTTGAACGCGCATGCGGAATAAGCGGTTATATGCTTAAAGTCAACCCATTTGATCAGCCGGGAGTAGAAGCTTACAAGAAAAACATGTTCGCTCTTCTTGAAAAGCCGGGCTATGAAGCTGAAACTAAAGCTATAAAAGAAAGATTATAAAATACATATTTTAGGATCTCTCATTCTTCTTCTTTCTATTTTTCTTGTTTTTTAAAGCAGGAAAATACAAGGGAGGGATGAGAGATTCTTTTTAACTATCTGTTTATTGATTGCATTATGCCGGTTTTTGAAAAAGAGATTCTTATTCCTCAAATTAAAAAGTTTATTGACACAAATCATTATTCCTCTTTAAACATTAAAGCTGTTCTTATAGACATGGACGGAGTGTTGTATGACTCAATGAAAAATCATGCCCGCTCTTGGAAGATGACCGCCGATAAATATAATATTCCCTCAGATGAAAATGAATTTTATCTCTACGAGGGTCAAACCGGACGTTACACTATAAACTATCTTTTTGAAAGGAGTTTTGGAAGAAAGGCATCTGAGGCTGAAATTAAAGAGGTTTACACTCAAAAAACCGACTTTTTCACATCTTTGGGACAGGCTCCTGTTATGCCGGGTGCAAAAGAGACGCTTTTATCTGTGACTGCTCATAATCTCACTCCGGTTCTTGTCACCGGCTCGGGACAGGATTCTTTGCTTGGTAAGCTCGACCATAATTTTCCTGCCATTTTCAACAAGTCAAGAATGGTTACTGCAAAAGATGTCTCCATTGGAAAGCCCGACCCCGAACCTTATCTGATGGGATTGAAGAAAGCAGGTGTTTCTGCCAACGAAGCCATTGTTATTGAAAACGCTCCTCTTGGAGTGCGCTCTGCTGTGGCTACCGGCATTTTCACTATTGCCGTAAATACCGGTCCTATTGATGACAATATGCTCTACAATGAGGGTGCAAATATTGTTCTTCAGAGCATGAAAGAACTTTCAAATAGATTTGACTCAATAATAAAGACTTTCAACCTTTTTAAATAGCTTTGCCAAGTAATATCTTGAAATAAAATTATGGATACTCAAACACTAATTTTCACTAATTCAGTTAACGAAGTTATTTCTCAGGCTGTCGGCAGCTTAACTTTCGACAAGTTGTATATTCTTTGCGACGACAACACTCAAAAACAGGCTCTTCCGCTGTTGAATGATTTTATTGCCGACAACAATGTTACTGTCATTACCATAAAAGCGGGCGATATAAACAAAAATATTGATTCGCTTTCTCAGGTTTGGATGGCACTGAGCAAAGAAAAGGCAACCAGGAAGTCTTTACTGATAAATCTTGGCGGAGGCATGGTTACCGACCTTGGCGGCTTTGCCGCCTCAACTTTCAAAAGAGGAATAAACTTTATAAATGTACCCACCTCCCTTTTAGGTGCAGTTGACGCTGCCGTAGGCGGCAAAACAGGTATAAACTTCAATGGATTAAAAAATGAAATAGGGGTTTTCTCTCCAGCCAAATGCGTGATCATTTCAACTCAGTTTTTTAAAACCCTCGACAATGAGAATCTGCTTTCAGGATATGCTGAAATGCTTAAACATTCCCTTCTTGAGAGCGATGAGAGTCTTAAAAAACTGCTCGCTTTTAACCCCGTTACAAGAGATTACGACCATTTGCTTTCTCTTTTAAAAGAATCTGTTGAGGTCAAGGAGCGTGTAGTTAAAGAGGACCCATTTGAAAAAGGACTTAGAAAGGCACTTAACCTTGGTCATACGGTTGCCCACTCCTTCGAGAGCTATGCACTGAGCATAAACAAGCCTATTCTTCATGGCTATGCTGTTGCTTGGGGTGTGGTGTGTGAATTGATTCTTTCTCATCAAAGATGCGGCTTCCCAAAATCTGCATTAAATGAGGTTGCCGATTATGTCAAAAGCAACTACGGTGTGTTTTATTTCACCTGTAAGGAGTATGACACTTTATATGAGTTTATGAAACACGACAAAAAAAATGAGTCTGATTCTGTAAACTTTACTCTTTTAAAATCTCCGGGGATTATCTCTCTTAATCAAACAGCTACCAAAGAGGAAATCTTTGTTATGCTTGACATCTACCGCGATCTTTTCAATATTTAATTGAAAGAGTATTTTTAATACATAATAAAATAAGCCCTGTTGATTTGCATTTGACACCAAATCAACAGGGCTTTGTATTTTTAAATACTAAGCATGTACAATACTTGTTATTTGCGGATGTGCATAAAATTTCTCATACTCCTCAACCGACATTATATTTCCCGGCACGCCATAAATAAGGGATGGATCATAACGATGAGCCAACTCAAACATTGTAACTACAATATCTATCTGCTTTTCGCCGTTTATCATTACTTTAATATTATCCTTTAACAAGGATTCAGCCAGTTCCAAGCCTTTTCCTGAAACAGAATCTCTTACAAGCACAATTTGGGGTTCTTTATTTGCATCCATATTATTATTAATTAATTGGTTTTAATAATAACATTTATCTCTTTTGCTTTGTTTTGGCATTATATTTTTAGATCCATTGTCATAGCATTCATTTTTCACAATTGCTGCCCTATTTTAATCAAAATAGCTGTTTTGGTTGGTCCATTTTCAAATTCAAACTTCGAAAAAAAAATTTTGGTTATCAAAAATTTCAAACCACTTAAGTATTTACAACAAAACATTATAGTGAATTCAAATTAATACTAAAATAAATTATTAGCATTACTTACGTTAAATATAAATACCTTAAATGAAAATAAACAAACTGACGTACATAATAATTGATTTATCCATTATAATTATAATTTAATTAACTATTAGCTTCTGTTGTGAATAAGATTTTAATAAACAATAACATTAATAGGTTGATTACATATAAAAATTAATCAATTTAATTACATTTGTCAAATTATCACAATATTACGCGACATTATGCAATCTGAATACACAAAAACAAGCCTAAAAGTCACATTTTTAGCTATTATATTAATAATAACATCAAACTTTGATATTGCCGCAACAGGTTATGGTGATAACGACAATGTAAAAGACATTTCCACAATTGATGTTTCAAAAGAAGCCTCAAAGGATATACCATCAATCAATTCGGTTTTAAACAATATAAATACAAAGGTTGACAGCTACTTTAAGATGTCGGGATTAATAATAGAGCGTTACGATGCAACCACCAACAAGGATGCCTATGACAGCTTTAATATTATGTGCTTTAGATTTTTTATTAACGGAGACATTACCGATGACTTTTTTTACAAGATTCAGCTTGAACTTGCCGGAAGTCCAAAGCTTCTTAATGCATGGATACAGTGGAAAAAGTTTAAGTATTTTCAAGTAAGGGCAGGCCAGATGTACAGAAATTTTGGATTTGAGACACCATATAATCCATACTATCTTGGAATGAGTGATTTTTCACAGGCAATTGAAAAATTTTCAGGTTTTAACGACAGGATTGGTTCGGGAGCCTGCTCTAATGCTCGCGATTGTGGAGTTCTTTTGATAGGCGATCTTTTTGAATACAACAAATACAATCTTCTCAGATATGAATTGGGCGTATTCAACGGCAATGGTATTAACCAAAAAGACAACAACAACAGCAAAGATGTTATTGCAAGTTTGTATTTCCAACCAATCAGGAATTTATTGATAGGAGGAAGCGGATGGATCGGAGAATATGGTGCGCAGGGCAAAAGTGTTGACAGAAAAAGATGGTGCGCAGGCGTTAAATATGAAGGAGAGAAATATTCTTTCAGATCGGAATATCTTTATTCTTTGGGAAAGAAATATGAAATACCCGACAGTCCTTCAAGAGCTGACGGATGGTATGCGGCAGTTGGAAAGTCGGTAGCACAAAACATCAAATTTTATCTTAAATACGATGTTTACAGAGACGACAAGACACGAAACACTCAGACAAACCGCTACTTTGCAGCCCTAAGCTGGGAACTTTATAAAAGGATTCTTCTTCAGGGCACATATTTTTACACAGAACAAAAAGCACCCGGGCTCTCAAACTTTAATACATTTTCGGCGCAGCTTATGTTTACATTCTAACAAAAAAGAAAGAGGATAAACCATAATATATTTAATGGTTTATCCTCTTTTAAATTATAGCTATACTATTATTCTACAACAGTTATCCAATTAAACTTATCAGCCTCATCACCATATTGAATGGCTCTAAGTCTCTTATAAAGTTTAGTACAAACTTCACCCGGTTTACCGTCCTTTGAGAAAGTGTAAGTCTTGTTTTCATCCAAATCATCGATTCTTGAGATAGGACTTATAACGGCGGCAGTTCCGCACATGCCCGCCTCATCAAAAGTATTTAACTCATCTTCAAGAACAGGTCTTTGCTCAACTTCCATTCCCATATCATCAGCCAAAGTCATAAGGCTCTTGTTTGTAATTGAAGGAAGAATAGATTCAGACTGAGGAGTGATATATTTGTTTCCCTTAATGGCAAAGAAATTTGCAGGACCGCATTCATCGATATATTTCTTCTGACGAGCATCGAGATAAAGCACGGCAGAATAACCTTTGGCATGAGCCTCTTCGCCGGCGCACAAACTTGCAGCATAGTTGCCGCCAACTTTGTAACGACCGGTGCCATAAGGAGCAGCCCTGTCATAATGACGAAGCACGCAAACAGGAGTTGTCATAAAGCCCTCTTTAAAATATGGACCTACAGGCATAACAAAAATAATAAACTCAAATTCATTGGCAGGCTTAACACCAACTTGTGGTCCTGTTCCAAAAAGAACCGGACGAATATATAAAGTAGCTCCCGATTCGTAAGGAGGCACCAAATGTTCGTTAAGTTTAACAACTTTCAAAACAGCTTCTTCAAATTTCTCCAGAGGAAGCTCAGCCATCATAATACCCTTAGATGTGCTGATAAGGCGTTTGCCGTTCTCATCCATTCTAAAGATGCGGATTTTGCCATCTTTTCCACGGAAAGCCTTAAGACCTTCAAAACCTGCCTGTCCATAATGCAAAACAGTGGCAGCCATGTGCATTTCGACCATTTCCGAATCACAAACACGAAGCTCACCCCATTTGCCGTCTTTAAATGTGCAGCGCACATTGTAATCAGCTTTCATATAACCGAATGAAAGCTTAGACCAATCTATTTCATTCATAATCTAATATTTTGAGTATTTTTTATTCTGAAAGGCAAAGTTAATCTTTTTAGTTACTAAACCATAAAACGTATAAAAAGATTTATATTTGTCGCAATAGAAGAGTAAAATCAATAAATTTACTAACCAAAACACTTTTTTGATTACAAAATAATCAAGAACATGCAATCATGAAATTTTTAAGAAAGATATTTTCAAAGCTGTTAAGCAATTTTTTTCAGGGCATATTATATGTTGTACCCTTGGGACTTACAATTTATATAATATCGATCACATTTTTGTTTATCAATGATTTGACAAACGAATGGACAAAATTTTTGTTTGGCTTTGAGATTCCGGGCATGGGCGTTATAATAACCTTTTTTATTATAACATTGGCAGGAATGCTTGGAGGGACTTATGTATCATCCCAGGTAATGAATCTTGTCAATAAGACAATAAGCAAAATTCCTGTTATAAGCTCTGTCTATTCAGCAATAAAAGATGTATTGTCGGCATTTGTCGGCAAAGGAAAGAAATTTTCAAATCCTGTTTCTTTTAAAGTTTCAAAAGATTCAGAGCTTCAATTATTAGGATTTATTACACAATATGATCTCTCAAAGCTTGGCATAGAGGGGGGAAAGGTTTCAATATATATGCCCGACGCCTATGCAATGATGGGCAATGTAATAATCGTTCCACAGGAGTATGTCACAGCTTTGAGCTGCTCCTCTTCAGAGGCAATGAAGTTTATTCTCTCGGGAGGTCTGACAGATATTATAGAGAAAGATAAGGATAAAGAATAAATTACACACAAAACAAAAAACATATAGATGAGTGTCGCTGAGATATTAAAAAACAACAAAGAAACAGCCTTTTCATTTGAAGTGCTTCCTCCTATCAAGGGAAACAGTATCGACAAGGTTTTCAATACTATAGAAAAGCTTAAGAAATTTAATCCTGCTTATATTAATATAACTACTCATAGAACGGATATTGTTTACAAAGAAACAGAACCGGGGATTTTTCGTCAGGTAATTGAAAGAAAAAGACCCGGCACAGTGGCTATTGCTGCTGCAATTAAGGCAAAATATGCTATTCCAACTGTTCCGCACATTATATGCAGCGGTTTTTCAAAAGCTGAGATTGAATACGAACTTATTGATCTCTCATTTTTGGGTATAACAGATTTGCTTGTTTTAAGAGGCGACAAATCTAAAAATGACCCACGATTTATTGCCTCCTTGAATGGCCATCAATATGCATGCGAACTTCAAGAGCAGATAAATGAGTTTAATGACGGACATTTCATTGATGGGTCATCAATAGAGAATGTTGTAACTCCTTTTTCTTATGGAACTGCCGGCTATCCAGAGAAGCATGAAGAGGCAATGAATCTTGATGCAGACCTTAGAGCTCTGAAAAATAAAGTTGACCTTGGGGCTCAATATATTGTCACTCAAATGTTTTTTGACAACAGTAAATATTTTAACTTTGTTGAAAGATGCCGTTCATTTGGTATTAATGTGCCTATTGTTCCCGGTCTTAAACCATTGACAAGCCTTAATCATCAGACAATGCTTCCAAAGACTTTTCACATTGACTTTCCTGAACCTTTGGCTAAGGAGCTTGAAAAGTGCAGCGACAATGAGAGTGCAAGAAATCTTGGTATTGAATGGTGCGTTTATCAGGCTAAAGAATTAAAGGCTGCCAACGTTCCTAGCATTCACTTCTATTCAATGAATGCAGTGACCAGCGTAGAAAGCGTAGCTGCTCAAGTTTACTAATTTATTTTTATGAAAAAATTTATCCTTTATAGCTCTGTAAGTTTGTTTGCCCTCACTCTTTGTTTTAACGGCTGTAAAAAGGCAGAAGAGACTCAGGAGATGGTTGAAGAGCAAGTGGATTCAATATCCAACAAATATTATCTTGACATACCTGCCGATTCTTTGATTATTGATGAATATCAGATTAAAAAGGGGGACAATCTTGCTGTGATTTTATCCCGTTTTGATATATCGGCGTCAAAAGTTGATTCTTTAAGAATAAAGTCTGATTCTGTATTTGATATTACAAAATTTAAAATCGGCTATAACTATTCTATTCTTTCTGATATAAACAATCAACAGGTTAAATATTTTGTTTATGCCAAATCGCTAAGAGACCATATTGTTTTTGACTTGAGAGATACTCTCAATGTATATGAATATAATAAGGAGTTAAATATCAGAACTGAAAAAGCCTCGGGTGAAATCACTACATCTTTATGGAATGCCATAAGAAACAGCGGCAACGACATTGCTCTTTCTGACCGTTTGGCTGATATATATGCATGGCAGATTGACTTCTTTGGAATAGGCAAGGGTGATAATTTTAAAGTTATCTATGACCAGGCATTTATAGATGACTCTGTAAAGACAGAGATTTATGGAGTAAGGGGAGCACTTTTCAATCATCTTGGAAAGAGTTATTATGCGATTCCTTTTATGCAGGATTCTATAGTTGAGTATTTTGATGAAAACGGCGAGAGCCTTAGAAAAGCTTTTCTTAAAGCACCGCTAAAGTTTTCAAGAATCAGCTCTACTTTTTCCAATGCAAGAAGACATCCTATATTAAAGATTGTAAGACCGCATCATGGTGTGGATTACGCAGCTCCTATAGGCACCCCGGTTAGCTCTATTGGAGAGGGAACTGTAATAAAGAAAGCTTTTCAAGGTGGCGGAGCAGGCAATTATATTGTTATACGTCATAATTCAAGCTATGAGACAACCTACATGCATCTCTCAAAGTTTGCAAAAGGGATGGCTGTGGGCAAAAGAGTTTCTCAGGGAGAGGTGATAGGATATGTAGGAAGTACAGGGTCTTCTACTGGACCTCATCTTGATTTCAGAGTGCATTTTCAAGGCAAGCCTATTAATCCGTTGAAAATGGAATCACCTCCGTCGCTTCCTGTAAGAGAAGAGCTGAGAGATTCTTTCAATATTGTTAAGGAACAGGTTATAAGAGAATTAAACAATATCAATTTATAATAATAGGGATATGTTTTTTAGAGATATTATAGGACAGGAGGATATAAAGCAACGGTTGATAGATTCTGTAAAGAACCATCATATTGCCCATGCTCAACTTTTTGCAGGTCAAGAGGGGGTTGGGAAATTTCAACTTGCTATGGCTTATTCCCGCTATATACACTGTACAAACCGTGGGGAAACTGATGCTTGCGGTAGGTGTCCCTCTTGTATTAAATATAATAAGGCGTCACATCCTGACTTGCATTTTTCTTTTCCTATAATATTAAAGGATTCTTCATCAACAAGTGACACGTATCTAAGGGAATGGTGCAAGTTTATATCTGAGAATAAATATTTTTCATACAGAGATTGGATGAATAATATAAAAGCAGAAAATAAACAAGGTGTTATTCCTACCAAAGAGGGGCAGCTGATTATTGAAAAACTGAGCAAAAAGGCATATGAGTCAGATTATAAAATCATGATAATTTGGCTCCCGGAGAAAATGAATGAGTATTCCTCAAATAAAATACTTAAACTTATTGAGGAGCCTTATGAAAACACTCTATTCCTTCTTGTAAGCAATGATGCAGAGAATATATTGCCGACTATTCTTTCAAGATCTCAAAGAATCAATGTTCGACCTATAGATAATGATGCGTTGGTTGAAGGACTTATCGATAAATACAATATTGATCCCGAGATGGCTCAGAGTGTGGCTCATAATTCTTCCGGAAATATTCTTAAGGCTATTGAAAACATCACTCTTTCTGAAGACAAGAAGTATTATTTCGAGCTTTTTATAAGTATGATGCGCTTTGCCTATGCAAGAAAAATCAGAGAGATGAAGTCTTGGAGTGAAACCGTGGCTAAACTTGGAAGAGAGAAGCAAAAGGATTTTCTTGTGTATGCACAAAATATGATTAGGGAAAACTTTATTTACAATATGCATACTCCGGGGATAAATTTTATGAACCCGGATGAAGAAAACTTCTCAAAAAAATTCTCTCCCTTTGTTAATGAACGAAATGTTGAACAGATAATGTATGAATTTGGAAAGGCGGAAACAGATATTATTCAAAATGTAAACTCGAAAATTGTATTCTTCGATCTTTCCCTGAAATTTATCATGCTTCTCAAAAACAATTAAAAAAACATTATAAAATATTTTTGCTTTTTTATTGGTCATTTTTTTAATACCTTTGATGCGATTACGGGGCTGACCGGTTTTGACAGCGGGTAGAATTGACGCGTAAGCATGCAGAGAGATGTCATCTATCTCTTTAATCCATGGTGGCACAAATTTAGTTGGCGAAAATAATTACGCTCTTGCTGCTTAATCGAAGTATAGTAGATATAGCTTAATTGCCGTCCAAGGAGATGGCAACAAGACATTGTCCGGATGCTGTTGTTCCGAAGCGGTCCGATTAGACAGTGCAGTAATATCGGAAATAGTTCTTTTCTGCTTCGAGAAGAGAATGAAATTTTAGAAGATAAGGCTTACATTGGTGGCTTCGGTCTTGTGTAAGCACGAAAACCTAAGCGAAGATAAGCATGTAGAAAGCCCGTTTGTTCCCTGTTTGGACGAGAGTTCGAATCTCTCCAGCTCCACTTTCTTTATAATTGTTGAAACTCCAAGAAAATTGATTTACAAATGAATTTTCTTGGAGTTTTCTTTTAATGTGCTTGTCAAAAAGATAGGAATCAACAAAGCTTTGTTGTTATATAGTTTTAGTTTTTGTAATGTGCTTGTCAAAATTTGACCTTTAGATGTAGTTTAATATTTATATATCAAAAAGCTTGTGATAATTACTTTATAAACAGCTATTAATAATGTGCTTTTATCTCTATTTACTATTTATTCTATAATTCAAAACTTTTAAAACAAACCTTTCATCCTATACAAGCTGTAAATTGCAACTCTATATCCATATCGTTTGCAATAAAACGATTATTACTTCCTATTTAATAGTGGCAGGTTCCAATTTTTTCCTATAAAAAGCAAATGTAATAGTTAAAAGGGCAGCAAAAATTACAGCAACACTATATCCTATCGTATGCGATAGGGAGAAACCTTCGGGAGCAATAAGAATATACGATGTACAAACAGCTGTCATAAAAATTGCAGGGAAGAGTGTAACAAAGTAGTTTTTGTTATTTCTAACAAGATAGACTGTTACGCTCCAAAGAGTAAAGACTGCCAGGGTTTGATTAGTCCATGCAAAATATCTCCAAATAATATCGAAGTTTATGTTAAGCAATACAATACAGGCAATAAACAATGGAGCCGAAATGATAATCCTTTTCATATAGCTCTTTTGATCTATATTCAAAAAATCGGCAATAATCAGACGTGCAGAACGGAAAGCTGTATCTGCGGAGGTGATTGGCGCAGCAACAACACCCAAAAGCGCAAGAAAACCGCCAAGTTTTCCCAACCAGCCGGAGGAAATTTTGCTTACTACAATAGCTGCGCTGTTTCCATTATCGGCCATAAAGCTATGAAAGTTATCCATTCCGCCAAAGAAACTCATTCCTGCAGCAGCCCAAATGGTAGCGACGATTCCCTCAGCAACCATTGCACCAAAGAATACCTTTCTTCCATCTTTCTCATTCTTTATACATCTTGCCATAAGAGGAGACTGAGTTGCATGAAAGCCGGAGATAGCTCCGCAGGCAACTGTTATAAACAGCATTGGAAATACCGGAAATTTATCAGGATTTGGATTAAGATTGCCGAAATTTGAAAATAATTCAGGCACGGGAGCTCCTTTTATAATAATTGCACCCATTATTCCGAAAGCCATAAAAAGCAGAGCAAAGCCAAAAATAGGATATATGCGTCCGATTATTTTATCAACAGGGAACAAAGTTGCAACAACATAGTAAATGAAAATAATTGCTATCCACCATTTGTAAGCAAGAAAACCACCTGTCATGCTTACAAGGAGATTTGCCGGTCCTGAAAGAAAGACTGCACCAACAAGAACCATCAAAATAGTAGTTACAAACCTCATAACTACGCCTGCAGTAGTGCCAAGCTCGGAAGCAATAAGCTCAGGAAGGCTTTTACCACCACTTCTTACAGATATCATGGCAGCAAGGTAATCATGAACGGCGCCACATATTAAAGTTCCGAAAACTATCCAAAGGAATACTACCGGACCATACATTGCACCCATTATAGCTCCAAAAATTGGGCCTAATCCAGCTATATTAAGAAATTGAATTAAAAAGATTTTCTTTCCCGACATCGGAACATAGTCTACTCCGTCAGTTTTAGTAAATGCAGGGGTTTTTCTCTCTTTATCGGGGCCAAATACATTCTCAATATATCTGCCATAAACAAAATAACCTACTACAAGGATTAGCAGGCAAACAATAAAAGTTATCATTGGTATTATTTTTTTAAACAACTGTAAAAGTAGTTATTTTAATAGAGTACTTATACTTTTTAATTGGCAAAAAACAAAATATTAAACCGCCATAACTCACCTGAAGTTGAGATACCCTACAAAAGGTATATAAATGGTGCATTTGCACCTTAATGTAAAAAATATAAAATAAAAGATATATACAAATGAAATTCTATTCATTAAAAAACTTACTATCTAATATCTTGAAGTATAAATAAACGTCAATCTAAAATTTAATTTATTCATAAAACAGCTCTGTAAAACTTTTTGTTGATTATAAATTTCTCTTTCTATTTATCAAATAGTTAAAGCAACAAGTAAAAGTAGTTTTTGCTTAACTGCTTTTATGCTAACTCTTTTAACAAAACCTTAAAACAACAAATTAAAACTGGTTTATATCTTATTTGTCTTAGAAATCAAATTCACAAATATCTAATCAGCAAGATGAAAAACCATTATTAAAAAAATGAGCCCGGCTGTTAGTCGGGCTCATTGTCTTATCAATATGTTATAACTAATTCTATATTATAAATTAGTTTTCTCCTAAACGATACTCTTGGCTTACCACCGATGCTATTGTATAATCTATTTTACATTGGTTCACACTGAATCGATGTTCTTTATCCAAACACTTTTATCAATATTCTGTCAGCCAAATAATATCAAGAATTTTATTCCACAGTAAATTTCATTTCCGCACCTGTTGCAAAGTCCTGATTATTTTGTGAAGACAAAGCAGTGAAACGAATAAATCTCGCTTTAACAGGTTTAGAGAATGTCACCTTCTTTTCAGAAGAATTATTGGCAAAAGAGCCGGAATTAACAGTTTCACTCCACTCTTTTCCATCCATACTAACTTGGATTTTGTAATCTTTAATGTTTCCATTTGAACTATCCTGACGAGGAAGATAAGTGAAACCGGTGAAACTCTTCACTTCACCGCCGTCGAAATCTATCCAATGAGGATGTTTTGCCACAGTAACTGAGTACATGGTATGCCAATAGGTATTTGAATCGCCATCCATAATAAACTTGGCATCGCCCTCTCCTATCTCCTCGCTTGAAGCATAAACTATAGTCATCTGAACATTCTGAATCTTATCGAAACTTTGAGAAACTTTAATTTCAGGAGAGTTTTTGTACCAAGCAGTTATTGTTCCTCCGTTTTTAAAATCAATTGAAGATTCATATTCATAAACCTTCTTGGATTTTCCAACAGAATAGCAAATAACAGCATCGCTGTTTAAAGATTTCAGTTCTACATTGCCATAGTTGTCACGGCTTATCGACAAAGGCAAAACCCCTGATGCAGATACATTAGCAACAACAGAAGCATGCTCAACATTGTTCAAAGGACGAATAATAAATCCGAATTCATTTTTACCTGCAAACACTCTGTCCTCTTCCAAAGGTCCGCCCTGTCCACAGCTGTTTCCGCCAAGCCCGGTCACACCCAAATCAAGATTCAAATAAGTATCCCCTGCTTCTGGCAATTGATAAGGATGAGGAGCCATTGTTAGGTCAAGAGCAGAATAAGGAAGAGCTGTAGCAGAGAGTTTATCTGTTGCAATAAACAATGCTCCAATTCCATCATTATTTGTCAAGGCACACCAACGAACATCTTCATGGTTACCCATCATCTGTGGTTTTGGGAAGTTGACAAACTCACCCTTTACAGTACTCTTAAACTCTTCTACAAACTGGCCTGATTTTCTATCAGCATAATTTTCAATCGGACCACGACCATAATAAGTCAGATTGCTCAATTGTCGAGGAAGTTTCATCTGATATCCCAAACGAGGAAGAACTGCGTTTGCTGCATTTGAAGTAATGCTTGATTCAAGTTCAATAGAACCATCATTATAAATAGTCCAGATCTGATTAGTAATAAATTTAAAATCATCAGCACCAAATTTTCTATCTGTAAGTTCCTCTATTTTGTTTTTACCGGAGCTTGTTCCGCCTAAAATCTTGGCAGCATTAGGAGCCTGAGATTCAACAGTAAAAGCCAAAACGACACTTCCATCCTTTTGAGTTATTATTGTGTTGTTTAAAGCCTTATGCTTCAAATTATGAAGGCCTTTTTCAAACCACTGAGTATAAAACCAGTTATCGTTGTTAACAAAAGCCCTAAAAGCATCCAGTTTAGGACCGTCACCCGTAGCAATTATTGTATTGTCTCCATAATTTAAAGAACTGATAGTTCCTGTTGCCTTATCAAAAACCGCAACAAAATTGTCGCCCGATACTGTCACCAAATCAGAACCCTTTTCCTGGACCATCTTTATCTTTGATCCATTCTGAGCAGCATCTTTAAGCATAGGTCTGTTGGCAGATTTAACAAGAATCTGTTCTTGCGCCTGAACAAAAGATTTTTTTGCCCAAGGCTTATCAGATTTCTGCCGGAACTGAATCTTAACAAAATATTCAGCATCAGCTTTTAATCCATCATATTTGTAAGGCACTTTAAATCCGGATCTTTTTCGTGGAGCAACTTCACCAAGAGCGATATCTCCGCTGTTCACCTCTTTTCCATCCTCATATAAATACCATTTGGCATCATAATCGTTCAAAGTGTTGAAATAATACTTATTAAAGACCTCAAACTCACCCTTTACAACATTCTTAGCCTCAACGCCTATATTTTGATAAACCTTCTGAACCTGATAATACTGAGGTTTTGGCTCAAGATCTCCGAAAATAATACCGTTCATCACAAACTGACCGTCATTAGGTGTATCTCCAAAGTCGCCTCCATAGGCAAGATAACGCTCTCCATTATCATAATTATACATCGATTGGTCAATCCAATCCCAAATTGCACCACCGCAAAAGAAGTTTGTCGACTCAATAGCCTCCCAGTATTCATCAAGATTACCCAAAGCATTTCCCATAGAATGAGCATATTCCGAAATATGGAAAGGATATTTTATATTATATGTTCCTTTAACGGCACCTCTTGTCCAAGCGATAGATGGATACTGATTAGAACCCATATCAACGATATTATTGTTTCTCTCATATTGAACAGGACGAGACTTGTCGTATTCTTTCAACACATCATAGGCAGCAACAAAGTTTTTGCCCGGTCCCGCTTCATTTCCAAGCGACCAGATAACAATCGAAGGATTATTTACATTGCTGTAAACCATCTCCATGATTCTTGCCACATGAGCATTTTTCCATTCCACAGGATGAGAAAGAGAAGCATCGCCATAATAATATTCATGAGATTCGACATTTGCCTCATCTTCCAAATAAATACCATACTTATTGCATAAATAATACCAATAAGGATCATCAGGGTAGTGTGAATTACGGACATGATTTATGTTAGCCCTTTTCATCAGCATTACCTCCTGTTCCATTCTTTCCCTTGTCAAAGCATGACCTGTTGCAGGATTAGATTCATGACGGTTTACACCTTTAAGCTTAACAGTCTTGCCGTTTACATAATAATAACGGCCTTTTAGACCAAACTCATCCTCAGATGCCGGAGTATCCTTTATTTCAACTTTTCTAAAGCCGACATAAGTTGAAGCCACATCAACAGTCCTTCCCTTCTTATCTTTAAGCTCAGCCACAAGGGTATAACGGTTAGGCTCTTCAGCCGACCATTTGGCAGGGTTTTCAACATTTAAAACTGTTTGGATATCGATACTTGAATTTGCATCCAATAGTTTTATTTCTGAAGAAGCGCCCGCATTTTCAACCATGCTGTTCTCATCTGAGTAGAGTTTGTTGGCATATAAAGAATAAACTATCTTATAGTCTTTAGCCTTTTTTGAATTTAAGTTTTTGATGTCGGCATCAATAACCAATGAACCGTTTTTATATTCACTGTCCAAATCAGGAATAACTTTCAGATTTTGAATACTAATCTTAGGCATTGAATAAATTGCCACTGTCCTGAAAATTCCGGGCAGTCTAAACATATCCTGTGATTCAAGGAACGAGCCGTCTGAACTTCGGTACACCTCAACAGCTATGACATTATTTCCTTTCACCAAATAAGGTGTAATATCAAATCTTGCAGTATTACGTGAGTTTTTGGAGAAACCTACATACTGACCGTTAATCCATAGATAGAAGAATGAATCGACACCATCAAAACTCACAAAGACTTCTCTTCCGTCCCAGTTCTGAGGAACAGTAAATTCTCTTCTGTAAGAACCGACCTCATTTCTGTGTTTATAAGTTGTCCAATTTGTAGGAGGTGTTCTCATTACTCCACCCTTCCAGTCGTCGACAGCAACTTTATGTTGAAAAATAACCGGTTGATTAACATAAATAGGTACTCCATATTTCTGAGAGCCATCTTTCTGAATTCCATAAATGTTCCAGCTTGAAGGAACAGCGATTTTATCCCAAGAAGATGTGTTATAATCTAACTCATAGAACTTCGCAGGACGTTCATCAGGATTTGGCGCCCAGTTAAAATCCCAGTCTCCATTCAAAGACTGCCAGTAGTTGCTGTTTTCAGGAAGCACTTTTCGCGCAGACTCTTTATCTCCAAAATTAAAGATGTATGCTTTGGGCATCATTTTGTTATAGGCTAAATTTTCAGGAGAGTTCCATTCCTGACCCTTAGGAGCTTTTTCATTACCATAATGGTAGCCTTCCAAAGTTTGTTGAGCTACAGCATTTTGCCAAAGAAGCCCGGTAAGAAGAATGCCAAATGTGATTTTACGCATGGTTTAATTAATTGAATTATTTTTAATAGTAGGGTTATTATATTTTTCTGTTAAGCATAACTATTTATCTAATTGCAGAAAGTCCTCTTTTTTAGACTTATTGCCTGTAATATCGTTACATTAGTCCGGGATTATTTCAATTTATAATTCTATGCTGATGATTTCAAGCCAAGATATTGTTCAAAAAATTAAAGGTTTAAGTCTTTTTTAAGAAATATGGGTAAAGATATATCGCTATATTCTTTAAAACAAATTATCATTAAATTAAAAAAACAAAAATCCACTATTTAATGATAAAGAAAAAGAGGCATAGCCTATTAAGCCACGCCTCTCATTAATTGAAAAAATAAGATGCAATTAAGTAATATCTATGATTTTATAACTAAAATGCTATTGAGTAAAAAATAATGTCATTTCCAAAATCATAAAAGGAATGACTTTTTATTAAATATTAATCTAAAATATCGAAACTTGTTTCTGAAATATTTTTTGCCGCTGTTGGAAGTTTTTCGCCTGCAACAGATTCAACAGGCAATGTAATTGTTCTGATTTCAGAATTATCTCTTTTAAATCTTATCTCCAAATTCTTTGCATCGCCAATATTATCGGGCAATTTAAAACTTGCAATCCCAGTTACATATCTGAAAAAGCCATCGCCGTTAGAGTTATGAATAAAATCCAACTTATACACACCATCTTTAGGATTTTCAAGCTCATCAATAGTATTGTTAACCACATTTACATAGTGGTAAACCCCTATGTAGGCTGTTTCAAATCCAAAAATCAGGTTAATATATCCTCCTCCTATCCAAGCGTTATGAATGCTTACAGGATCGCTGTTTTTTACAACTATTGAGTCTTTATTCTCCTGAGTCAAATTCCATACAGGCTTTGTCAATATAGATTGATAACTTGTAAGTTTAATAAACTCGTTTGTCTCCTTGATTGCATCCGGATGACGGTTAAAATCTTTTTCTGCCAGATTAAACAATATAATAGCTCTTTCCTTCTCTTTGAAAGCTGACATACCGGTCTGATTTACAGGCCAAAGCACATTTCCTTTATCAGAAAAAAAGTATGTATTGGTCTGGTTTTTTTCAACAGAGACAATACTTTCATAATGCACATCATCATCGTCATCGTCACACGAAGTGAAGAAGGACCCTGCAACTGCTAAAGCACCTAAAATAAATTTGAAGTTTTTCATTAATAAATTTGTTTAAAAAATTACAGCAGCTATTATTCATATTGCAACATATCTGCCATTTGATTAATAAATTGATTAAATAACCGACCTTTAAAATATATCCGGATAGATTATTCTTTATTTCAAAGAGTACATGATGGAGGAAAAATTTCAAAGCTCACACCAATTAAACAGATATATTTTATCGCTTATACTTTATAAGATGAAAACAAGTCATGTTTTGTTGCATGGTATATAAAAAAAAATGCCACGAAATAAAAATTTCGAAGCATACTATATTTTTGGAGCCTCTTGTCGGATTCGAACCAACGACCCCGAGATTACAAATCACGTGCTCTGGCCAACTGAGCTAAAGAGGCGATAAAAAAATAAAACTTATTGAAAGATTTTGGAGCCTCTTGTCGGATTCGAACCAACGACCCCGAGATTACAAATCACGTG
>JAUNSR010000023.1 GCA_030539115.1 Bacteroidales bacterium
TTCCCATCGATTTTTCAATTTTCATTGTCGATTCTTGTTGACATACTTGACACTTTCCAAGCGTCATTATAAAACTTTTAAAATTGAGGTTTAAAACTGTTTTTCCTTTGGGATAAATGCTTTTGGTAAGCATTACTCTTATTAATAAACCGAAAAAAGAATAGAAATCATTGATTGTATAAAAAAGTTGTATCATAGATTTCAACCTTTGATTGGCTAATAAGTGATTTTCATACTAAAACAATAGCTAACAACTCTTTTGCTCTGTTAAAATCATTGAAATAGGGCGTTTTTTATAATGGCAATTTTAATTTTAGTTAAATAGATTACTAAAAAAGGAACTTTGTATAACATAGTACCAATAAATTTATACCTTTACAATAAATAAAAAAAAGATATGAATACTGAGAATGTAAAATCGCAAATGAGAAAGGGTATTTTGGAGTATTGCACACTCCTTATACTTGACCGTGAGCGAGCTTACGTGTCTGATATTATACAATCTTTAAAAGAGTCTAAGTTGATAGTAGTAGAGGGCACCCTTTATCCTTTATTGA
Organism: Bacteroidales bacterium; assembly: GCA_030539115.1. GTDB lineage: Bacteria > Bacteroidota > Bacteroidia > Bacteroidales > JAUNSR01 > JAUNSR01. Next base: position 558 of record JAUNSR010000023.1, read on the forward strand.
CAAGGTTGAAGAATTCCGGGCTTTTGACTTATGAATGGGTCGAATCCACACAAGGACCTCCAAGAAAATACTATGAACTGACTGATAAGGGGCGATTGTTTTTAGCAGAGCTCGAGTCCTCGTGGAATGAACTGAATTATGTGATAAATCATATCCGAAGTAACAAATCATAAAAATTATTATTATGAACAAGACATTTACGATAAATTTAAATGGAAAAGTTTATCACATAAGTGAGGACGGATATGAAATTCTACGCAATTATTTGGATGAATTAAAGAACCACTTTGAAGGAGAGGAGGGTTCTGAAGAGATAATGGAGGATATCGAATCGAGAATTGGAGAACTCTTTACCGAAAGGATGAGATTTGGAATGGAGGTTGTTGGAGTTGCCGATGTGGAGGATATTATCTCTGTCATGGGGCATCCCGACCAGATTGACGAACCGTCTGAGAGCATAGAAACCGATAAAAATAATATTGATTCGGATTCAAGCAAAGATGACTCAGCTTTTGACGAACAGAAGAACGTAACAACAAAGAAGTCTCATAAAAGATTGTTCAGAGATCCAAATGACAAGATAATCGGAGGCGTTTGTTCCGGACTTGGCTTATATTTAAATATTGAACCTTGGATATTAAGGGTTTTGTTTATTTTGGGATTCTTTTTTCTCATTGGAACGACAATTTTGATTTACGTAATTTTATGGATAGTAGTTCCTGAGGCAAAGACAGTATCTCAAAAACTTGAAATGAGGGGTGAATCTCCCAATGTTGAGAATATAAAGAATGCAGTTAATGACAGTGAAATTACTGCTCAACCCAAAAAAAGTGTCTTAGGCGAGATTTTGGGATTTATATTTAAAATATTTGCTCTATTTGTAGGTGGATGTTTGGGAGTTACGATATTGATGATATTGTTTTTTATGGGAATAATGATTTTCCCAATCACAATGTTTCATAATAGTAATTCCGAGATTTTTGATATGATAACGCCAATGCAAACACATTATTTTGAATTTGTCGGTAATCCTCTACCAATATTTATTGCAGGGATAGTAGCTTTTTTATTGCCATTGTATATGTTGGTTCATGTTATTTTGGTAAGAACAGGAAAAGCTGTTCCATTAAGCAAAACAGCAAATTGGTCGATATTAGGGATTTGGATTGTTGCCATTGCGGTGATTCTCTCCCAATTGATTTAACAAAGGAATAATTGAATTTAATGATAATGGATTTAGTTTAAATATGATAATTGGATTGTTTATCAAAAGGTGGATTCCAAAATTTATTCTTTTATTGAAAAGAATGTTTTTTAGAAATTGTCTTGAAGATAAATATGTTAATAGATAGAATAATTTGATAGGCCCGTGAGGGTTAGAATGTGTTTTCTCATAATTAGTAACAACATTATAAAAAAGTCGCTTCCGTGAGGAAGCGACTTTTTAACTATTATGCAATATTATCGAAAGATAATATTATTTAAAGGCAGATGCAATTTTATCAGCTATTTGCTTCATTTCATCATTGTCAAGCTTAAGCTTTGGATTCTTGAAATTTAAATCACCCTCGCTGTTAAGCGGCACAAGATGAATATGAGCATGAGGAACCTCCATTCCAAGCACGCAGGTGCCGATTCTTTTACAAGGAATGACATCCTTTATAGCTTCAGCTACTTTCTTTGAAAATAAATGGAGAGCAGCAAGGTCTTCATCATCAAGATCGAAAATATAATCCACCTCTTTTTTAGGGATAACAAGGGTATGTCCCTTTACAAGAGGATTGATATCGAGAAAGGCGAAATTCTTATCGTCTTCAGCAATTTTATAACACGGTATTTCGCCGTTTATAATTCGTGTAAAAATACTTGCCATAAGGAAATTTTAATTTTAGAAAGAGATGTCGATGATTTCAAAAGACATAAGCCCGGAAGGAACTTTTATCTCAGCAATTTCTCCTACCTTTTTGCCAAGCAATCCTTTTGCAATAGGTGTGCTGACAGCAATTTTTCCCTCCTTAAGATTCGCCTCACTGTCAGAAACAATAGTGTAGGTCATCTCCATTTTGTTTTTTACATTTTTAATTTTCACCTTGCTAAGAATCTGAACCGATTCATTAGTCAGTTTTGATTCATCAATAAGACGTGCTTTAGCAACCAGCTCTTTAAGCTGAGAAATTTTCATCTCAAGCATACCTTGAGCCTCTTTAGCTGCGTCATACTCAGCATTTTCAGACAAATCGCCTTTGTCTCTTGCCTCAGCAATCTGACGAGAAATTTCAGGACGCTTAATTGTTTCCAAATAAGAAATTTCATCGAGTAGCTTTTTATAGCCATCTTCGGTCATATAACTTACTGCCATAATAAAATATTTATAGGTTTATAATTTATTTTAGATGTAAATAAGAAGCTTCAACTTCTTAAAATTTGTATTGGAAATGGGCTTATTCAGATATTTGGAAATGTAATAATAAAACAAAAAAGAATTCCAGCCATCTAAATGCTTGCCGGAACTCCTTTTTGTATTAATGCAAATATAATAAAGTAATTTTCCGTTGTCAAGCAATAATTAAATGCTTAACAACATTAAAAAATAATTAGTTAAGCAATTTGCTGATCGATATATCCAAACCTTTTAAATCGGTAACTCTTGAAACAATGTTGCCCTCTTTATCAATTAAGTATGAGGTAGGTAAAGATGTAACATTAAAAGTTTTCGCATAATTTGAATAGATGCTTTCTTTGTCTCTTACAGTAATCCAAGGAAGATTTGATGATGTTACTTTCCAAAGATTTTCATCTGCATCAAGTGAGACCTGAAAGATTTCAAATCCTTTATCTTTAAATTTATCGTAAATTGTAGATAAAGAAATATTAAATGGACCTGAATAATCAGTTTCGTAGGCTGTAAAACTTAAAAGCGTCACTTTCCCTTTCATATCGGAAAGTTTGATCTCTTTTCCTTTAATATTAGGAAGAACAATTTCAAGTGAATTTTGTTCCTGAATGCTCGATAAATCGACACCCGTCTCAGAAGCGCGACGTTGTTCTCTCATTGCCATAAGTACAATGTTTTTTAATTGTTTTGAACGCTCACTCTCAGGATAGAAAGAATCCCAGGAAGTTGCTACAGCACCGTATGCGCGAATGTCGCTTTTTAAATATGGGTCAAAAATAAGCAAGCCGTTTACTCTTTGAAAAAGAGTGAAATAAGCAGTCGCGGAACGTGGATTCTCAAAAATATATGGAAGAGACCTGTCTTTATAAGTTTGTACAGCAGAAAGGACAGTGTCACTGAAGACCTGAGCTGAAATTTTCTTGTCGATATATAGTTTGTCAAATTTCTGAAGCTGTCCCTTAAGCTCAGTTCCAAAAGAAATTATAGTCCTGATTTTTTCGCTCTCCGGGGAATTTTGAACTTTATATGAAGAAAATAAATTATTGGCGTTTGCATCAACCTTAATAGTCTCACAAGAATCAACAGCAAGTGTAATCGTTTGATTGTCTATTTTCAGATTGAAAAAATCAGGAGTTGCCACAGCTTTTTGCCTGAACTTAAAATCGCCGTTCTCTTTAATTTTTACAGAATCAATGATTGAATTATTTGACATTCCACTGTTAAGAAGGTAAATTGTTTTACCATTGGCATCAGCAATCTTACCCTCGATAACAAACTGTTTGTCTTTTGAACAAGAGGCTAAAAGAAGACATAAAGTGGAAAAAAATATGATGCGTTTCATTTTGAAAAATTGATAAATTACTTTTTAAAAAGAAAAAGACTTAATATAAATCCAATATATAAGGAAGAATAAAACATTTTTGTTGTAGAATGTTTTAAAATACGATGATTGTTACCGTGTTTCCCTTTGGCAAAGATACTATTTTAAAAGATTTAAACAATGATAGTTGATAAGAAGTGAGTTTTATTTCATTTTCAGTACGTTTGACCTAAACTTTAATTATATTTGCCACAATTTGACAGAAAGTGAATAAGAAATAATTATGATTAACCCTATTGTTAAAACAATCGATTTAGGAGATGGAAGAACCATCACTATCGAGACAGGCAAGTTAGCTAAGCAAGCTGATGGCGCCGTAGAGGTTAGAATGGGCGGTACAATGCTTTTAGCTACCGTCGTATCTGCTACTGAAGTTGGTCCTGGCGTAGACTTTATGCCTTTGTCTGTTGACTATAAAGAGAAGTTTGCTTCTGCTGGGCGTTTCCCAGGAGGATTTACTAAAAGAGAAGGTCGACCTTCCGATTATGAGATCTTAACATCGCGTTTGATAGATAGAGCTCTTCGTCCGCTTTTCCCTGAAGACTACCATGCTGATACTTTTGTTAATGTAACTTTGTATTCAGCTGATAATGAAACTATGCCGGATGCTTTAGCCGGTCTTGCCGCTTCTGCTGCCCTTGCAGTTTCTGATATACCTTTTAATGGTCCTATTTCTGAAGTACGTGTTGCACGTATAGATGGAGAATTTAAAATCAATCCGACTTTTGCTGAGCTTGAAAAGGCTGATATGGATATTATGGTTGCTGCAACCATGGATAACATTATGATGGTTGAAGGTGAAATGGATGAGGTTTCTGAGAATGATTTGCTTGAAGCAATGAAGGCTGCTCATGAAGCTATTAAAGTTCATTGTAAAGTTCAACTTGAACTAATGGAAGCTGCAGGTAAAACTGTAAAACGCACATATTGTCATGAAGAAAATGATGAAGAGCTTAAAAAAGCTGTTCATGAGGCTTGTTATGAGAAAGCTTATGCTATTGCTTCCCAAGGTAATGCCAACAAACATGCCCGTGGTGACGCTTTTGATAATATTGTAAAGGAATATATCGAATCGCTTGACCCTGAATATGCAGCTGAAAAAATTGGTTTAATCAAACGTTACTATCATGATGTAGAGAAAGAGGCAATGCGTCGCTCTATTTTGGATGAAGGCAAACGTCTTGATGGCAGAACAACAACAGAAATCCGTCCTATTTGGTCAGAAGTAGATTATATTCCAGGACCTCACGGATCTGCTGTTTTTACTCGTGGTGAAACACAATCTCTTACTACTTGTACATTAGGTACTAAGTTGGATGAGAAAATGATAGACGAAGTTTTGAATCAAGGACGCGAGCGTTTCTTGCTTCATTATAATTTTCCTCCATTCTCTACAGGTGAAGCGAGAGCTTCAAGAGGAATTGGACGTCGTGAAATAGGTCATGGTAATCTTGCAAACCGTGCTTTGAAACGTATGATTCCTCAGGATTATCCTTATGTCGTTCGTTTGGTTTCAGATATTCTTGAATCAAATGGTTCATCTTCTATGGCAACTGTTTGTGCCGGAACTCTTGCTCTTATGGATGCAGGAGTGCAGATTAAAGCTCCGGTTTCTGGTATTGCTATGGGATTGATTAAAGATGCTGGTGATTCTAAATTTGCTATTCTTTCCGATATATTGGGTGATGAGGATCATCTTGGTGATATGGACTTTAAAGTAACAGGAACTTCAAAAGGTATCACTGCAACTCAGATGGATATCAAGGTTGATGGTCTTTCTTATGAAATTCTTGAAAAAGCTTTAAATCAAGCCAAAGATGGTAGAGCTCATATTCTTGGTAAAATCCTTGAGACTATGCCTGCTCCTCGTAAAGAACTAAAAGACCACGCTCCTCGTATTGAAGTTATCATGGTTCCTAAAGAATTTATCGGAGCTATCATCGGTCCTGGAGGAAAAATTATTCAAGGAATTCAGGAAGTAACCGGCGCTGTCGTTACTATTGAAGAGATTGAAAACCAAGGTCGTGTGGAAATTTCTGCTAATAACAGACAAGCTATTGAAGCTGCTGTTGCTAAGGTTAAAGGCATTATCGCTATCCCTGAGGAGGGCGAAACTTATGTCGGTAAAGTTAAGACTTTACAGCCTTTTGGCGCATTTGTTGAATTTATGCCTGGTAAAGATGGACTTCTTCATATTTCTGAAATTAGTTGGGATCGTATCGAAACTATGGAAGAATCAGGAATTAAGGAGGGTGATGAATTAACAGTAAAACTTATTGAAATTGATAAGAAAACTGGTAAATTCCGTTTGTCTATGAAAGCATTGACTCCTCGTCCTCCTCGTAAAGAGGGTGAAAGTGATTCTTTCGAACCAAGACGTGAACGTCACGATAGAAGAGATGACAATAGAGAAAGAAAACCTTTCTTTAAAAAACCTCAGCAATAATTCTTTAATAGATAAATTTCGCCTTATTAATCCCATTTTTAAAATGAAAACTTTTAAGTGGTAATTGAATTCGGCTTGTATTATTTTTAAATAAAATATAAAAAAAGTCAGACTAAACATTAGTCTGACTTTTTTATGCCTATATCAATATTTTATTTAATTGCTATTATTTACTATCTGTGCTCATTGCTATTTTAAATCTTTTCCATTGATAATTTAAAAAGAAGAACGCAACAATTCCAGCAATAACATCAGATGTTGGAGAAGCAATCCAAACACCTGTTAAATCATAAAATTGTGGAAGAATCCATATAAGAGGAATCAAAAACAGAACCTGACGCGAAAGACTAAGAAAAATAGCTTTCCAAGCCATGCCTAATGATTGAAACAGATTGGTTGTTACAATTTGGAATCCTACAATAGGAAATGCAAGAAGAGTAAATCTAAGTCCGGGAACAGCAATCGCCATTAGCTCCTTATCTGTTGTAAATCCATTTACTATTATATCAGGAATGAAAAGGGCCAACAAGAAACCAACGGCAGAAATAATCGTGGCTACAATTACTGTTTTATTATATGCACGTTCCACCCTTAAAATATTCCTTGCTCCATAATTATAGCCAACAATAGGCTGCATTCCCTGACATAAACCAATTATTAACATAACAAGAACCATAGAAACGCTGTTTATAATTCCAAAAGCGCCAATAGCCAAGTCTCCTCCATGAAGCAATAGGCTTCTATTCATTATAACATTTACCACACTCGCTGTGACATTAATAAGAAATGGAGACATACCGATACTTATAATAGAAATAATTATTCGCTTGTTAAGTTTAAATCCTTCTTTATGGAAACTAATTGTATGATTGGAATTTGAAAAATGAATCATCACCCATACAGTTGTTATTGCCATTGATATAACGGTGGCAATAGCTGCTCCTTCAATTCCCATTTTAAAGCCAAAAATAAAAATAGGGTCTAAAATCACATTGGCAAGAGCACTAATCATCATTGTAAGCATAGCTTTTTGGGGATAGCCTGATGCTCTCATCATATTATTAAAGCCAAAACTTAAATTGTTGAGCATTGTAAATGGAATGATTATCTTTAGATAATCAACAGCATAAGGCAAAGTGACATCAGTTCCTCCATAAGCTTTTAATATTGGCTTAAGCCAAATAAAATTAATAAGGCTATATAAGGAAGCGATTATCATTACAAGAATTAGACTGTTTCCGAGTACCTTCTCTGCTTTTGGTCTATCTCCTTTACCAAGAAAAATAGATATTCTTGCGCCTGCTCCTGCTCCGATAAGCATTCCACATGCGCCGGAAAGAGTCATCACAGGAAACGTTAAAGCTAATCCTGAAATAGCTTCAGCTCCTACTCCCTGCCCGATGTATATTCTATCTACAATATTATACAGAGACATTACCATTGTCCCTACTATTGCAGGAATAGCATAGGTAGCAAGCAATTTACCTATAGATTCGTGTCCGAGTCTATCTGTAATGGTTTTGTTATCTAAAGTTGTTGATTCTTTATTCTCTTTCTTTCCAGTCACCATATTTTTTTATTAATTCTATCAACTTGTCAACAGCCTCCTCTTCAGGAATATTTTTCTCAATACATTCCTTGTTTTTATATAATGAGATTCTATTTCTTCCGGCTCCAACATATCCATAATCGGCATCAGCCATCTCTCCCGGACCATTAACAATACATCCCATAATACCAATCTTCAGTCCTGTCAGATGAGAAGTAGCATTCTTTACCTTAGCTATTGTTGATTGCAAATCAAAAAGAGTTCTACCGCACCCGGGGCATGAAATAAATTCTGTTTTAGTTATTCTGGTTCTTGACGCCTGAAGTATTCCAAACACAAGATTTACCAAAGATTGATTATCTATATTTTGATTGCTTATCATTATCCCGTCAATTGATAGGTCTATCAAAGCGGCTCCATAATCAGAGGCACTTTTTATTCTCATGGTTTCAATGTCAACGTCATTATAGATTACATTAAAAACCAATGGAATTTTAATGCCATTATCATCAAAACTATCACCAAAGGCTCTCATTTGTCCCGGAATATTTTTATTTGTTATTTCTCCGATAACAACAATATTATTTCTGTTTTTTAGAATTGAGTAGATTTTGCCTTTGCTCTTAAAATCATCCCTGATTTGTTCATAATTCAATTTAAGAAATGAAAGCCTTTTCTCATCTTTCTCAAGAGCTTCAACTACAGAGGCATTATAAAGGAAGAAAATATTATTATTGTTTTCTGCTTCTGGAGAGTATTCCTTAATTATTCCAATTTCATGATGATTCACAAGAGAAGCTGTTTCTTTATTACCCAATATCTTTTTATTGCCGATATATATATAATCAGGTTTCAAATCCTTTTCTCCAAAATTGCAGTTTGCATCATTGGAAGAAAGATCGGCTATTACAATAGGTGAATGATTACCGCCAATGTTTAAAACTTGATTAGTTTTACGTCTAATTGAATTATACTTTAATTTTCCATCCTTAAAAGGTCCTTCAATAATTGGAGCATCATTTCTTGAAATAATATAATTAACCAATTCCTTAGCCACAGGTACTTCATTCTCCGGAGCTTCACTAAGAGAAACCCTAATAGTATCGCCAATCCCATCTGCAAGCAAAGCTCCTATTCCAAGTGCCGACTTAATTCTTCCATCTTCAGAATCACCCGCTTCAGTAACTCCGAGATGAAGCGGGAAATTCATATTTTCCTTATCCATCTCTTTAACAAGAAGCCTTACAGTATGAACCATTACAACAGTATTTGATGCTTTTATGGAAATCACCACATTCATAAAACCCTCAGCTTTACAAATTCTAAGAAATTCCATACAAGATTCAACCATTCCTTCAGGAGTATCTCCATATCGGCTCATTATTCTGTCAGAAAGAGAACCATGGTTGACACCAATCCTAATTGCTGTGTTATTCTCCTTACAGATATTAAGAAAAGGAATCAAACGAAGTCTGATTTTTTCAATTTCTTGTTTATATTCTTCATCAGTATAATCAATCTTTTTAAAAACGCGCGCACTGTCTACATAGTTTCCGGGGTTAATTCTTACTTTCTCAACAATCTTTGCAGCTACATCGGCAACATTTGGATTAAAATGGATATCGGCCACCAAAGGCGTATTATAACCATCTTTTCTAATTGCCTCTTTTATTAATCTCAGATTTTCAGCCTCTTTGGTTCCTTGTGCCGTGAGTCTGACAATGTCAGCTCCATTGTCTGAAATTCTTTCTATTTGAGCCACACTGCCATCAGTGTCAAGAGTTGAAGTGTTGGTCATTGATTGTATAGCAATAGGATTTGTTGCACCTATTCTAATATTCCCAATTTTAACTTCAGAAGACAAACGACGTTTATAATTATATAAGTCCATACCGATAATATTATTTCAAAAACAGTAAAAATTAAAAATCCGGGAAATAGGAGGATATATTATTTTGATTAATATATCCTCACTATGTGCCGGATGGTAAATGTAAAAAGAGTTGTTATACAGCTCTTTTAAATAAATCTTAAAATTATAATCAATTTGTCTTAAATTGATATTTTACTTGTGCCAGTTCTTCGTTGGCATCAACAATCTTTTGAGCCAATCCGGCCTTGTATTCGGTCAGCTTCCTATCGATTTCTTTGTCACTTAAAGCAAGCATTTGAACTGCAAGGACTGCAGCATTAAGAGCTCCATTGATTGCAACAGTTGCAACCGGAATGCCAGGAGGCATTTGCACGATAGCATAGAGGGCATCCAATCCTTCAATACTTGATTTAATAGGAACACCGATTACCGGCAAAGTTGTCATTGATGCGATTACTCCACCAAGATGAGCCGCCATTCCTGCAGCCGCAATAATTACTTTAATGCCTCTTCCTTTTGCATTTGTTGCAAACTCTTCAACCTGTTTAGGAGTTCGATGAGCTGAAAGAGCATTCATTTCGAATGGAATCTCAAATTCATCGAGCAAATCGGCCGCCTTTTTCATAACCGGAAGGTCCGACGTGCTTCCCATAATAATACTTACAACTGGCTTCATATATAATTTAATTGTTATAATGTCCTATTCTTTACCAACCCAAACTTTATAGGCAGCAGCATCCATTAGATCTTTTAGTTTGGCATCTTCCAATTCAACCTTGATAATCCATCCTGCTCCATAAGGGTCTTCATTTACCAATTCAGGGTTATCCTCCAGTTTTTCGTTAACTTCAAGCACAGTGCCTGTTGCAGGCATAAAAAGATCAGATACGGTTTTTACAGCTTCGATTGTCCCAAAAACAGATTCAGCTTTAACCTCTTCTCCCTCTGTTGTTACATCGACATAAACTATCTCACCGAGCTCGCTTTGAGCAAAATCTGTAATTCCGACAAAAGCCGTATTGCCATTTTCAACACGAATCCATTCGTGATCCTTTGTGTACTTAATGTTCTCAGGGTAATTCATAATGTTATGGTTATAAAAGATTATTTAATTTGAAACATACATAAGCAGTTTCTTTTTGTTTAAAGATATAATGTTGAAAAATAAATACAAACAAATCCATTAATTGTTCCTGACAAGACTTGTCCGAGAGTATGACATTTTAAATATATTCTTGATGTGCCAAGTATTCCGGCTAAAACAATTATTCCTAAATATAAATAAAGAGGGATGTAATTTGTCTGATATATTATTGTAGAAACAGCAAGCAATCCTCCAATTCCTGTCATGTGAGCGCTGATTTTCCAAAAAAGTGTGATTATCGAATCAATAAAAAGCGAGATAAATCCTCCTATAATAACTCCTACTATATAGGTCGGAAAATTCATTCTATAGAAAACCAAGGCACAAAAAGAGTAGCACATCAATGTTATTATGTATGGATAGAGCCTGTCTTTTCTGGCATATAATGACATGCTCTTTACTACATTAAATATATACAATGTGAAAATTCCAAGTGCAGGAATTACAAGTGTTGAAAGAGCAACAATTAAAATACCTGTAAGCTGAAGCTTTGGCGGTAATATGCCAAAAGAAACATAATAGAGCAATATTAATGCTCCATATAAAGGCATCAACAATGGATGCAATATAGTAGAAAAAAAATGAGAAATATATTTCATAATAAAGATTGTTTTCAAATTGTTTTTCTTAAGCGCGCAACCGGAATATTAAGCTGCTCTCTGTATTTTGCCACAGTTCGTCTGGCAACGGTATATCCCTTTTCTTTAAGTAATTCGCTAAGTCTGTCATCCGACAAGGGCTTGCCCTTATCTTCTTTCTCTACAAATGTAGCAAGAATCTTTTTAATCTCCCTTGTTGAAACCTCTTCACCATTTTCTGTTTGAGATTTTTCTGAAAAAAGATATTTTAATGGGAATATGCCAAAATCAGTTTGTACATATTTACTGTTGCTTACCCGAGAGATTGTTGAGATATCAAATCCTGCTCTTTCTGCCACATCTTTAAGAATCATTGGGCGGAGCTTGCTCTCTTCTCCGGAAAGAAAAAACTCTCTCTGCAATTGTATGATTACATCCATAGTCTTTGAAAGAGTATTGTTACGTTGCTTTATAGCTTCAATAAACCATCTTGCAGAATCTATTTTTTGCTTGACAAAAAGCAGTGCACTTTTCGTCTGACTGTTTCTGTTTGCTTTATTGCTCCAATCTTCAAACATGTTAGAATATTGACTGTTTATTCTAAGGTCGGGAATATTGCCGTTATTTAAAGAAACATACAACTCGCCGTCAATGTTTTCTACAATAAAATCAGGAATGATTTGAGAGCTTTTTTCTTCAATGTTGTCACTAAGAGAATTCCCCGGCTTTGGATTCAAAGCAAGAATCTCTTTCATCGCATTTCTTAATTGCTCATCATCGATATTTAAAGATTTTTTTATCCTGTCAAAATGTTTTTTTGTAAAGGCTTCAAATTCCTTGTCCAATATGTCGTAAGCCGTGGTATTTGATAGAGAACCCTTTTTCCTTTCAATCTGAAGAATAAGGCACTCTCTTAAATCCTTGGCGCCAACTCCTGCCGGATCCAATTCATGAACTATTGAAAGTGCATCATCCATTATACTTAAAGGCACATCAATCCCGGTGGCAATATAAATATCCTCCTTAATTGACTCAAGGCTTCTGTTTAAATAGCCGTTGTTGTCCAGATTGCCAATAATATATTCGGCATAAGAGTGCAGCTCCTGAGATATCTCTTTTAAATCAAGTTGCTCTTTAAGCGACTCAAAAAAAGAAACTGTGTCAGTGTAGGTAAATTCAGGTTCCCTCTCATCTTTTGCTCTATTTGAAGCCTGAAGCTTATAATCAGGAATATCATCTTCACTTCTGTAATCTCCAAGTGATATCTCTTCAGAAGATTCATAATTATCACCATTCTCATCCTCATTATATGTTTCACTCTCAGAGTTATCTTTGTTTTCATTCATGCCCTCCTCTAATGTAGGGTTCTCCTCAAGTTCCTTTGTTACACGCTGCTCGAGTTCTACAATAGGTAATTCAAGCATTCGTATAAGTTGAATTTGCTGAGGTGAAAGTTTCTGTATCTGCTGGAGTGTTTGTTGCTGCTTTAACATTGGCAAAATCTTTTATAAAATCTCCGTATAGTAATTTAACAAACTTACGAATAATAAAAATTACTATTTTATAATTCACCTATTTTAATTAGTGACAATATCGTTAAAGTTGATATATAAGTAAAGTCAGTCAAATAACTATTCTGCTATAAATGTATTTTGAAGCTTAGTAATTGAATGTGCTGCCGCCTAAAAATTCCCTTAACAAAGATGTTGAAGGAATATCAGATTCATGTACGGATTTAAAATAGGCTAAAAATCTTTCGAGACGATATGCTTCCGCATATTCGGGTACATTTTTTGGAACCTCCCTCAATATAGGCTCTGCATATTTCTTTAACACTGCAAGTTCATACAACATTGCCGAGTTAAACATGGAATCTGCATTCTCCTGATAAGGAAATATCCATTTATCCTCACCTGCTCTAACACTTTCCCAACGAGATATGGTCTCTTGTGCTGAATAATGTCTGAACTGATAATCTCTTACAATCCTTCTTATCAGCCTGTTGTCGGTAGTTGGAATCCAATTGTGATCATCCAAGGAGATGGTGGTTAAAGCAGACACATAAATTTTATATTTAAGCTTATCATCAATTAAAGGGGTAAGCTCAGGATTTAAAGCATGTATTCCCTCAAGTATCAATATTGAAGATGGATGCAGTTTTAACTTTTTTCCTGAATATTCTCTTTTTCCTGTATGAAAATTAAATGTAGGCACATTAATCTCCTTGCCATCAATAAGCTTGTTCAAATCCTCGTTAAAAAGTTTTAAATCCAAAGCGTACAATGATTCAAAGTCATACCCGCCATTTTCATCTTTGGGAGTCTCTTCTCTTGATACAAAATAATCATCCAAAGAAAGTGCGACAGGACGAATCAAATTTGTCATAAGTTGTATTGAAAGCCTTTTTGAAAATGTTGTCTTACCTGAAGATGAAGGGCCTGAGATAAGCACAACCTTTACGTTCTTTCTTTTTGCTATTTCATCTGCAATGGCAGCTATTTTCTTCTCCTGAAGCGCTTCACTCACTCTTATAAGGTCGCTCACGTCACCTTTGTTTATGAGCTTGTTCATTTTCCCTACGTTTGAAAGCCCTGCTATATAATTGAAGTCCAAGTACTCATCAAAAGCTTTAAGCATTTTAGGCTGTTTTATTGTCTCTTCAAGTTTTAAAGGGTCTTTTCTTTGCGGCACAATAATCAGCATTCCGCTGTTGTAAAGCTGCAGGTCAAAAAGATAAAGCATCCCTGTTGATGGCAAAAGAGCCCCATAATAATAGTCTATATGGTTGTCGAGCCTGTAATAATTGGTATATAGCAGTCCCGAAGTTTCAAGCAGATCGGCTTTGTCGTTAAGATTTTTTTCTCTGAACTTTTCAACAGCATCAGAGGTATGACATTCTTCACGGTGAAAGGGAATATCCTGAGATATAATCTCCTTCATTCTTCTTTTGATTTGTTCAAGCTGATCTTCACTGATTTTTTGGTGGTTGTTTATTTGACAGTAATATCCTTTTGAGATTGGATGCTCTATTCTAAGCCGTGAATTAGGCATAACTTCATCTACTGCCATATAGAGCACGAAGCAAAGAGAACGAAGATAAACCCTCATTCCGGACATGGAGGAAATATCAATAAATTCAATGTCTCTTGGCTGGTAGACTCTGTATCTTAATCCTTCAACCCTGTTGTTAACCTTTGCACCAACACAAAGAGAAGGAAGTTTTATCTGTAGTTTTAGATATATATCTGAAATAGGCGTTCCAACAGGAACGGTGTGATAGGTCTGAGTGTTTTTACAATATATTCTTGTATTGTTGTCCATAACATTGTTAATTAAAATTATGGCAATATAGCAACAATTATCAAAAAAAAGAACTGAACAAGCAAATCAAACTTCTTGTTAGTAAATATGGATTTGCGAAGATATGCCCTTGATGCTACAATGTTATTACAAAACATAAATAATTTTCATATCTTGTTTTTTTTCAATGGCTTACTGCCGAGGTTGATATTTTTATATAATTTTGCTTCAAACAGTAAAAACAGATTGCAAAAACTAACAAAAAGACAATTGAATGAATTACTCAATTCTTGACTTATTAAAGCTCATTGGTTCTTTAGGTTTGTTCCTTTATGGAATGAAGATTATGAGCGAAGGTCTTCAAAAAGTTGCCGGCGACAGGTTAAGGAACATTCTCACAGTAATGACAAAAAACCGAGTAACCGGAATGCTTACCGGGGTTTTAATTACTGCTTTGATTCAATCCTCTTCTGCAACCACTGTTATGGTGGTCAGCTTTGTCAATGCAGGGCTATTATCATTGACTCAATCCATCTCAGTTATTATGGGAGCCAATATCGGGACAACGGTTACGGCATGGATTATTTCAATCTTTGGATTTAAAGTGAACATCTCTCTTTTCGCTATCCCTTTGATAGGTATCTCTATCCCGTTTATCTTTTCAGGAAACAGCAAAAGAAAGTCCTGGGGTGAATTTATCATCGGTTTTTCCTTTCTTTTCATGGGGTTGGATTTTCTGAAAAATTCTGTTCCGGATATTAAAAGCAACCCTCAGATTCTTGAATTTCTGACAAACTACACCAATATGGGATATGGCTCTATCCTGCTTTTCCTTCTTATTGGTACTATAATGACAATAGTTGTTCAGTCTTCAAGTGCAACAATGGCAATCACTCTTATAATGTGCAGCAAAGGCTGGATATCCTTTGAAATAGCTGCCGCAATGGTCTTGGGCGAGAATATCGGAACTACCATTACTGCAAATATGGCTGCCATAAGCGCTAACGTATCTGCCAAAAGAGCTGCTTTTGCCCATTTGATGTTTAATGTATTCGGCGTAATTTGGATGCTTATTGTTTTCTTCCCTTTCACAAGAATGATAGCATGGCTTGTTACCGAGTATGGTCCGGGCAACCCGAATGCATTGATGAATTTTGTAAATACCACTGACCCCGCATTGGTCAATCAACTTAATGAAGGCAAGGTGATTGATTCCGCTTTAAGTGCGGTGCAGTCGCAGTTCTCAAATATGCAGGTCTCTGTCTCTTATGCTCTTTCATTGTTTCATACTGTATTCAACATTATCAATGTCTTTATTATGATATGGTTTGTTAATATGTATGTTAAGATTGTTACAAAAATTATTCCTCAGAAACATTCGGATGAAGAGTTCCAACTTAAATATATCTCTTCAGGTATGCTTTCAACAGGTGAGCTTTCTTTGCTTCAGGTAAAAAAAGAGACAATAGTTTATGCTGAGCGTACTCAAAGGATGCTTAATATGACTCAGGATCTTCTACATGAAAAGGAGGGAAGCGAAGCTTTCAGCAAGCTTTACAGCCGTATAGAAAAATATGAGAAGATATCCGACAGAATGGAACTTGAAATAGCAAACTATCTTAACCATATTACCACTAATAATATTTCTTACGGTTCTGAGAATCAGATAAGATCGATGTTTAAAGTAGTTGATGAAATTGAGAGTATTGGTGACAGTTGTTACCACATGGCAAGAACAATGATTAGAAAATCTGAAGTTCATGCTGCCTTTACTCCTCAGATTATGGATAATATAGCTCACATGTTTACTCTTACCTCTTCTGCTCTTGAGCACATGACTCATATCCTTTCAAAAAATGAGATGCTTGAATCTGATTTGAACAAGGCGTACAATAAGGAGGATGAGATCAATAATCTTAGAAATCAGTTCAGAAATGAAAATATTGAGAGTGTAAAACGCGGCGAGTATGAATATCAGGCAGGAACTTTCTATATGGATATTATTTCTGAATCTGAAAAGCTCGGCGATTATATCATTAATGTACTTGAGGCTTTAAAAGAAAAGCGCAAACTATATAATTAAAGTAGCATTTCTTATAAGGCTGCTTGTTAAAAGCACACAATAAGCAGTCTTGTTCTGGCTTTCGTTGATATGTTACAAAAAAACGCATTCCCGTTTATTGAGAGAATGCGTTTTTTTTTATTTGTCTTTTTCAATTTTTTCCTCAAGTTCCTTCATCCCTAATGAGGCTCCTTTCTTTATATGCTCAACATTTATGCCGGCGGGGATATTTACATCATTTGGATCTATCAAATAAATCTTTATCCCTTTTCGGGCATAATGGATAAGACCTGCTGCCGGATATACATTCATGGAAGTGCCTATTATAACTAAAATATCTGCTTTCGATACAATCTCGGCAGCAGTTTCTATCATTGGCACAGCTTCTCCGAAAAATACTATATGAGGGCGAAGCTGAAATCCTTTCTCGCATTTATCTCCAATCTTAGTGTCAGGATTTTTAGGGTCTACATCATAAATAAGATTTTCATATCTGCTTGACCTGACTTTTGTCAACTCGCCGTGTAGGTGCACTACATCGGTTGAACCGGCTCTTTCATGGAGATTGTCAACATTTTGGGTAATTACAGTAACATTGAAGTCCTTCTCAAGCTTGGCAATGATTTTATGACCGTTGTTGGGAATGGCATTGTATAAGTCTCTTCTTCTTTGATTGTAGAAGTCCAATACAAGCTGTGGGTTTCTGTACCAAGCCTCAGGGGTACATACATCCTCAACCCTGTATTTCTCCCATAAACCATCCTGATCCCTAAATGTGGAAAGTCCGCTTTCTGCGCTCATTCCGGCACCCGAAAGTATAACAAGCTTCTTCTTCATTTGTGCATTGTTTTATATTTTTATATCAAGGTACAAAATAAAACGATATAAAAATCAGACTTGAATAATTTTATTTCAAGATGCAATTACCGGAACGTTACATGTTTGACAGCGGTTTTTTTAGCCTTGAATCTATTACAATTTTTTTTATAAGCTGCGAAGTTTTAAATGTGCATGCAAGAGATAAACTGCAACATTAAAAAATTAATTTAAAACTAACAAAACATAATTTTTGTCCTCCATTAACCACAATAATGGGTTACATAGAAATTGTGTCAGATATGTCAACTAAAATCGACAAAGAAAATTTAAAAATCGACGGTCAAAATTGAATTTTCGACGGTAATAATTTAAAAATCTTAAATAAAGAAATTACAAATATGCTATATTATAGATTATCAGGCAGTAAAGAAATACGTCTTTCTGTATAGTATGAAAAATCGCCTGTGTCAAATATGTGAAATAATAAATATTATCTGATTTTATACCGAAAAAAAGTTGACTTATCGGTTATAACTGATAGTAGGCATTCCAAGCGCCATGTTTGATGTTGTTTTATAATATTTACTTTGGAAACTAAGAATTTCGTGACAAAGCTGTCTGATCGGTAGATGCTTAATTTTTGAAGTGGAGAAAACTTCATCCTTATTATGACTGTATTCTCATGTTTTTGTGGTAACATTCTGAGAAATAGTCATAAAATAAAAATCGCTAACATCCATTATAATAGGTTGTTAGCGATTAAATTTTGTGGTCCCACCTGGGCTTGAACCAGGGACCCCCTGATTATGAGTCAGATGCTCTAACCGACTGAGCTATAGGACCGGCATTGGGTATGTTCCCGTTTGCGGATGCAATATTACGACATGTTTTTTAATTATCAAAATATAATTTATGATTTAGAGCAATTTTGATGTTTTTTTACATTTGGAAATGTTATGACAATTACACTGGAAATACATATTTATCAGCCATATCGAGCTTTATGAACCATAAATAGAGATGCATATATTTATTATTATTTTAATATTCAAATAAATAGGAGGATAGTATGTAAGATAGCAAAGAGTGCAAAGGACAACTGTATTTAATAATGGAAATTTTAAATAAATTTTTATGTTTCATTCTAAAACAATCCCATGCCAATTATTTAAAATATTATCTTTGAATAAGCTAAGCTTCGCCTCATCAAACGCATCTTGAAAGCTTACGCTTTCAGATGCTTATTGAGTTCGGCTTGCATTATCTTTGAATAAGCTAAGCTTCGCCTCATCAAACGCATCTTGAAAGCTTGCGCTTTCAGATGCTTATTGAGTTCGGCTTGCATTATCTTTATCGCAATACATATAATAATAATACGCCATGAATAGAAGAACCGCATTGAAATCAATAATTGCAGGAGGTGCTGCATTATCAGTAGGAAGCATAAATGCTGAAACATTAAAAAAGAAAGTCGTTACCCCCGAGCCTTTAAAAGGAAATATTCATCATTCGGTGAGCAAATGGTGCTTTGGCTCTTATCCGTTGGATGAGTTTTGCGATATATGCAAAAAAATAGGCATTGAATCGGTAGAGTTGTTAAATCCTGATGAATGGAAGACTGTAAAAGATAAAGGGCTTACAGTGGCAATGGCTCAGGGAGCAGGCCTTGGAATAGACAGAGGTTTTAATGACCCATCACTTCATGATGAACTTGTGGCAAGTTATGAAAAAGTAATACCAATGGTGGCAGAAGCCGGTCTGACTAATTTAATATGCTTTTCAGGCAAAAGAAACGGTCTTACCGATCTTCAGGGCTGGGAAAATTGTGAAAAAGGATTGAAACGACTTATGCCAATAGCAGAGAAATACAATGTCGTTTTAACCATGGAACTTTTGAATAGTGTGGGTCATAAGGATTACCAATGTGATCATACTATTTGGGGTGTTGAACTTTGTAAAAGAATAGGATCTCCGAATTTTAAACTGCTTTATGATATATATCATATGCAGATAATGGAGGGCAACATTATCGAAAACATCAGAAAATATAATCAATATTTCTCCCATATCCACACAGGAGGCAATCCCGGAAGAAATGAAATTGATGAGAGCCAGGAACTTTATTACCCTGCTATAATGAAAGCTGTTGTGGATAGCGGCTATAAAGGTTTTGTTGGTCAGGAATTTGTGCCTGCCATGGAAGATAAGATTGCATCGCTCGAAAAGTGTATCAGAATCTGTGATGTGTAAGTATTTAGAAATTTATCTTTACCTTTGCATTCTAATTTTAAAAATAATATAATGAGAGGTATAAATAATATTCTCTTCGACATGGGTGGCGTCTTGGTGGATATCAGTCGCCAGTCATGTGTCGATGCATATCTAAAACTTGGTTTTAGAGATGTCAACAGCTATCTTGGAGATTATGGACAAAAGGGTCCTTTCCTTAAAATAGAAAATGGAGAGTTGACAGAACAGCAGTTTTATGACGCTATTCATGCTATTATACCAAATGCCTCTAATAAAGAGATTGCAGATGCTTTTAATCAGTTTATAACAGGACTTCCTGTTTATAGATTGGAGTTGCTCTCTCTTCTTAAAGCAAAGGGCTATCGCCTTATGCTTTTAAGCAATACCAATCCTATAGTATTTGAAAAAGCAAAAGAACTTTTCACTCAATTAGGACTGACTATAAATAATTATTTTGACGATATATTCTGCTCATATCAAATTAAGGCAATAAAACCCGATCCTCAAGCTTTTCAGTCTGTTATAGAGATTTCAGGTATTGTGCCCGAGGAAACACTTTTTATTGATGACTCTCAGAATAACCTAAATGCAGCAATGGCTTTTGGCTTTGAAACACTCCTTGCAACAGATGGCATGGATTTGAGAGAAAAACTTCTTCCTTAATTTTATTGTATGCAAGTCGTATATTTTCCTTATAATGCAGACCTTCCCGATATTGCAGCTTCAATTGGTTTCTTTGACGGCGTTCATCGTGGTCATAAGTTCCTTATTTCGCAAATTATTGATGAGGCACAAAGATGTAATTTGAAATCTGCCGTTATTACATTTAAAAATCATCCCAAAAAAGAGATCGATCCCAATTCTTGTCCCCTTTTATTAAATAGTTTTGATGAGAAAATAAAACAGCTTGAGCCTCTTGGGTTGGATTATTGTTTTGTAATAGATTTTAATCATAAGCTGAGAGAGCTTACTGCCGGAGAATTTATCAAAGATGTCCTTTCAAAAATGATGAATGTTAAAAAACTTATTATAGGCTATGATCATCGTTTCGGGAAAGATAGGGCGGAGGGTTTTGAACAATATAAGATTTATGGCGGAAAATGCGGCATGGAGGTTGTTAAGGAAAATGATTTTGCACCGGATGATATTAAAATCAGTTCTTCAAAAATAAGAAAATGTTTATTAAATGGCGACGTCAGGGAGGCTGCTAAACTTCTTGGATATAGCTATTTTATTGGAGGCCATGTAGAACGTGGGCATCAGATAGGAAGAACAATTGGATTCCCAACTGCAAATCTTATGATAAATGATGTTGAAAAATTAATTCCTGAAAATGGAGTTTATTATTGTGTTGCTGAAATTGATGGCAAATGGTATAATTCCATGGTAAATATTGGAGTCCGTCCTACTGTTTCATCGTCAAATAATGTCAGTATTGAAGCTCATGTTTTAGATTATTCATCTTCTCTATATGGATATGAAATTAAACTCTATTTTGTTGAAAGAATAAGGAATGAGATAAAGATGAATTCGTTGGATGAATTGAAAGACAGACTGGTTGATGATAAGTTTGAGGTTAAGAAATTAAGTTCTATCGTTGACCTTGACAATAAAATCATAGATTTATTGAATTGACAAGTAGGAAATCTATTCAATTATAGTCATTACATAAAGACAGGCGATTGTTTAATTAATAAACAAACGCCTGTCTTTTTCTTTAATATAGTAAAGAATTTATTTTACAGCAGCTTCCTGTATGCTTGATATCTGAATCTCTCTTTTTAAACTTTGTTCCAAGGAAATAAGAGTTTCAGTTGCTACAACTCCCGGAATCTCTTGGATTTTGCTGTTAAGAAGTTCCATCAAATGCTCATTGTCTCTTGCATAAAGCTTGCAAAGCATTGTGTATGGACCTGTAGTGAAATGACATTCAACAACTTCAGGAATTTTTTCAAGTTCAGGAACAACATCCTTATACATGGAACCTTTCTCAAGTTTAACTCCTATATATGTACAAGTCTGAAATCCTAAAATCTTTGGATTTACATTATATCCCGACCCGACAATAACATTTAAGTCAATTAATCTTTGGATACGCTGATGTATGGCAGCACGCGAAACTCCGCATTCAATTGCAACATCTTTCGATGGAATACGGGCATTCCTTGTAATAATATCCAAAATCTGTCTGTCAAGATTATCTATTTTTTCCATAACTGGTTTTTCATTTAAATGTATAAACTGAGAGTAAAAATACAAATTGTTTTGTTTAAAAAAAGAAATATGTCAAATAATTTAGATAAATACTATCATTTAGAACTAAATAAAAAGCATTTAGTCGTATTATAGAGCAATTATATAAGAAATTAACAATTGAAATAATAATATTTATTCTCATCACACCCAATGACCTTAAATTTGATAAGGTCAGACTAAATAAGTAATCTGTATTTAAGTGATATTCAGAGTTGTAATGCTTTGCGCTAATATGGTTGAGATATTTAAACCCTTATCGTTTTAAAATAAATATTATTGGAATGCACATTGAGTTTGTGACTTTCCGAAACAGGATGTTGTCAGGATAATTTATAATGTTATAAGGTTATAGTGTGGTTTTGAAAGTGGTATAAATTAAGGTTCATAAATCTTTGTATGAAAGCTGAGAAATATAAACAAGAATAATCCCTTTTGTCATAAACAATATAGATTATAGAAAAAAATAACTAAAATATATATTGCAGGGCAAAAGGGATTATATGGAAATTATCTGTCTATGATTATTTCTTCTGAGGCTCTTCGATAGAAATCAATTCAACTTGGAAAACCAAAGTTGAATTAGGTTTGATAGCCTGTCCTGCAGCACGTTCGCCGTAAGCAAGTTCAGAAGGAATATAGAATGTATATTTAGATCCTACAGGCATAAGTTGAAGACCTTCAGTCCATCCGGGAATAACTTGATTTACTCCAAAAGTGGCAGGTTCGCCACGGTCAACAGAACTGTCAAATTTAGTGCCATCCAAAAGAGTTCCTGTATAGTGAACTTTAACTACATCTTCAGCCTTTGGAGTAGCACCTGTTCCTAAAGAATCAACTTTATATTGCAATCCGCTTTCAGTTGTAATAACGCCCTCTTTTTTAGCATTTTCTTCTAAGAATTTCTTTCCTTCAGCAAGATTCTTTTCTGATTCGATTTTTTCAGCATTTTGGAAATATGTCTGAATAATATTCATAGCTTCTTCCTGAGTCATGCTTGGGTTACCCTTAAGACCTTCAGCGAAACCGGCGATCATATCATCGATATTAGCAGGCTCTCCTGGAAAGCTTTCAAGATTTTGTTTGTAACCAAGTCCTGTGTTTATACCAATAGCATAGCTGACGCTGTCGACAGTAGTTTTAAGTGTTGCTTTTGGTGTAGAACCTGAATTGCAGGAAGTCAATGCAATGGCGCCTGCTGCAATAATAGGTAAAATTGCGATTTTTTTCATCTTTGTTTTTAATTATGTTATTTATAAAACTTTCAATAGTTCGACATCGAAAATAAGAGTGGAATTAGGAGCGATGGCATCCCCTGCGCCATGTTCGCCATAAGCTAAGTCTGACGGAATTACCAATTGCCATTTAGAGCCTTCAGGCATTAATTGAAGGGCTTCCACCCATCCCGGAATAACTTGATTAACCCCAAACTCGGCAGGCACACCTCTTTGTTCAGAACTGTCAAATACTTTTCCATCAATAGTTTTCCCTGTGTAATGAACTCTTACTTTATCTGTAGCTTTAGGAGTTTTCCCTTCACCTTGTTTTAAAACTTTATATTCAAGCCCACTCGGCATAACAATAACTTCCGGTTGCTGCGCATATTCTTCCAAATAAGCTATGCCGGCTTTTTTGTTAATATCAAGCATCTCTTTTTGCAGTTTCTCGAAATATTCATTAACCAAATTCTTAGCTTCATCTAATGACATTTCAGGTTTTGCACCATCATAAACGGCTTTCACACCCTTTGCAAATTCTTCTACGTTAAGGTTTTTGATACCGGTACCTAAAAAATTGTGTCCCATGCTCAATCCAAGAGCATAACTAACTTTGTCCATTATAAGTTGTTTTATGTTTTTTGATGTATGGATAACAAAAAAAGGTGACTTTATGTTTCTTTCCTAAGTCTAAATGATGATATTTATTTAATAAATTGACTAAAAACCAATATATTACATCGTTATCAAAGCATTTATAAAAAACTTTTTTAAAGGTGTAAGTTTTTTAAGTCTATCCGCCTGCAAATGTAGAAGATTTTTCTGTTATTTATTTAAATAACCAAAAAAACAAATTAATAAATTTTGATTTTTAGTAAGTTATATTTGTTTTTCCGTTATTTTTTTGTTTTTTCAATAAAAATGCTTGGTTTTGTTACGACAATGAATTGCCTTTGTTAAAGACATCCGATTTTTTATTTTGCTGTCATTTATTGCTGTAATGATTTATTTGCATTGCTTTTGTTTTATATTCGTTATCTGAAACAGATATGTAAGATGGACTTTTTAATTAAAACAATTGGTAATAATATATGCTTTCAAGTAAAGCATATAGGAGATGTTATTAATATTGCCATAATAAAAAGCTCTTCTATTACATTAAATATATGTAATAGAAGAGCTTTTTCTGTCCTTGGAAATAATTGTTTATTAGTTCTATTGCCTTTTTTTCTGCTTTGCTTATACTCATGCAATAAAACTATAGATAAGAGTGATTCCTATATAAATGCAGATAAAGATACATTGTCGATAAATTCAGAGAATAAATCGTCAAAAGTAAAACTGATTTTTTCGGGAGATTTTATGATTCATCAGCCTCAAATCGAACGTTCGAAAAAAGAAAACGGTGGTCATGATTTTGATTATTATTTTAAATATATCTCTTCATATCATACCGACGCTGATTTTTCCATAATAAATTTCGAGACAACAATCTCAAAAAATCCCCCATTTAGCGGTTATCCAAGATTTAGAGTTCCTCATGAATCAATGACAGCAATCAAAAAAGGCGGTATAGATGTTGTGTTGTTTGCAAATAATCATATTTGTGATAATGGTGACAATGGAATAAAAAATAATATCTTCTATGCTGATTCACTGAATCTTCTTTATACCGGTGCATTTTTGGATTCGTTGGATTTAAAGAAAAGAAATCCTCTTGTTCTTGAAAAAAACGGAATAAAAATCGGATTGCTTAATTATACTTATGCAACCAATGGCATGCCCGTACCTAATAAAAGAATTGTTAATCTTATAGATACAGTTAATATTAAGAATGATATTGTAAGATCCAAGAATATTGGAGTCAATACCCTTATTATAGTTTTTCACTGGGGAGAGGAATACCGTCATAAGCCGACAAATTATCAAAAACAAATCTGTGAATGGAGTATAAGAAACGGGGCTAATCTAATTGTAGGCTCACATCCTCATGTGGTACAACCTATTGCCTACGGTTTTGACAATGATTTAAAATCTCCATTAGTGGTCTATTCTCTTGGTAATTATGTCTCAAATCAGCAAGATTTGAATTGCAGGGGAGGAATATCCTTTTCTATAGAACTTGAAAAAACTTTAAATAGGGCGCTTAAATATAAAAATGGGGAGTATTTGATTACATGGGTTAATCAACATGATGAAGGTGAAATAAAAAAATATACTGTAATACCATCTTTTATAGCAGATACTCTTTATAAAAACAAAGAAAACCACAAAGATTATTTTAAGTTTGTGGAAAATACAAGAAAACTTTTAAAAATGGCTCCAATAGATGAGCTGAGTTTTTCTAAACCTTAAAAACATCATTTTATGAGAAAACCTTTCATTACATTAAGTGCAATATCTTTGCTTTCTTTACCGGCAATTTCAAAGGATAAACCTAATATAATTTTGTTTCTTGTCGATGATATGGGCTGGGAGGATACCTCTGTGCCATTTTGGAGCAAAGCTACTGAGTTGAATAAGATTTATGAAACTCCAAACATGGAGCGTCTTGCAAGCAAAGGGATGAAATTTACCAATGCCTATGCTTGCCCGGTCAGTTCCCCTTCAAGAGTCAGTCTTATTACAGGAAGCAATGTTACTCGGCATAAGGTTTCCAATTGGACATTATATAAGGATAAGTCCACTGACGGCGCAAATAAATATTTTGATTTTGGAAAATGGAATTACAATGGTGTTCAACCGGTAGATGGAATAAATCAGTCATTCTATTCAAAACCTTTCCCTGCGATATTGCAGGAGAACGGCTATTATACAATGATTTTTGGAAAAGCTCATTTCGGCGCATTGGATACACCTGCAGCCGATCCTTTGACTATGGGTTTTGATTTGAATATCGGCGGTCATGCTGCCGGTGCAATGGGAAGTTATCTTGGAGAGGAAAATTATGGAAACAGAGATAATTCTGAGCATTCAAAAGTTTGGGGCGTGCCTGATCTTGAGGAATATCATGGCTCAAATGTTTTTCTTACTGAGGCTCTTACTCAAAAGGCATTGAAATCGATGGATAAGGCATTGGAAAATGATAAACCATTTTTCCTTTATATGAGCCATTATGCAGTGCATGCACCATTTGCAAAGGATGATAGGTTTTATAAAAAATACAGGGAAAAGGGATTAAGCGACAGAGAGGCTCAGTATGCCGGACTTGTTGAGGGAATGGATAAAAGCCTTGGCGATATAATGGATTATCTTGAGCAAAAAGGTATAGATGATAATACGGTTGTTATTTTTATGTCCGACAATGGCGGATATACTGTAGGAAGGGTTGATAAGAACTATCCGTTAAGAGGTGGAAAGGGCTCTGTTTTTGAGGGTGGCATAAGAGAACCTATGATTGTTAGTTGGCCGGGCATTGCAAAAGAGCACACTATTTGCTCTACACCAATTATAATAGAGGATTTTTTCCCGACTATCCTTGAAATGGCAGGTGCTAAATATTCTAAACTGCCACAAAAAGTTGATGGGAAAAGCTTTGTTGGACAACTTAAAGGTAGAAGGGGTGATTTAAACCGTCCGCTTTATTTCCATTATCCGAATGATTGGGGTGAGAGATTTAACAATGTCGGGGAGCCTCAAAGTGCAGTGATAATAGGCGATTATAAGTTGATTCATTTTTATGAAACTAAAACTAATCTTTTATACAATATAAAAGAGGATATTTCTGAAACAAATGATTTATCAAAGAATCCGAAATATACAAAGACTTTGCAAAAGCTTGCCAAGTCTTTGAGTGATAGATTAAGAGAGACAAAAGCTAATATGCCTATTCAAAAAGATGGTAAATTGGCACTTTATCCTGATCAAACTTTTTAAGTCCGATGGACTTGAAAAAATTGAAAGATTTAAAATCGCATAGATTCTGATTATACTCCATAAATTTTAGTTGCAGTATAATAAAACAATAAGCCTTTAAAATACTCCATAGATAAACATAGAGTATTTTAAAGGCTTATCTGTTTTTTTGACTGATTGATGTCGGATTAATATTATGATTTTATATCATGCCGTGTTAAATATTTATTGCATTGAGGACCTAAATCTTTACTTTAACAGTCTCACCCTTATTGATGAGTTTACTGATGACCTTTTTCTTGCCTTTGTAAACGGAAACCAAAAGTTTGGCATCTTTTCTTTCAACATTGATATCAAAGTCGGAATTGAAAGCTCTGATGTTTTTTAGAGACATTTTATTCCATTCTTCTGGAAGAACAGGCTTTAAATCAAAGCTTTCAAGGCTTGTTGGCCTTATGCCAAACATACCTTCAATAAAGATTCTGCAGTAAAGACCGCTCTCTGCAGAAAGATGTCTTTGAGCCCCTTCGGGATATGCCTCGATTGGATAAGGGACATGCTCACCAAGAAGTCTTGTGTTGGAATAGTGCTTTAAATGAGGCATTGCATCTTTTGAATCACCTGCAGCAAGTATCCCTCTCATTGCATAAAGTGTCGATCTGTCCCAAAATGTCGCATCGCCCGCTTGTGTAAGAAGTCCGTTTTCAGTCCAAAGGAGAGGTGAGAACAATGCTTTTATTGTTTCGCTTGATCTGTTGAAAATTCCAACTGTCAAAGGAATGCAAATCCATGAGCGCAAAACATCATTTCCCTCATAATATTTGTAGGTATTGAATCCTTCAACATTTCCTCCGAAATATTTGTCTATATCCAGTTTTAATTTTTCTGCGCGTTTGGCATATTCAGTTGTCTGCTTTTTTGATTTGCGAAGTTCTTTTCCTAAATATGATGCTGAAAGAAGTGCGTCATAATAAAGTGATGATGTGCAAAGATTTGCCTTTCCGGCAGGGAAGCGTCCCTCTAATTCATCAGTGTCAGATTCAACTACTCCTTGAGAATTTGTTTTTCTTTTGCAATATTCGAGGCACCATTCGATTAAAGGCCATAATTCATCGGCTTGTTCTTTGTCTCCGATTGTTAAACAGTATCTTGCAGCTCCATAAGCAATCATAGCTGCATCGCCTCTGTCTCCGGCTCCGTTCCAAATATCGGTTCCCTCTGCAATTATTGAACTTGGAATGGGTTTATAATCTTTGTTCGTAAACCTTGCGAAATGACGATAAGAATTTAGTGCAGATTCATTGCCTGTCTTGTAGCCAAGATATGGGAAAAATGGATTAATATATTCCGCTTGATCGTTCGCCCAAATAGCGGCATAATAAGATTCTCCTCCAGGACCGTGCAGAAGACCGCCTTTTGTTGCATAGATGCTTTCACTTCCTCTGAGTTTAGAGAAAGAAAAAAGGGTGTTAATGACAGGGTCGGGGGTTTCAAGTTTTAAATTGCCGTTTAATTGAGAAATTAAAGCTTTTCGTGCCTCCATTTCACCGGCTATATCATAATCGACATTTACAATCTTTGAATTGCGCGCTGATATAAATCCATAAAAAGTGGCGGATTCTCCCGGTTTAAGGATGAATGGCGTTTCCTTTCCGGATGACATTCTCGATTCAATAGTGTATGCTCCTTCAACTCCCTTTTCAGGATCTGTTTTGCTTGTCGAGATTAATGTCGGAATCTCAATTGTTATATCTTTTTTTGTGTTGTTAGTCAAAATGTACTCTTCACAAAATCTTGGATTCTTTGTTGATGGAAATAAAATTCTTTTCAATTGTATGTAAGAATCATTGTTTGAGGAGTAATTATAACGGCTTGTCACAGTCATTAGACCATTTAATTCAATGCTTTCAACTTTTTCTTTCCCAATTGGAGCGCCATTAACTCTTATAGGAGACATAAAATCAGTTCCTATTTTTCTCATTAAACTTGCATGAGTGTTATTTGGAATTGTCCTTAACATCGGCCAAACCATTCCTCTTGTAAAGTGAAAGGCTCCATCCTTATCAACTTCATATCTTACTACTGTGGAAACTGAAAGACCGCTCATTTCAATGTGGTCTGAATGCGGGATATCGTCTTTTACATTCCATTTGATTCCTCCGTCAGGAGTTAATTCCCATCTGTTGGTCGGATAACATGCAAAAGCGATAAAAAAAGCAATTAATGATAAAATTGTCTTTTTCATAAATATTAGATGTATATGTTGTTTGTGTTTTAATGCTTATAATATGCAAATTTAAAATTCATTAGTTAAAATAATACATTAAAGAACTAAAAATCACATTATGTGAAGCTGAATTTATATAAGTCAAGAAATGCTTATATATTTCCAATTGTAAAACATGTTTTGTGTGAAGTCTAATTTCTGCTTTCTTATTTGATTGAAGAGCCCTTTTGTGCGGTTTAATTGAAAATCAATCATAGTTTATAAATCATTTAAGGTGATAATGGATCCTCCTTTTTATCATTGTCAATAAAAATACCAATCTTGATATAATTCCATTTTAAAGTTTTAGGAAATAAAAGACTAAATTCTATAGTCCTTTTTAAATATCATAAAAATGAGATAATTAAGCTGGCTTTTAACACGTAACCGGCTTGTTTGTGACAAAAAGATAGAATACGTCTTTTTTTTAACATCGAATATTTTTAAAAGAATGATTATATAAAGAAAATATAGCAAAATGACAAATGCACTTATTTAAAGTCCGTTTTGATATTTTTTCAATCGAAAAGTGTTGATACCATTATTTTTCACTCCTCAAATTTTACAAATTATAACAAAAATAACCAATATTCAGAATATTATTAAATAATTTGTTATTTGCAAAATAATTTCAATAGTACTGTATATGATATATAATGAGGTTTGTAAAAGCGTTCGGATTGTTGGTTTTGAAGGTTCGAACTAAAAATAAATATATCATAATGCCACTATTTGTAACAAATAGCGCATAAAAGTGTAATAATAAATTAAATTATAACTATCTTTGTAAATATTTCTAAATGGGGAAATCACTTTAAATTTTTATAAGTAACTCGAAATCGCCGGATAATTTTCTATTCAGTAAGATTAGAATAGTTGTTGTGAATATTAAGGAGAAAATTAAGAAAGTAGTCTTTTAGACTTAAAAGTATTTAAATACAGAAGATGTAATGTTTAATTAAATTATCGCTAATTATGAGAAAACTACTCTCAGTGTTTTTATGCCTGATGATAGGCATATCTTTAGCATCGGCCCAAACAATAAATGTTTCGGGAGTTGTTCTTTCTGCGGAGGATGGTGAACCTGTAATCGGGGCATCTGTTGTGGAAAAAGGAACGACAAATGGTGTAGTTACAAATTATGACGGACATTTTGACCTGAAAGTTGAAGCCGGCGCTAAGTTGGTGGTATCTTATGTCGGAATGACAACTCATGAAGCAGTTGCAAAGCCAACAATGAAGATTACACTTGAATCAAGTTCAAAAGAGTTAGGTGAAGTTGTTGTTGTAGCCTATGGAACTGTTTCAAGGGAAGCAAAGACTGGCTCTGTCACACAATTAAAAGCAGATCAGATTATAGATGTGCCTGCTTCATCTGTTGATAAAGCATTAGCAGGAAAATTAGCCGGTGTAATTGTTACCGGTTCATCAGGTCAACCAGGTGCAGCTTCTAATATTCGAATACGTGGAACAAGTTCAATCAATGCTGGAAATGAACCATTATATGTAGTTGATGGTGTAGCTGTAATGACAGGTGACCAAAGTGCAACATTGAATACGAGTAACGCCATAGCAATGATAAATCCTAATGATATTGAAAGTATAACAGTATTGAAAGATGCCGCTGCCGCTTCAGTCTATGGATCTCGTGCTGCAAATGGAGTTATTTTGATTACTACAAAATCAGGAAAAGGAGGAACAGCAAAATTTGCAGTAAGAGCAAAATATGGAGTGTCTTCATTAGCATGTGATAATTCGGATTTTGGTATGATGAATCCAAGTGAATTGTTGGATTTCCAAAGAGCAGCAATTATAAATGGAGGTTATAATCCGGATGATCCGACTTCTCCTTATTATCGTCCTTATGAAATCTTGTCTCGTACACAAACTAATTGGGTGGATCATTTGACAAGACTTGGTCAGATGCAGGAATATGAAATCAATGCTCAGGCAGGAAATGATAAATCAAATTATTATAGCTCATTGTCTTATCATAAGAACGATGGTGTATTTTATGGAATAGGTTTCCAAAAAATGAATGCTAGAATAAATGCAAATACCGATTTGAATAAATATTTGAAAACCGGTGTACGTGTTAATGTAGGTTATATGAAAGGTCAGGATATGGCTATGCAAAGTTCATATTACACTAATCCGATTTTTGCGGCACAAACTATCTTGCCATGGACACCTGCATATACAACTGATGGTTTGCACAATACAGACATTCCTGAAAATTCAAATCTGAATCCACGTGCTACTGCAGATTATAATGATAATTATGATGAGCAATATCGTTTCAATGGAAATATGTATTTGCAATGGACTCCAATGAAGGGTTTAGTGGTAAAAACAACGAATGCAGCTGAAGTTGCTTACATTCAAGGTAGAAGTTTTTATCATCCTTATGCATATAATGGTGAGTCATTGTTGGTTGAAAGTCAATTGATGAACAGATTGCTGACAACGTCTAACACCATTACTTACAGTGGGACAACAGGCAACCATAACTATAGAGGATTGTTAGGTCAGGAAGCTTTACAACGTTATTATATTTATCATAGTGAACAAGCTTATAATATAGACCCCTCTATACCATATTTTTCATCTGGTAATACAACAAATGATTTAGACTATAATAATACACAATCTACTTTATTGTCATTTTTTGGTATATTAGACTATAATTATGCTGCAAAATATTTCTTGCAGGCTTCATTAAGATATGATGGAAGTTCAAAATTCGGAGCTGAGTCTCAGTGGGGACTTTTCTACTCTGTTGGCGGTTCATGGAATATACATAGTGAATCATTTATGGAAGATACTTCTGATTATCTTAATTTATTGAAACTTAGAGCAAGTTATGGTTTGAATGGTAATAATAATATCCGTGATTATCTACAATATGGAGTTTATTCTCAGGTAGCTTATAATGGTGGATTGGGAATGAAACCAAGCCGCCCGGCAAACGATAATTTGTCTTGGGAAAAGAATGGTACATGGAATGCCGGAGTTGATTTCGGTTTTTTTGGAAGTAAATTGACAGGTAGTTTGGATTTTTATTCTCGTAAAACAACAGATATGTTATTGACAAAACCACTTTCAAGTACATCCGGATTTACTTCGGCTGTTATGAATATTGGTTCTATGAAAAATACAGGTGTTGAACTGCAATTGGATTATACCATATTAAACAATAAAGATTGGACATGGAATGTCGGATTTAATCTAGCTCATAATAAATCTGAAATTTTGGATCTTGCAGGAGATGAATCAATTGCTTATTCAGAAGATGCTTCTTTACGTCACGTTGTTGGACGCAGTTTATTCTCTTTCTATGTAAGAGATTATTATGGCACAAATCCACAAAACGGAGACCCATTGTGGAGAACTGCTGATGGAAAGTTGACTAATGATTTAAACAAAGCAAATTGGATTTATACAGGTTCACCGGAACCGGATGTAAATGGCGGTTTTAATACAGATTTAAGATGGAAAGGCATTTCATTAAGTGCGGCATTTGAATATAAAGTAGGTAATGAAGTGTTGATAGGAGAGAATTATTTTTTCTCAGGTGACGGTTCTACAATGGTTCTAAACCAATTTAAGAGTGCAGGTAATTATTGGAAAAATCCTGGTGATACAGGATGTAATCC
Source organism: Bacteroidales bacterium (assembly GCA_030539115.1). Classification (GTDB taxonomy): domain Bacteria; phylum Bacteroidota; class Bacteroidia; order Bacteroidales; family JAUNSR01; genus JAUNSR01. The sequence goes on from JAUNSR010000023.1 coordinate 33,602, forward strand.
AAAACCTGTTGTCGGAAATACTTCTGGTGCAAATCGTACAGCAAACTCTCGTTGGATTGAAAGAGGTGATTATTTAAGAATAAAAGATGTTACTCTTTCATATGAAATCCCTACAACATATTTGAAAACTATAGGGTTGTCAAATGTAAGAGTATATGCAAGTGGATTGAATGTATTTACATTCCATGATGTGAATTTCTGGGACCCGGAAAGAGGTGTGGATGGTGTTGGTGTGGGTATTTATCCAATGACAAAATCGTTTATTTTGGGCCTTGATTTAACATTTTAATCAACGTAAATAAGAAAAAAATATGAAAAAATATATTTTATGTCTGGCATTAATTGGAGGTGTCTTATCTTCTTGCTCTGACTTTCTAACAGAAGAGCCTCCTTTGTCACAAAGCAATGAATTAACATTATCAACATTTGAGGGCCTAAACTCTGCAGCAGCCGGTATGTATTCACCTCTGCAAAGTGAAAATTGGTATGGCGCTGAGATGTCTCTTGCTCCTGATTTAAGAGGCGGTATTGCTAAAAGAGCAACAAATCAAAGCTATGATACTGGTCGTATGATAACTTCTTATCAATGGCAATATTCTGAAGATAATGCATCTCCATTATGGAACTATGCATATTTTGTTATATCACAGGCAAATAATGTGTTAAATAATCTTGAGGGAAAGGAAAGTTCTGAGGTATCGGCAATAGATATAAATAATTTAAAAGCTGAATGTCTTTTCGTTCGTGCATTAAGTTATTTTGATTTGGTTAGAGTTTATGCACAGCCTTATACTTATGCGCCAGCTTCATTAGGAGTCCCTGTTGTTTTGGAAACAAAGATATCTTCTCCTAAAAGAGATAATGTTGAGACTGTTTATAACCAAATTGTTACAGATTTGACTGATGCAGAGTCTTTAATGTCTGAAGATTATCAAAGATCAGGTATTTCTGATCCAACCGGCGCTGCAAGTAAAGCAGCAATACAAGCATTGTTGGCAAGAGCTTACTTATATATGGGCAATTATCAAAAGGCTGCAGAATCAGCAACAAAGGTTATAAATAATAAGAATTATTCTTTATATACCGCTGATAATTATAAATCTCAATGGACAAAGCAAACTGCTGAAAAAGGTGGTGAAGTCATATTCCAAGTTAATGGTTCAATGAAAAATGGTTATTATCCAGCTTTTGAGGGAGTAACATATCTTACTTCTTCTAAAGGATATGGAGATGTTATAGCTTCTGCTGATTTGTTGGATTTATATGAAGATGGCGACGTAAGAGCAAAAATATTTGTTTCTACAGATGATGCTCCGGATCATTTTTGGACATTAAAATATGCTGGATATGATGGTACTACAGCACATTTGGAAAATAACATTGTCGTTTTAAGACTATCTGAAATGTATTTAATAAGAAGTGAAGCAATCCTTAATGGGGCAAATGTTTCTGGGGTTACAGCGGCTGATGATTTGAATATGATTACATCTCATAGAGGTGCTTCTTATGTTTCACCTTCAATGACCAGCATATTGATTGAAAGAAGAAAAGAGCTTGCCTTTGAAGGTCATGCATCATTTGACTATGCACGTACAAAAACTTCATTGATAAGAACCGATTATAATGGTGTTTCAACTAATAAAGATATTTCTTTCCCAAGCTATAAATGGGCTTTACCTATTCCAAAGAGAGAGATGCAGGCAAACCCGAATATGGAACAAAATGAAGGATATAAGAAATAGCTAAATAAATATTTATCGATATATGAAAATATTAAAATATATATCAGCAATGTCAGCATGTGTGCTGCTTGCCTCTTCGTGCAGTATGAATGATCCTGCTAACTTTGATGACAAAGATGCCTTTGTATCTTTCAATAGTAAAAATTTTAGTATAGCCGAAGAAAGTGATAAAGTCTTAGAGATACCTGTATTGTTAACATCTTTATCAGGTATATCTTCTACAGTAGATTTCGAAATTACTCCTGTGGAAAGTGCACCTGCAGTTGAGGGGAAAAATTTTAAAATATTAAATTCATCGAACACTTTGAGCTTTACAAAAGAGGCTCCAACTCAATTTATCAGAATCGAATCTATTGATAATGATACTTTTGATGGAGATGTTCAGTTTTTAATTACTTTAAAGAATTCTGGAGTTAATATTGGGGAAGCTTCTACTGCTACGGTTAAAGTTACAGATAATGAACACCCATTAATGTTTATCCTTAATACATATCATACATCAGCAGCTTCTTATTTTTCTAACAGAGGTTCTTTTGAATGGGATATAAGAATTGAAAAGGATGCTACTGATAATTCAAAGGTATGGATTGCTAATCTTGAACCATATTTTGCTACAAACGGATTAGTTGCTCCGGATTATAACTATTTCTATGGTTTTGTCAGCGAAGATAAAACTGAAATAAGGATTCCTGTAGGACAGGCAATTGGATATAAAGATGGCGATAATGATGTTGTTCTTGCCGGATTTACCGGATCGGATCCAGATGATTCAGAAGAATTGGAAATTGGAGGCAATATTATAATCTCTATCCATGATGATGGTAATAGACTTGTAATAGAAAGCGCTTATGGAGTTGCTTCTGATGGTTGGTGGAATTTGATGTTTGGTAATCAAACCTTAACAAAAAAATAATTGTGATTATATAATGGAATATCTTCAATTAAATTTTAAGAGATTCCTAAAAACACTTTTTAAAATTATTCACATGAAAAAAATTATTTATACGTTATTTGCAGTTGCTCTATTAATATTCAGTTCCTGTGCTGATATGGAAAATTTTAATTCCATTGATCAAGGTACTGCTCCAACTGTAAGTCTTGAGATATCAAACATCTCAGATTCTACTTTCTCATTTGTTATAAATCCAGGGACTGATGCTAAATATTATTCTTATTTAGTGGAGGAAGCGAACGAACCATCTTCTTTAGATGCCATTTCATTATTGGGAGGCAAATATAGCGATGTCCTTAATAATGTAATACTTAAAGATACTCTTTCAACATTTACTTCAAATATGAGAGGTGTTGACGGTAAACCATTGGCTAAACCAAACACTACTTATCAAATTTATGCTGTGGCTTGTAATGAAAAAGGGGTGATAGGTGATATTGCAATTAAAGCAGTAACATGCACAGATGGATCAATGCCAACTATAGAAGATTGGACTAAGTCATCGAAAAATACTTCTATTGATGTTGAATATTCAGAAAGTTTAGTAAGAGGAGATGGCAAGGTTAGTTTAAAATATTTTGCGGCATTATCAGGAAAGTTCTCTGATGATTTTATTTTGTCGGATAATGATTTCACTATAGAAGATAATATTATTAAGATTGTTCTTCCTGATTCCTTACCAGGTGCATATGCTTTTGTCTCTTGGGAAGAGGGCGCATTTACAGATTTGTATGGAAATAAATGTAGTGCTTTAAATAGCGGATTAAATTCACAAGGGCAAGCAAGAGGTATTTATACAATGATTCCAAATGTTGAATTCGGTATAGCTGATTCTTGTTTTGTAGCTCCTGTTAAAAAAAGATTCAATGATTGGAAAAATTTTCAAGCAATTGTTAAATTAGGAACTGATCTTTATTTAGATGAAGACGAGTTGTCAAAAGGTGATATTCAAGTTGTTTATACAAATAAAACTAAGTTTACATCTTATAATCTTGATCCTTCTCTTTGGAGTGTTAAAGACAGTTCTATAATAATATCTTTGCCTATAGAGCCTGAATTCGACGACGTTATAAGTATAAATATTAATGAGGGTATATTATTTGACCAATATGGCAATACAAATACCGCTTATACAATGTCTGAAGGAAAATGGGTTTATGAAGAAGTGTTTGAAACAATAGGTAAGTTTACAACAGAATATGTATCATTATATGATGATGAAATATATGATTATGGTGTAATTACAATTATTAAATCATCTTCACCAGTTAAAGAAAATCAAGTATTTATTGATGATTTCTTAATAAACGGTTCTAGGATTGAAGCGTACCTGGATGAGACTGCTAAAACATTAACTATTTATCCTATATTGCCTATCTGTGATTATGATGGTAATACATATTATATATATGGAGAAGACCCATATGTGTTTAATATAAAAGAGGATGGATCTATGGTTTGTCTTTCAACTTTTACAGTTGTTTATGGCACAGTAGGTGGTCCTATAACAAATTATCTTGATGAATGTGATCATTTTACATTCTTGCCTGTGTCTGAGGTGCCAAGTGAAAGTAAAAAAGTGAAACACGTTTTTCCCTTAAAAAAAGGTAAGGCTTTTTAGTTATATAGTTAGTTAATAAAAAAAGGTATTGCCAAACCAATGGTAATACCTTTTTTCATTTGTATATAATTTATTTTTATCACTAAGGAACAAATGCGCCATTTATATACCTATTGTTAGGTATCTCAACTTTGAGTGAGTTATGGCGATTTCATCTATATGTTAGAGCTTAATTAAATAAAATAGCATTATATTAACCCTTCTGACGTTTATACTTGTTTACTATTCAACATATTATTATTTTTATAAAAAATTATTATACCTTAAATATTCAATATTTATGATAAGAGTTTTAACTATTTTGTTATTCCTATCTGTATCCTTTATATCCTTTGCAAAGGATATAACAAAACAGGAGGCCACAGATTATGCAAAAAAATTCTTAAGGGAAAAGAATTTCGAATCTTTTTCCAATATAAAAAGTGTAGAGCCTGTAGAAAAAAATAATATAATACTTTATTATATTGTAAATTTCAATCCTCAAGGATGGGTATTAATTACTGCAGACGATTCTGCAAATCCTGTCATAGGCTATTCTTTTGAAGGTAAGTACGTATCTGAGGATCTTCCATATAATATGAATTGTTGGATGGAAATCTATATAAATGAACTGCAAGAGATAAAACGATCAAAAAATAGGATAAAAAACAAACTTTGGGATTCTCCGGATATTGATACAAAAGCATCTGATATAATTGATCCTTTGATTAAAGTAAACTGGAATCAAGGGAAACCATATAATCAATTTTTACCATTAGCTCTTGGCACAAATAAAAGACCGTATGTCGGTTGTGTAGCAGTCGCACTTGCTCAAGCCTTATCTGTAGCTAAATATCCTGAGAAGGGGGCGGGTTTAGTCAGCTATACGCCTTCAAATCCTCAATTTCCTACTCTTAGTTTAAATTTTGATACTATCCCTAAATATGACTGGAATGTTATAATTTCAGGTTCAGATGGAAAAGTTGCCGTTGCGCGTTTATTATATCATTGTGGTATGATTGTAAAAATGAATTATGGAACTGAAGGTTCAGGTGCTTTTGCCAGTGATATCCCCTCAGCTCTAAGAAAATATTTTGGGTATTCTTCTTCAGTTGCTTATTATGAAAGAGGGTCTTATAAAGAAAATTGGTCCGATTTAATTTTAAGTGAATTAAAAGCTGGTCGTCCGGTAATTTACAGTGGATATCCTCCTGAAAATACTTCAGGCCATTGTTTTAATATAGATGGGTATAATGGTAGCTTTTATCATGTAAATTGGGGATGGGGTGGCTCAAATAATGGCTATTTCTCTATTGATGGTTTAAAAGACGGTGATCAGGATTACACAAGAAACCAGAATGTAATTGTTGGTGTAAGAGCTCCTATACAGGGTCCGACTGGTATATCATTATCTAATTTAACAATAGGTGCAGGTAAAGAAATTGGAACTGTTGTAGGTGAAGTTACTGTTGAAAGTGAAATTAAAAGTGATGGTTATGTTTTTGAATTAAAAGGGCCAAAAAATCTTTTTACCGGAAAATATTTGCCTTCTTCCTATGAAATTGATGAATTATCTCTTAAAACGCTAAAAGTATTTAGTTATAATGAAGATTATCCTGAGGACAATGTAGAACCTGTCTTTATTAAAGCAATAGATAAAAAAAACAACTTGAATTTTGAAAAAGAGTTTATAATAAAAATTGTTAAGGCAACTGCAATTGATGGTAAAGAGGCTGAAAAATGGGATGTATTAGTATTGAATAACAAGTCAATTTTAATAAAAGCATTAAAAAATAGTAAATACAAAATCTATTCTATATCAGGCAGGCTTGTAAAAACAGGATTTCTTGAGCTCGGAGAAAATAATATACCTATTGATGCCGTATCTCAAGGATGTTTTATTATATCTATTGAGACAAATAAACTTGAAGGCGCATATAAATTTGTTATTAAATAATTTATTAACAGCATACAGTTAAATAGTAATAGTTTTATACTTGTGAAAGATATATTAATGACGCATTTATATGATAATGTTTAAAATTTAATTACATAGAAATACTAATTACTTATGAAGAATATTATATTAACAATAATTACTGTCTTGAGTTTTCAGCTTGTGTCGGCACAAGAGGAAAGAATAAATGGTTTTTTATTTCCGACATTCAGCCAGGCAAAAATTCTATATAAGACTGGAAAGACTCAAGAAAATTCTCTCAATTATGATGCTATTTCTCAACAAATGGTGTTTGTGAAAAACGACCAGGTTTTGGCTATTGCTAATCCTATGGTTATAGATACTATTTTTATAAAGGGCAGAAAGTTTATTCCAAATAAGGATGATGCATTTTACGAAATTATTAATTACAAAAATGGTTCTGTATATATTGAACGTAAATCTGAACTTATAAATGCAGGTAAAGAGGGTGGGTATGGTACCTTTTCTCAAACAAGTGCAACTACAAGTTTTGATTCATTTTCTTCTTCAACCGGAAGATATTCTAAACTGACTATTAAAGAAAAAATAGAGGAGACGATAAAGGATCGTTTTTTTGTCAAGATTAATGACAATATGGTGCCGGTCGATAATTTGAAAAAAATTATTAAAGTTTTTCCTGATAAAAAAGATGCCATTAAAGATTTTGTGAAGAATAATGAGATTAATTGTAAAAATGATGATGATTTACTTTACCTATTACTTTTTTGTTTAAATTGATTTTCCGTCAGATAATATGAAGGATACTCTTATTCTCCCTCCCCTGTCATTTTTGTAAACAAATAATATTATTTATTAGATAAGTCTTAGATGTAAGGTTATTACTTTTAGTAATTATTTTAAAACTAATCTAATATACTTATGAAGACATTCTTTACTGCTCTGTTTTTATGCTTAGATGTTATCTGCAGTTTTTCTTTCGCAAATAATTTTTCTTCTGAAAACAGGTCATCTTCCGTTAAAAGCAATCAAACACAATCTCCGGACATTTCTATTGTTCCAAAGCCTAAAAACTTTGTGATTGACAATTTTTTGGTAAGCATAGAAAATCCCGTTAAAGTTTTTATTGATAATTCTTTCAATTCGGTCGATCGTGATTATCTATTCTCTATTCTAAAACAATCCGGGATAAATGCTGTATCATCAAATAAAAAGGAATCTTCACTTGTCGTTTCTCAATCGGACTTAGACAACAGCGAAGGGTATATCCTTGAAGTTTTAAAACAGCAGCCACTAAAAATTAAAATTGCCGCTAAATCAAAAAATGGCGTTATTTATGCTTTTCAGACTTTAAAGCAGATTGTTTCAAATAATAATGGCACTATTAAACTACCTGCATGTTATATTTCTGATGAGCCGGAGTTTGCATGGCGTGCCTTTATGCTTGATGAAAGTCGCCATTTTCAAGGTATGCAAACAGTCAAAAATCTTCTCGATGAGATGGCAGCTCTTAAAATGAACCTCTTTCACTGGCATCTTGTTGATGATCCGGGCTGGCGAATCGAAATTAAGAAATATCCACTTCTTACATCAAAAGGCTCAAAAAGAGATTTCTCTCATTCGGACTATTCAATTGAAAGATGGGATTCACTACATAGTGAGCCTTGGTTTTATACTCAGGAGCAAATAAAAGAGATTGTAGGGTATGCTGATAAAAGAGGTATTACAATTGTTCCCGAAATCGAAGTGCCCGGTCATGCTTCGGCATCAATTTACGCTTATCCATGGCTTGGAGCGACAAGTCGTAAAGATATGAACCCTGTTTGGGGTGACCTTTATCAAGTTGCCGACCCTAAAGTTATGCAGTTTCTTCAAGATGTAATGGATGAAGTGATAGCCTTGTTCCCTTCAAAGATTGTTCATATAGGTGGCGATGAAGCAAACTATGCTCATTGGAGAGATTCAAAAGAGGTTTTGGATTTTATGAAAGATAACAATATTCCAACATGCTCTGATATGCAGCTTTGGGCAATAAACAAAATGTCTGCCTATCTTGATTCCAAAGGATGTAAAATGATTGGCTGGAATGAAATTACAGGAGACAATATTCGCAATGAAGCTCATGTTGAAGGCAGCAAATCTCAAAGTCTAGCAAAAGGAACTCTTGTCCAATTCTGGGACGGTGAGATCACCTTGGTAAACAAAGCTATTGAACGCGGTTTTCAGGTCGTAAATTCAAATCGATTCTTTACATATCTTGACTATCCCTATGAAGCAATACCTTTGGATAAGGCTTATTCCTTCAATCCCTATCCTGACGGTCTTTCTGATAATGACAATAAAATGATTGTTGGTTCAGGTTGTCAAATGTGGGGAGAGTTTACGCCTAATCTACAACGTCTGTATTTTCAGATTTTCCCTCGCATTGGAGCTTATGCTGAGTGTGGATGGGCTAATCCATCCGAAAAAGACTATAATGATTTTTGCAAAAGAATGATTCCTGTAGAATCCAAATGGAAAGAAAAAGGATTTTTTGTTGGTCAGCCTTCATTCTCCAATTTGAAATAATGACTTTCTGGAGAAAATATATCTTATATAAATTCATAAAATAGATATGGATTTATTTAAAAAGTGTAATACAAAATCTCCATTTTTTATGGAATCATATTTATAGATTTCTGATTAGATAGTTTTACAAAATAAAAGAGGGTGATATATTATGATATATATCATCCTCTTTTTATTCCTATCTTATTAATCTAACCTATATTTTTTATAGGTTGGTGTTTGTAAGTTTCACACCTTTATATTCCCCTGTCAGAGTGTTTAAAAATGCTTTTATATCATCAACTTCATTAGGAGCTAAATCCTTTCCCGATTGGTTTTTGCCCATTTCCAAAATGGCTTCTTCCAATGTTTCAATATCTCCGTCATGGAAATAAGGAGCGGTAAGAGCTATATTCCTTAACCCGGGAGTTTTAAAGCGGAAGCGATCACGTTCAATCTTTGTTTGAGCAAAACGACCATTGTCACCATCGGTAAGGCCTGTATTTCTTTTTATCTGACGTTTGGCAAAATAATTGTCCTTTACCCCCATAAGCTCGTAGGTTAGACCGCCCATGTTGACACCTGCATGGCATGTTGCACATTTGTTGTCTTTGAAAATTTTATATCCATTGATTTCCTGAGCTGTCAAGGCATCCTTTTCACCTTTAAGATATTTGTCAAAAGCAGAATTCGGAGTTACCAATGTCTTTTCATATTGCTCAATGGCATCTGTGATTGTATGTTGTGATAAGCCCTCAGCATAAATTTCTGTAAACATCTTATCAAAATCCTTGTCGGCTTTCAGTCTTTCAACAATTTCATCAAATGAAGCGCTTCCCATTTCAACAGGATTCAAAGGAGGACCTCCAGCCTGTTCTGCCAATGTATTTGCTCTTCCGTCCCAAAATTGAACGAAGTTGAAGCATGCATTAAATACAGTAGGGGCATTTACTCCGCCAAGCTGCTTGTTAATACCCTCTGAGTAACGCTTATTGTCTACACCTCCGGTCTGAATCCCATGACAGCTTGCACATGAAACCGAGCCGTCAGCAGAAAGACGAGTGTCGTGGTATAGCATCTCACCCAAAAGAACTTTTGAACTGTCAACAGGTATTGAATTTGGAATAGGTCTTATAGGTTCATTTTTAAATTCTGCGGAAGCCAAACTGTTTTCAAAAAACTTTTCCCTTACATTGGCGATTTCGCTTATCATCATATCTGTCTTTGAACTTGTCATTGAAGAACCCCAATGCACAAGATAATATTTAGCGGGAGACATCGTTTTGTCTAAGACAACTTTCTCGATTTTTGCCAAATCGACCTCATTGGGAGCCTCGCCATTGGCAATGGCATTGATGAAAGGTTCAATATCAAAAGCCTTGTATGCAGAATCAACATCTTTTTTTACTATTTTCCCCGCAACAGGCATTTTTGAATAAAAAGGAAGTTCAGGGTTAGCCGAGTGACAACTAACGCAACCGCCATCTGTGATAATTTGACTAATCTTCTCTGAAGAAGATAGCGATGAATCGGGGGTTTTATTAACCAGATTATAGCCTGCCACACCTGCCGCTACAATTACCAATCCGCCAATTGCAATAATTTTTCCTTTCTTCATAATGAGGTGTTTAAAAATATATTAATGTAATGAAATATTATCCTTTAATAAAACATTTGTATGCATAACATTCAAAATGTTGTGAGAATAAATTTTTTCCAAAAATATCAATAATATAAATGCGGTGGTAGGTGAAATGTGTTTTTTTGTAAAAAAAAGAAAAACCTCTCAAAATCTTCAGATAATGAGAGGCTTTCTGTACCCGGAGCGGGACTTGAACCCGCACAGCCGCAATGGCCGCAGGATTTTAAGTCCTGTGTGTCTACCATTCCACCATCCGGGCGTCCTGGTGAGCGAAAAACGGGACTCGAACCCGCGACCCCAACCTTGGCAAGGTTGTGCTCTACCAACTGAGCTATTTTCGCGATTGCGTTGCAAATATATGATGAATATTATTTCTATGCAAGTTTCTTTTAGGAAAATAGATGTAAAAAAACTTGTCAAATGCTCATTAGTTGATAATCTGAATCTTATCATTAGAGATAAATACAGTGTAATTTCTTAAAGTCAGCGCACCTTTAAGAGCAGGTCCTGCTGTCGGTGCTTTATTACCCCAAAAGATGCCGTTGAATTCTGACCCGCACTTGTTGCAAACCGCTTTCATCTCAGAATTTATATTCAATTTTATACCTGGATTTTTATCATAGGGGCAAGCTAAATCATAGGCATAATAGTTGCCATCATAAGTGCAGACAACCAGCACACCACCATAACCAATATATGAAGATTCATTCGGCCGTTTTGTTATAAGCTCATAGCCACCCTGAGTTTTAAGTGAGGTATAAATATTTAGATTCAGTTCAAGATAAACTCTATAGGAGGGAATTACACTCTCACTCGTATCATCACAGGCAAAAGCAAGCAAAACAAGGACCAGATATGCGTAAAATCTCTTCATATAAACATCATCTATTTATCTATTCTTTAAGTATTGAGTCAATAATCTGCAGTTCCTCTTTTCCAAAAGAGGTATTTTCGACGGACTTTATGTTATCCCTCAGCTGATTTAATGAACTTGCACCTGCAATTACAGATGTGACTTCAGGATCTCTTAACGTCCAGCATAAAGCCATCTGTGCCAAGGACTGTTCTCTTTTTGCGGCAATGGCATTAAGATCCCTGATTTTTCCAACCAAGGCATATGTAAGAATCTCTTTTTTTAGAAATCCGTCTCTGCTCATTCTTGAGTTAGCCGGTATTCCGTTAATATATTTATCAGTCAAAATGCCCTGAGCCAAAGGTGAGAAAGCTATAAATCCGGCGCCGTTCTTATTGGCAAGGTCTATAATTTCATTTTCAGGCTCACGGTTGAACATGTTATATCTTCCTTGATAAATAAGGCACCTCACATCTCTATGCTTAAGATAGTCGTAAGCATATTGTGCCTCCTTTGCAGGATATTTTGAAATCCCGACATAAAGAGCCTTTCCAGATCTGACAATATCGACCAGAGCCTGCATAGTTTCTTCAATAGGAGTGATGCCGTCATATCTGTGAGAATAGAAAATATCTACATAATCAAGCCCCATTCTTTTCAAAGACTGGTTTAGGCTTGTAAAAAGCATTTTTCTTGAAGAGCCATCTCCGTATGGGCCTGTCCACATTTCATGACCTGCCTTGGTGGAAATGATAATCTCCTCTCTTTTTATCAGAGGATTTTTTCGAAGTATATAACCAAACATTTCCTCTGCATTGCCTGCAGGGGGACCGTAATTGTTGGCGAGGTCAAAATGTGTTATGCCGTTGTCAAAAGCATATCTTATCATCTCTGTGCAGTTGTCAAGATTGGCTTGAGAGCCAAAATTCTGCCATAGGCCAAAAGATATTTCAGGCAAAACAATACCGCTTTCTCCACATCTGCGATATTTCATCTTTTGGTACCGATTCTCGTCGGGAGTATAGTTGTTCATGATGATAAAAAAAAATACCCTGATTTTCCGCTAAATAAAAAGACAAATAATTATGTCTATGTCTTAATTAGTAAAAAATCAGGGTTGTTAACAATGAGTTTAATTGCCTGTCAAATTTTTCTCAGCCTCTTCAGCTTTCGCAAATCCAAAGCCATCGACAGTTTGTTCCATAAGGATTTTTATTCTGTCGTTGCACAGATTGCCAATGCTGCCCTCATGAGTGTGATTGACACTTTTTGTGCATTTGAAATTGCCGGCTTCGATATCAAGACCTACCTTTTTATATGCATCCCTGAAAGGCATTCCCTCAGATGCAAGTCTATTAACCTCCTCAACAGAGAATATAAGGTCGTATTTATTGTCAGCAAGAATATCCTTTTTGACCTCGATATGTTCCATCATCAGATTAACCATCTTAAGGCACTCTTCCAACTCATCAAAAACAGGCAGAAATATCTCCTTGATGATCTGAAGGTCTCTGAAATATCCGGATGGCAAATTGTTTGATATCATCATTATTTGCTGAGGCACAGATTGTATCTTATTGCATTTTGCTCTTGTAAGTTCAAATACATCAGGATTTTTCTTGTGTGGCATAATGCTTGATCCTGTTGTAAAAGCGTCATGGAGTTTGATAAAGCCAAAATTTTGTGAGCTGAACATACATGCATCAAAAGCCATTTTAGAAAGAGTGGCGGCAATGTTGCCAAGAGCTGAGGCAACTATTCTCTCAGTCTTGCCTCTTCCCATTTGCGCATAGACCACATTATAGTCCATAGAGTCGAAGCCTAAAAGATCGGTTGTCATCTGTCTCTTTAAAGGAAATGACGAACCATATCCTGCGGCTGAACCAAGAGGATTTCTGTTTGTAACTTTATATGCCGACTGAAGCACTATCAGATCGTCGACCAATCCTTCTGCATAAGCTCCAAACCAAAGTCCAAAAGATGATGGCATAGCTATCTGAAGGTGAGTATAGCCGGGCATAAGATATTCCTTGTATTTCTCACTTTGGTTTATCAAAGTGTTAAACAAGTTGACGCATTCGTCGGTTATCTCCTTGATGCGGTGTCTCATGAAAAGTTTTAAATCCACAAGAACCTGGTCATTCCTTGATCGTCCGCTGTGAATTTTTTTGCCAACATCGCCAAGTCTTCTTGTCAGCAGAAGTTCAACTTGAGAATGTACATCCTCAATGCCATCTTCGATTACAAAATTGCCTGACACCGCCAGCTGATAAATTGATTTTAATTCCTTCAAAAGAATCTCAAGCTCGTCTTTCTGCAAAAGACCTATGCTCTCAAGCATAGTTATGTGAGCCATAGAGCCAAGAACGTCAAAAGGAGCGAGATAGAGATCCATTTCTCTGTCTTTTCCTATTGTGAAGCGCTCGATGTCTGCATTGACTTTAGTGCTCTTTTCCCAAAGCTTCATTTTAAATATTTAATTGTTTATTAATATGGAAGCATCGCCATTGTATCAGCCATCTTGTCCAAAGCATCCTGAAGAGGCTTCGAAACAAGCGGCTTGACAAATGCGCTAAGCTCAGCTTTGATAGTTAATTTTATTTTCGATTCATTTTCTCCTGTTTTCACTATCTGTATCCAAAGATCAAACTGTATAGGAGACTTTTCTGATTCGAATTTTATTGTCTTATAAGGCTCACGTTCTATAACTCTTATTCCAAGAGTTCCAATAGGACTTACAGAGAAACTGCATGAATCATTGTCGAACTGAAAATCTTTTACCTTGTCCTGAGGAATTTTATCTTTAATACCTTCCAAGTTGTTAAGATTTGAGAACTTATTATAAATTGCCTCCTGAGAAGCGTTAATTACTTTTACAGGACTTTCGAATGTAGCCATATTTTCTTTTAAAATTATTTCTTAGGATTCCAAGCTGCTGGGTCTTTACGCCATTCCTTAAGAGTCTCCAATTGGTTCTCATGTATATAGTCTGTTTCAAGAGCCTCCTCAAGAACAGCCTCATAATTGCTTAAAGTGATAAGTTTTACATTGGCGTCATCGAATTTTTGTTTTGCAATAGGGAAAAGGTAAGAGAATATAGCAACCATTCCTGCCACTTCGCAGCCATCTTTTCTTATTGCCTCAACAGCTTTCAAACTGCTTCCGCCTGTTGATATCAAGTCTTCTACAACTACCACCCTTTGTCCCGGGCGAAGATCTCCTTCTATCAAATTTTCAAGACCATGATCTTTCGGTGATGAACGAACGTAGACAAAAGGCAGACCAAGTGCGTCGGCAACAAGTGCACCTTGTGCGATAGCTCCTGTGGCAACACCTGCAATAGCATCGACATTACCAAAATTTTCAGCTATAACCCGGCAAAGCTCTATCCTAATTATTGAACGAACATCAGGATATGACAGAGATTTTCTGTTGTCACAATAAATTGGTGACTTCCAGCCTGAAGCCCAAGTAAATGGATTTTGTGGTTGCAGTTTTACTGCTTTGATAGCCAATAATTTTTCAGCTACTAAACGTTCTAAAGATTTCATAATTGAATATTTAATTTAATATCTATTGCTTATGTTTCTGTCCGGCGTTCAATCAACATTTAAAAGCATCAACTTTAAAAATTTGATTGATAAGGCGCAGCATATCATTTACAAAGATATGCTATTATTCCGCGAAACCAAGAGTGAGAACACTGATTTTCATATCGGAAACAATCCTTATTGCATCAATACAAGCGGTTATTGTTGAACCTGAAGTTAGCACATCGTCAACCAAAAGCACGTGCGTATATCTTTCCGCAATGGAAGATGATACATTAAATGTATTTAAAGTATTTATAAATCTTTCAAAATGCTCTTTTTTAGTTTGTGATGAGTGATAATTTTTTTTGTAAAGCAGCTTGGTTTCGACTTTGATTCCCGTTTCATTGCTTATTCCCTTTGCAAGCCACTCGCTTTGATTGTATCCCCTTTTTACTCTCTTTATATAATGTATGGGTACAGGCACTATTGCCTCTATTCCATCAAACCAATTTGACAAGCAGAGCTCTTTGGAAAACTGTTCTCCCAATACTACAGCCAAATTCCTCTCATTGTTGTATTTTAATCTGTGGATTAACTCTCTGTAATCACTTCCTTTTTTGAAATAGCAATAACAGGCGCACTTCTCTATCTCGGCTTTCCCATAAAATACCTGCTCGGCAATACTCCCTTTCTTTAAATGAAAGTCTGTCCTTGGCAGTGAGTTAAGACATTTTAGACATATCCCATTTTCACCTCTGTTTAAACTCGATGAACAGAGTATGCACTCCTGCCTGAAAATTGCCGACAATAGATTCATTGTTCTATTTTTTTATTGCTAACAAATAATCAAACATTTGTGTTTATAAAGTATATGTTTTATTCCTATTATGTAAAGAATAAAAAAGTTGCTCATTTATCTGTTTAAACAGTCAATTCTATTATTATTAACTAAGAAAAATATTAAATACTTAAGTTAAATATTTATTTAACTTAAGTATAATACAAAAAAAATTAAAGTATATTACGAAAATTACTTTAGTGTTTTAAAAAAAATGACAATGAAAATTTATTATTTGATGATTATCCATTCATATAGCCTGAATGCGTACCATGGAATGAAAGAAAAGCGCATCAAGAAAGTATGCAGTTAAACAGAATTTTTTTGTTTTGTTGTTATTGAATATTTTATGTGGTTGTATTTTGAAAAAATAAATAAAAAAACAATACATTTGTAAAAAAAAATAAAAACGGATACTGCTGTTGTTATGCTTAAAATTTAGATGTCAATAAATAGGCAGATATTTTAGATGATCAGTCAAAGCTGTTTTTTTGTTAATGGAATTTACAATCAAATTAAAGAAATATTCAATTATCGCATGAAAAAAATTATTTTATTGCTAATGTCGGCGCTATTGCTGTTGCCGCAAAACGGATTTACCCAAAAATCGGAAAATGTATTTGGAATAGGACTCTCAGGCTCTACAAATGGAGTTGGAGGCGGTTTATATTGGCAGCCCACAAGCAGATGGAAATTATCGCTCAATGGTGAATATATGCCGAAGATCAATGTAAACACGGAGATCGAGGAGAGTAAGGTAACTGTTGACTTGGATGCAAAATACAAGACAGGAGGCGTTTTTCTTACGGGAGGATACCAATTTCTAAGGTTTATGTATGTTGTGGGAGGTGTAGGTGTTAATTTCTTTAATGCAAATGGCATAGGAACTCCCCATTCAATAGAGTATGGTGATATTACACTGGAGCCGTCAACTGTAGGAACATTGACTTTGGATGTGAAATCAGGGGCAAAAATTGCTCCATATATCGGGATAGGTTTTGGAAAGCAGGCGCCCAAAAGGAGGGTCTCTCTAAGTGCTGAGATTGGAACATATTATATGGGGGCTCCCAAACTTGACATTGTGGCAACCGGGATGCTTGAGCCGACACAAGAGGCAACTCATATACAACAACTTCAGGATGAGTTTTCTCAATTTAAATTTTATCCTGTTCTTAAGCTCTCTCTTACAATAAAACTATTTAAACTTTAGAAATGAATATTTTTAAATTCAACGTTATGAAAAATCTAATTATCAGTTATATAAATTCAATTTTAGTTGTATGTTGCCTTTTTCTTACATCATGTGATTTTGACAACATCCTTAAAGATGACAACGGCAATGATATGAATCTCCTGCTTGTGGACCTTCCTGAGTTTGATGCAGAATACTCCTTTACATTTAAAAATGCATTCACAGGAGAGATATATGAATCGCCGGCAGATATAAAAATCAGCGGCGATTCAAAAGACGACATAGTTTCCGATCTCGGCTACAGAAAAAACAATATGTTTACATCATCAGACGGTGAGCTGTTTCTTTACTTGAACCCAAATCTTAAAGTGGAGAGTTCTGAGGTGAAATTTGATATATCGGGCAATGACAACAACGTTCTTGTTTTGCCATATACTGTGTCAAAGACAAAAAAGGGAAGAAACAATGTGACAATAGGAGTTATACCGGCATCATTGCTGAATTACAAATCTACAAAAGCTGTTTCATCATCAACTTCCGATGATAATGGAATACTTTCCGGTGTAACCGTTAAGGATAGCAAGGATGTCATTTATGACATTGTTTATCTTAATGATCTTATTACCGATGGAGAGGACGGAGTTTATGCGGGATTTGTCAGAATAGGAGATTTAAATATCGATGATATGCATATCGACTCAAACAATGATAATTATGAGTATTCATTGGTTTATCTTGCCAAGGATGTTTATTTGATAAAGGCTGTATCTGCAAATCAGAAAACATGCATTGTCAACGTAAGTTTGAAAGGTGACGGCGTTGTGACATTCTACACCAAAGCTTCAAACTCATTTTATTCGGACTATATCCAGACAACAGTATCTCTTCCATATAGCTTCTCATTCAGAGATTTTATAAGCAATGATAATACAATATCTGTAAGGACTAAAATCGATGCACTGAATTTTGATGAGACAAAAACTTTGGCATCCGACGGAGGCAATGTTGAATTTAATGTTCCGAATGCAGACAAATCTGGTAAAAAAAGATATGAGATACATTTGAATGCTTACAGTCCCGATGAAAAGAGGATTGCAGCATCAATTACCAAATCTTTTAAATACATAGAAAAAGAGAACAATGGTTTGTCAATAGATAACTGGTCGGAAGGAAAGCTGGAGAAAGGTGTGGTAACTCTTTGGCTGAAAGAGAATGTTGAATATACATTCAGAGTTAACCTGAATAATAAGGCATATAAATATGACATTACCACCAATATCAATGAGATAAACTCTCTTGTTGAGAAGGAGGAGGATATAACTTCGTTTACTTGGAGCGCGCTTAATGACGGATATCGCTTTGATATAGATGTTACAAATGAAGAGATAGAAGATTTTCTGTAATTATATGATGAGGCAGGGGACCTTGTGATTTTTTGTTGAAATATTTTTAAGAGTAAACGGTCAATCTTTATTAATCATTTAATCATAAAATAATCAATAATATAAATAGAGAAATTGTTATAAGAATCTGCAGGATTAAGTACTTTATGGTATTAAATCTTGCAGATTTTTATGTTTATAGCACCTTATCTTACCCTTAAACGGAAAATAAGTTGGATTAAAGATAATAGAAGGATCAATCACTTTAGGGTCTAATTTGACAATGTCTTCAACCGCTCTCAATTCAGAAAGTAAGAGTTGTTTTCCCTTAATTTTTAGACACTTCGTTTTAGGAGGTAGTTTGATGCCACAAACTACTGCTTGTCTTTTATTAAAAAATACATTGCAACATTTAATGTCTAATTCAAGTGTATCATCATCAATTTTGTTAAGCTGTATTTCAGAGGTAATCCGAGCTGATTCATTGTTTTGAACAATCAGTAGGTGTTCATCTTTGTCGTATGCCAATTTATCAATTTGGAATTGCGCCTGTTAAAACCATAAATAGCTTAAATAATCTCTCAAATTTAACTAATTTATATTAAATTAGTTAATAAAATAAAGATAGATAAATATTTAGTTAAATTCACAAGACAAAGGAGAGTAAACAAGTATTTAAAAGTTAACTATACGATATATTGTTTATTATTTCCATCAATGGACAAACGACATAAGGATAGGGTATTGAATATAAAATTTTCAAGAAAACCTAATTATTTCAGTAACATCCATCAATTTGTTCAATATATGAGTTTGCAGAATTCGGGCTTTACAGGAACATGAGAAACAACCTTATAGGACAAATGATATATGATTGATTATGATACTGAATTATTTATATTTTAAGGGC
>JAUNSR010000075.1 GCA_030539115.1 Bacteroidales bacterium
GAATGAGAAAACAAATATTCAAAGAGCGATGAAGGTCAGATCTACATCTGGGCTTCTGGTACATACGATGGGGAAAATCGCCATCGCATTCATTTATTTAATTTTCTAAAACGATGAATCGGAGTTCAACTACTGATTCGCATATTTAATAATTTTCCACGAAAAGCAACATTCTATGACACTATCTGACTTTGGCACAGATATTTCAGAATTAGATGCATGTTGTGCGACAAAGACTCATGAGTATTTTCCTTACGCATCTTCTGAATTCCGTAAGGCTATAAATGCTGAAATATTAAATTTAAGCAATAAGAATTCCAAATAATAATAAAAAATTCATGAAAAAAATCATTTCTATTTTACTGTTTTTTTTGTCATTTGTTGGAGTAACAAATGCAAATAAGTTGGAATCAATGTATTTTACATGTCCTGATTTTATATATTATGAAGGTGTATTGTACTCAGGGAATAGTTCATTTTTAAGTGCATACGAAAAGTATAAAGATTTATTTAAAGAGGAAGGTCGACCAAGATATACCAATAAACAACCTTATGTTTTATTATGGATTATAGAAGACGACAAGCTATATGTGTGTGGACTTGATTATTATCATATACAAGAGTCTGTAAGTAAAAGTTTGAAGGAAATAGAATCTCTTACAAATCACAAAATGCCATTAGCTAAATTAAAGCATAATGACTTCAGTAACATTCCAAACTATATGAAGTTTAACAAATCAAGCTATTATTATGCCAACATGGTAAGTGGAACCTTTTATATAAAAAAAGACATGGGCAAAAGCGAAAATATGTTGGATTGGATGAAAGGTTCATTTTTAGAATTGAAAATTAAGAATGGCTCAATTAAATCAAAATGTGATTGGGAGAACATGTTAGAACCAGTTAGGTCAAAATCATCTGAGCATAAGTAGATGAAGTCAACTCTCAATTTTAGCCTGTATATTTCCGTCTCATTTTTAATTTAAAACTATATCCAAATGAAAAAATTAATTATACCTATTATATTTTTCGCCCTTTTTTTGTCCTCAATATTTGCTTCGCGATTCTACGGCGTTTTATTTACAGTGCCTGATGAAGTTTTTTATAAAGGAGAGCGTTATTTTATTAATTATACTCCTTTGTATCCTTTTGAAAATTATCCCTCTCTTTTCTCAGATATACCAAAAGCTGATGAAATGCTTGTTTCTAATCATGGTAAAAGGTTATTTAATACAAGTCAGAACTATACTTTGGGTTGGACTATTCAAGATTCAGTTCTTTACTTGATTGGAGTCGGCTTTTTCAGCGAAATTGATAATGAGACAGACAATAATAAATTTAAAGAGCTGGAAAATCTTACCAACTCAAAGTTTACATACTCCAATATTGATATTTCCGATAGGAAAAATATACCTTCTTATATTAATATTCAGGAAGGAAAATCAATAAAAGCATCGTGGGTTAATGGCAAGTTTTATTTAAAAATGGCTATGAAGGATAGTGAGGATTTCAAAGATTGGATGAATAGTGGACCAATAATTGAAATGAAATTTGAAAACGGAGTTTTAATATCACAAAAGGAGGTACTGTAGGCGTAATTGTTGTTATCATATTTGAGTCCACTCTAAAAAGTAAAATCATATTTTTATACTATGAAAAAAACAATATTTATTTTTTTAGCATTGATAGGGGTTTACGGCTTAGCTTCTTCTCAAAGTCACCACGGCATAATAATGATAGATAACGACACAACCCACATTGCGTATAAATGGATGGGAACTACCTCGCGAACTCTTACTGATAAAATGAAGCTTATCTATCAAAAACCGAAGAACTTTAAAGAAATTGGAGCTTATGAATGTTTTAAAGAGTATCCAAAATTAGAATTGACATTTAGTTGTATGGGACCGCAGCTTCATTCCAAAGATGGACAATTTATTTCTTTTTTGGTTTTTCCAGATATTTACACCAAAGAATTTCAGGAAAGTTTAAATTGGTTATCAGCCGGCAATAGAAATGAAGATTGGGTTGATAAACAACATTATCGGCAAATGATAGGAATCATTAAGATGTATTACGGAGAAATAGGCAGCTCTATGAATGAATTAATACAACTTTATCCGACGGAAGAAGCTGCAGCTAAATTCAATGCTGATTCTGCATTTTATTTCTCGCTGATCTTAAACCCTGATGATTACTATAAAGAAGTCTATAAATATGTAAAAGTGTTGGTGCTTCAAAAAAAAGACCGAGGTTATGCTTACATCTGTTCTTTTTACACTGATAAAGCAAAAAAACAATTAAATAAATATTGGTGTAGAATAGAAAAAACACTGCATTACGAGGATTAAATCAATAATACAACTTAAGAAAAACAACATGCTCTTCCACCGTTTTCCCATAGAATATCAAATGGATTCCCAAGACTGCGGACCCGCTTCGCTTAAAATTATCGCCAGACATTATGGCAAATATTATTCACTTCAATATCTGAGAGACCGTTGTGGAATAACTA
>JAUNSR010000059.1:0-6569 GCA_030539115.1 Bacteroidales bacterium
CAACTATTTGAAGTAATAAGATTAAGAATAGTCAACCTAAATCAGGATAGTACAACTTCACAAAAACGACACATCCTATTTTTATTAAAAAGTTCAGCTGAAAATATTCAACTATCTATTAGTCAAAATTTTATAAATCAACAAAAATTATCATTTAAGATTTTAAAATTTTGACCGTCGAAAAATCAATTTTAACCATCGATTTTCAAATTTCGACCGTCGATTTTCGAATTTTAATCAGTCTTTTTAATTGACATATTTGACATTAACAATTTTCATCAATAGGAATTGCATTTTTGAGGATTAAAAAATGTTTTTAACCAATCGAAAAGAATTTATCACTATGCATGATATAAAAAAACAAAACGGATATATCTTTCTAACAGGCAATAACAAATGGGTAGACAGTTAAAATCCTGATACAATAATTAAATTAATTTTTAAATTGATATCTTTGAGAACATAACAAAACAGACAACAAATCATTCCTAAAAAACAATTATCAGCAATTGTTGAATATATATGATGTTGTTTTATAATAGAATATTAGACCTTAAAATTACTTTTTGAGACAGTAATTAATAAGATTTCTGCACATATTTGGTGTTTTTGTATAATTTTAAGCTCAAAAGTTGTAAAATAAAATACAAAAACCTAATTTGCGAGCCTTTTTAGAAATAATCACATTAAACGAAAATTTTAATAAGAAATAATCTGTTTTACCATGAGTTTAAAAATGATAGTACTTGCAAAACAAGTACCTGATACACGCAACGTGGGTAAAGATGCTATGAAAGCTGATGGAACTGTAAATCGTGCAGCCCTACCGGCAATATTCAATCCTGAAGACCTTAATGCTTTAGAGCAAGCGTTGCAATTGAAAGAAAACAACCCTGATTCAACAATTCAGCTCTTAACAATGGGACCTCCAAGAGCAGCCGATATCATTAGAGAAGGACTTTTTAGAGGGGCTGACGGTGGAGTTTTATTAACCGACAGAGCTTTTGCAGGAGCTGATACTCTTGCTACATCTTATGCTCTTGCATGTGCAGTTAAAAAGATGGGTGATTTTGACATTATCTTAGGCGGCCGTCAGGCTATTGATGGTGATACAGCTCAGGTTGGACCACAAGTTGCCGAAAAGTTAGGCATTGCTCAGATTACTTATGCCGAAGAGATAATTGATGTTACAGATAAAGATATTACTGTAAAGCGTCGTTTGGAAAGAGGTATTGAAATTGTGAAAGCTAAATTTCCGGTTCTTATCACAGTAAATGGAACTGCCGATGACTGTCGTCCGAGAAATGCCAAACTTCTTCAAAGATTCAAACATGCACGCACTGCAAGCGAGCAGGTAAATGCAGGAGAAGACTATCTTTCTCTTTACAATGAGCGTCCAGAGCTTAATCTTAATGAATGGAGCACCAAGGATGTAGACGCAAATCTTAACGATTGCGGACTTTCAGGATCTCCTACAAAAGTCAAAAAGATAGAAAACGTTATCTTCCAGGCTAAAGAGAGTAAAAAAATGGGATCTTCTGATGCTGAAATAGAAGATCTAATTGTAGAATTAATCACAAATCATACCATCGGATAACTATGAACAATCTATTTGTATATTGCGAAATCGAAGATGGAGTTATCGGGGATGTAAGTCTCGAATTGTTAACTAAAGGACGTTCACTCGCAAGCCAACTTAACTGTAAACTTGAAGCTCTTGTCATTGGTGATAAGCTTGACAATGTAGCACAACAGATATTCCCATATGGAGCAGACACAATCTATCTTGTAGAAGACCCTCGTTTGGCTCCTTATACCTCAATTCCTCACTCTTCAATATTAATAAATCTTTTTAAAGAGGTAAAGCCTCAAATCTGTCTTATGGGTGCAACATCCATTGGAAGGGATTTAGGACCTCGTGTTTCATCAGCTCTTCACAGTGGGCTTACAGCCGATTGTACTGCTCTTGAGATTGGTTCTCACGAAGAGAAAAAGGAGAATAAAGTTTATGAAAATCTTCTTTACCAAATAAGACCTGCTTTTGGCGGCAATATCGTTGCCACAATTGTAAATCCTGAATGCCGTCCACAAATGGCTACAGTCAGAGAGGGTGTTATGAAGAAAAACATTTATGACCCCAACTACAAGGGAGAAATTATCAAGCTTGATGCCAAGAAATATGTAAAGGATGAAGATTTTGCCATTGAGGTGATAGAACGTCACATGGAAAAATCAAAAATCAACATTAAGGGTGCTCCGATAATCGTTGCGGGAGGCTATGGTGTCGGCTCAAAAGAGGGCTTTGATTTACTTCATAAACTTGCAGCTACAATAAATGCTGAAGTTGGTGCATCACGTGCCGCTGTAGATGCAGGATTCTGTGAACATGAAAGACAAATCGGTCAGACAGGTGTTACTGTACGTCCTAAATTGTATATTGCCTGTGGTATTTCAGGACAAATACAGCATATTGCCGGAATGCAGGAAAGCTCAATGATAATTGCCATCAACAGCGATCCAAATGCTCCTATCAATAATATAGCTGATGTAGTTATTACAGGAACTGTCGAAGAGGTGGTTCCAAAACTTATTAAGTATTATAAAAAGAACTCAAAATAGCCATGGCAAATTTCTATACAGATACACCGGAATTGAAATTCCATCTCAGCCATCCGTTAATGAAACGTATCGTTGAGCTAAGAGAAAGAAACTATACTGATAAAGACAAATTTGATTATGCCCCTATAGATTTTGAAGATGCCATTGACAGCTATGACAAGGTGCTTGAAATTGTAGGAGAAATTTGTGGCGATATCATTGCTCAAAATGCTGAAGATGTCGATCATGAAGGACCGGAGGTAATAAACAATAGAGTTAAATATGCCAAAGGCACAAAAGCCAATCTTGAGGCTACACGCAAAGCAGGGTTAATGGGAATGGCAATGCCAAGACGCTACAATGGATTAAACTTTCCTATTGTTCCTTATATCATGGCTGCAGATATCGTTTCGAGAGCAGATGCCGGTTTTGAGAATCTTTGGGGTTTGCAAGACTGTGCTGAAACTCTTTATGAGTTTGCCTCAGAAGAACAACGCCAACGCTTTATTCCACGCATTTGCAATGGAGAAACAATGTCAATGGACCTGACTGAGCCGGATGCCGGTTCTGACCTTCAGTCTGTTATGCTAAAAGCAACCTACAGTGAAAAAGACGGATGCTGGCTTCTTAATGGCGTTAAACGTTTTATTACAAACGGAGATTCTGACATTCATCTTGTGCTTGCCCGCTCAGAAGAGGGAACTAAGGATGGCCGAGGACTGTCAATGTTTATCTATGACAAGAAACAAGGTGGGGTAAACGTTCGCCGCATAGAGAACAAAATGGGTATCAAAGGCTCTCCGACATGCGAACTTGTTTATAAAAACGCAAAGGCAGAACTTTGCGGAGAGCGTAAATTGGGACTTATTAAATATGTTATGGCTCTTATGAACGGAGCCCGTTTAGGCATTGCAGCTCAATCAGTAGGATTAAGCCAGGCGGCTTACAACGAGGCGCTTTCATATGCAAAAGATCGTGTTCAGTTTGGAAAAGCAATTATTAACTTTCCTGCTGTTGAAGAAATACTATCTATAATGAAAGCTAAAGTAGAAGCATCTCGCTCTTTACTTTATGAAACAGCTCGTTTTGTAGATATGTATAAGGCTCTTGAAGATATACAGCGCGAACGCAAGCTTACTTCTGAAGAAAGAACAGAGATGAAAAAGTATTCTAAACTTGCAGATGCTTATACTCCACTTTCTAAAGGGCTTTCAAGTGAATATGCTAATCAAAATGCTTACGATTGTATTCAAATACATGGTGGCTCTGGATTCATGAAAGATTATACATGCGAGCGTCTTTACAGAGATGCACGTATCACCTCTATTTATGAGGGAACTACTCAGCTTCAGGTTGTTGCCGCCATTCGTCATGTGACAACCGGTACATATCTTGCTCAGATGAAGGCTTATGAACAAATTCCTGTAAAACCTGAGCTTGAATATATCAAGAAGAGATTGATAAAACTTACTGAAGTTTACGAAAAAGCCGTTATTTCTGTCACTGAGACTAAAAACAGCGAGTATATAGATTTTCAGGCAAGAAGAATGGTTGAGATGGCTGGATATATAATAATGAGTTATCTACTTCTTATCCAAAGCAATGAAACAGAAATGTTTAGAAAATCTCTTCAAGTTTATGTAAACTATACTCAGGCTGAGGTAACCAAGAATGCTTCATTTATCAATACATTTAAAATGGATGAATTGGGCTACTATCGTTACAATTGTGCCGAACAGGAGAATGAAATCTCTGAAGAATAAGCTAAATTCTTAAAAGCCTTAATTATTGCATAATAAACGGTTTTTAAAGATTTGCTCTTTATAATATATTAAATGTTCCTCATTTATGCTTTTTCCATTTTGGATGTAAAAGCAATAAATGAGGAACATTTTTTTGTCTTTATATTAAAATAATATTATATCAGAGCAATAGGACTATTTCTTTTTTACGCCCAATGTTCCACCTTCATTATATCTTTGATTGTTCTTTAAGTTAGGATCTCCCACCCCTTTATTCATCAATTGTTTAAGTTCATCCAAATGATTTGAATAGATATCTCTGGGCAGAATATTATACTTGTTGCAGATAGAAGCAGCCATTCCAACAACTTCGCCCATGATTCCGGTTGTTCTCATAACCCTTACTGTTCCTAAAGCGACATGAGAAACGCTGATATTTCTGCCAGCCATAAATAGGTTGCCAATATTTCTTGAATAAAGACACCGGTAAGGAATTGGATATGGATGGATATTAATATGTTTTGCTATAGATTTAAACTCTTTTGACGGGAAATTTTTGGTATTTGCGGGATCCGGATAATGAAGGTCTATACTCCATGAGGTAACAGCCGAGGCATCTTCAAACTCCTTCCATTCTCTAATATCCTGTTCTTTTAGAACATAATCTCCGAGTAAACGTCTTGATTCTCTTTTACCTGCAATATATGCAACCCATTTTAGATCTCTGTTCTTAAACAGTTCATTTTCTTTCAAATTGTTTTTAAGATGGCTCCAATTGGAATAAACAACTAAAAGTCCATAATCTCTAATTTTTTCAAAATCATTGATTTGATCTAAATTCATACCGGTTTCCCATGTCCACTCTCCCATTGTTACTTTTTCACAACTTATATCATTGAATCCACCTCCGTAATTAAAATGGGGGAAATACGTGTCTCTATTTTTTTCTTCACTATACCATTGAACGGAAGAACCCATAGTCATCTTATCACTTTTTTCAGGTGCGGTAGGTTCATTGTAAATATCTTTTCCCTCTCTTCCCATGGAATAGTCAGCACCTGCAAGATAGCCTACTGTACCATCACCGGTACAATCACTGAATAGGTTTCCTTTTATTAATATATCCTCATTGGTTTGTATTTCACGGCATTTTACTGAATTAATGATTGATTTTTTATGATCGACTGCTATTGCCCTATAACCGGGAAAAAGAGTTATGTTTTTTTCTTTTAAAACAGCCTCCATCTTTTTGTTGTCTTCATAATATTCAGCAGGTTGTGCATTTCCACCCTTTACAGGTCCAAATTCCTTTTGAAGAGATCCAAGATTCGGATATGGTTCAGTCTCAATTCTTCCTCCAAGATGAACTCTGATTTCCGAACTGTTATTACCACCTAACACATATCTGTCATTGATAAGTGCAACCTTCAGGCCAAGACGTGCAGCGGATATTGCAGCACTGATTCCTGCTACTCCGGCTCCAACAACAACAAGATCAAAACTTCCCATATCTTTAGGTTTCTTCTTCCCGAGCTGTTTATTTCTAAAACTTTCAAGGGCTTCCAATTCATTAGGTAGTGCTTTCATATCAGTTTTAAAGCATATAGCATCGCATCTGCCATTGAAGCCTGTGTTATCTTTTAAAGTAACTTTAGCCTTCTCACTTGAAATAGTAACCTCACCGGCATATTGCCACTCCCATTTGTTGCCCTGAGTGCCGAGATCATTATTAATGGTTTTTCCGTCAACTTCAATTGCAAAAGAACCGGGGCCCTTTTTATCACTCCAGGGAGAAGTCCAGTTATAAGTTCTGACAAATACAAAATATTTGCCTTTTTGAGGAAAATCAACAAAAGTCTCCGCATTTTCAACGGCACGACCCATTCCATGAGCCATAAGATATGGAGAACCCATAATGTCCATAAATTGTTGGTCAACCACCCAGCCTCCTTTCTTTTGGAAAGACTCTGCCTCTACCAAGACAGATGCACTATAAATTTTTATAGAGGGTATAAGAATTAATATTAGCAGCAAAAAGGAATATTTGTTTTTCATAAATTATGATATTATAAGATAAAGGATTAGTCTTATCAAAGATAATGCAAGCCGAGTTCAATAAGCAATTGAAAGCGTAAGCTTTCTAATTGCTATTGACGAGGCGAAGCTTATCTTATTCAAAGATAATGCAAGCCGAGTTCAATAAGCAATTGAAAGCGTAAGCTTTCTAAT
>JAUNSR010000059.1:6669-9684 GCA_030539115.1 Bacteroidales bacterium
TGCTATTGACGAGGCGAAGCTTATCTTATTCAAAAATATTAAATATTAATTCATTAACAAGTTAATACTTATCGAATTAACAATTTCAAAAAAATTATTGCTGCTTAGTTATACTCTAAAGTCATTAAATATTTCGTTAATCTTCTTAATTTTGCTTGTAAGAGTCTATAGTTATAAAACAATAACTTTTGATAGTTTATTGTTTTATCTATAAAGCTATTGGTATCTCTTAATTAATATTTCAAAAAAGGATAATGGATAAAAAAAATTTAAGAATCGTATATATGGGCACTCCTGACTTTGCTGTAGCTTCATTAAAAGCCCTTGTAGAAGGTGGCTATAATGTTGTAGGAGTGATTACCATGCCTGATAAACCGGCAGGCAGAGGACATAAACTGCAGTTTTCTGCTGTAAAAGAATATGCCGTTTCTCTGAATCTGCCTCTTTTACAGCCTGAAAAGCTTAAGGATGAAAAGTTTATTGAAGCTTTAAAGGCTTGGAATGCCGACATTCAGATAGTTGTTGCCTTTAGAATGCTGCCAGAGGTGGTTTGGAACATGCCTAAACTTGGGACATTTAATCTTCATGCCTCTCTTCTTCCTCAATACAGAGGAGCTGCTCCAATTAACTGGGCTGTTATGAACGGAGAAAAAGAAACAGGCGCAACAACATTTTTTCTTACTCATGATATCGACACGGGAAAAATTATTCGCCAAGAGAAGATAGCGATAGCTGATGATGAAAATGTTGGCTCGGTTCATGACAGGCTGATGAATATGGGTGCCTCTTTGGTTACTTCAACAGTTGACTATATTCTTGAAGGGGAAGTTGAGTCTATTGACCAAAAAGAGTTTTACAATAATGAGAATGAATTGAAAGCTGCTCCTAAGATTTTCAAAGAGACTTGTAAAATCAATTGGAATGACGATAGCATTAAGATTTATAATCAAATCAGAGGGCTTTCTCCTTATCCTGCTGCTTGGAGCGAGATAAAGGATGAAGAAAATAATGTTTTGTCTGTAAAAATATTTGAATCAAAAATAGAATCTTCCGGTAAACCTTCAGATAAAAATCCTGGTGATATTATTACTGATGGCAAATCTTTTATAAATGTGGTAACAAGTGATGGAATAATCAGTATATCATCTTTACAACTCTCAGGTAAAAAAAGAATGGATTCTAAAAGTCTTTTAAATGGGTTTAAAATAAACGATAATTTCAGATTCGAATAATACGAATTTAAATATTCATGAACTAAGATTTGATATTCTTTGTTTAGAAATGGAAACAGAGAATAAAATGAAACAAATAAATACAAAATTTATTTTCCTTACCATCTTAGTTGGGGTATTTGCCGGAGTTTTCGGCTCTCTATTCAGGATTTTGTTAAACAAGGCTTATTATGTGAGGGAACTTATGTTCTCACATGATAAGCCTTTGTGGTTTCATATTATTGTTTTGGCTGCAATGTGGGGCGTAGCTGTAGTAGTTTACTATCTGACAAAGATTGTTCCCCTAATAAGTGGCAGCGGGATTCCTCAATCTAAAGGTGTGATATTTGGAAGATTTAAATTTGTTAATCCTTTTAAGCAGTTTGTCAGTAAGTTTATCGGAAGTGTAAGTATAATAGGTATGGGTCTATCATTGGGACGTGAGGGTCCATCGGTTGAAATAGGAACTTTTGGGGCAACAATGATAAGTAATCAGTTTAATGCCACACCAACACAGAGAAGATATCTAAATGCATCGGGAGCAGCGGCAGGATTGTCGGCAGCTTTTACAGCACCTATAGCCTCAACAATATTTCTGATAGAAGATACTCTTGGATGGGTCTCGCTAAGGGTTGGACTGACTGCTTTAATGGCATGTATCATTGCAGGATATATATCTGATGTTATGATACCTTTCAATATCTATGGGACTATTGAAGTTCATGCACCAAATATTAATCCTTTGATTCTTCTTTTATTGTTAATTGGTCTTGGTCTTCTTGGAGCTGTTTTGGGAAAGTTTTTTAACTATGCTCTCTTTAATTTAAAGAGGATATATAAGGAGGTACATTTCCCTGTTATATTAAAGATTCTTGCCATAATTCTTATGACATATATTTCAGGTATGTTTATACTTGATTTAACCTCCGGAGGTGAGCAGGAGCTGATAAAGCAGATTGAATCAAACAACGGGAATACCTGGATTATTTTCAGTCTTGTTGTAATAAAAATTATTTTCACTGCCTTCAGTTATTCAACCGGCCTTTGCGGAAGCTTACTCTTGCCTTTAATTGTAATTGGTGGTCTTCTTGGCAAGGCTTTCGCCCTTTTAGCTGTCGGAATGGATATTGTTGGGCCTGAAAGCTGTAGCTATTTTACAATAATTGGCATGTCTATTATGTTTGTTTCGGTAGTAAGGGCTCCAATAAGTGGTCTAATGCTTACTCTTGAAATGACAGGTCAGTATATGGTCTTCTTTCCTATGATAATCGCAGGTACTATTACTTTTATTCTTGGACAATATTTAAGAATACCTCCTGTATATGACAAACTCTATCAGCTAATGGTAAAAGAGGAGAAAGCAAATTATGAAGACAGCATTGTAACTGATTTTAAAATTAATGAAGATTCTTATCTTGTTGGCAAAAAATTAAAAGCTGTAAATCTGCCTGGAAAAACTTCAATTGTTGAAGTTGTAAGAAATGGGAAAAATGTTGCTCTTAATGAGGATTTTCAATTTAAAAGAGATGATTTACTCTCACTTAAGATAAAAGAAAGAGAGTACGAAAAGCTCTTTAAAGTTTTCCGCACTCTTTCTAATGAATAGTATTTAGATTATTAAAAATGAGATTCCATTTTTTGAAATCTCATTTTCGCATTTTTATTTTTGAATTGTCTTATTTTAAAATTGATTTTCTTTCTTTGGACATTGATTTGTCAAGTTTGAAATTCTAATTTATTCCTTATAAATTAGGTTTTTCCTCTTGTAAATATTTTCTTATGCATTGCAAATTTTATTTTACAC
>JAUNSR010000002.1:0-100109 GCA_030539115.1 Bacteroidales bacterium
GGCACCTCAAACGGTACGTTCTGATAATGGGGCGTATCGGAAGTTTTTACCGACTTCTTGCTCTTCTTGATTTTCCCCTCTTTTATCAATCGTTCTTTTTCAGCCTTGATTCGTTCAAGGAGAACAGATGCAGGCTCATCGTTCGGGTCTTGTGGTACAAGTTTTCCATGTATCGCAAGGTCAAGTATCTTTTGACGTAATTTCTTTGTATCCATATCGATTAGTCTTTGTCTAAGAATAGGTTGCAAAACTCATTTAACTGTTGCTGCATTCGCTCTTGTGGAATGAGGATGCGTTTGTATTCTGCTATCATCGTAGGACTCATGCTTCTGCTCATTGCATATTCCACTACCACCTTATCTGCTTCTGGGCAAAGGATAATGCCAATAGAGGGGTTTTCGTTGGAACGCTTTACATCTCTATCGAGTGCTTCCAAATAAAATTCCAACTGACCGAGGTCGCGCGGATGGAATTTTGTCTTTTTCAGTTCTACCGCAACCAATGCTTGTAAGCCACGATGGAAGAACAGTAAATCAGCCTTGAATGTAGATGCACCGATATTGAGACGGTATTCTTGATCCATGAATATGAAATCCTTGCCAAGTTCAAGAATAAACTGCTTCATGTGTTCTACCAAGCCTTTTCTTAGTTTGGATTCGCTATGTTTTTTGGGCAAGTTCAGGAAATCGACAAACAATGTGTCTTTGAACATTATAGGGGCATGGGGGTAAGCATTGAGTAATCCTTTTGACATATTGTCCTTGCTGCTCAACAGAGCTGTATATGTTTGATTGGAAATGCAACGCTGCATTTCCTTAAAAGACAGATGCTCTTTATTGGCATAGAGAATATAGAACATCCGTTCTTCTGTACTTTTGCATCGGCAAAGAATCTCAATATGATTAGACAACGTTGTCAGTTCTAATATCTGAGGCATTTGTCCAGATGTCGGCTGGACTAATTGTGCAGATGCCGTCTGCACAATTACAGCCGTTTCTTGTGTTGGTTGGCTCGCTTCTATTTGTGTAGTTGTTGGCCGCACAAATTCAAGAGTCAGATACTTCTCCACTGTAGCACAGAATGTTTCCGATGAATATTCATCATAGAACATCACCATATTGTAAATGCTTCTCCGGCTATATCCTTTAATATCTGGACGTTGAGAGCGTATATATTCGGACAACTGCGTTACCACCTTGCTTCCCCATTCCTCACTTTTTAATTTGGCTGATACATACCCACCTACATACCAAGCCGTGAACAACAGTTCATTGTTTACAGCTCTTGATGCACGACCTTTATGTTGGAGAATGATGTCTATGACTTCTCCAAACTGTTGCTCCATTGATATGGCTACCTTATTGTTCTCCATACGCTCAATCTTCATTTATGTTTGCGAGCAATTTTTCAAGTTCAGCTACAGCCGAACTTATCGTTTGGCTTTTATCCTTGATGTCTGCCATCAGTTCCGCCAGTGAACGGTTGTCCGCTTCACCACCTTGTTTTATCCAAGTGATGTCAAGACTTGTCTTGTCACGTACCAGTATATCTTCTATCGGGTACTTTCGCCAACGCCCTTGTGGATTATTTTCGGCATCGTAGGTCTCAACTCGATTATTATAACAAGAAATAAAATCATCCAAATGATGCCGCTCCAGTTTATTGGTGGCAAGCGTATGCTTTATGTCTGTACGGTAATCGTAAAACCATATTTCTTTGGTTGGTTGTCCTTTGCTGAAAAACAACACGTTGGCTTTTACGCCTTGCGCATAGAAAATACCTGTAGGCAAGCGCAAGATAGTATGCAGATTGAAATCTTGCAATAAGCGTTTGCGAATAGTCTCACCTGCCCCTGCCTCAAAAAGTACATTGTCAGGAAGCACCACAGCAGCACGTCCTCCGGTTTTGAGCATAAGCATCATGTGCTGGAGAAAGTTTAACTGGTTATTCTTGGTTTCTACATAGAAATCCGGGCGGTTGATGTCCACAGAACCAGCCGGACGAGTTCCAAAAGGAGGATTGGCAAGTATCACATCAACAAGAGTTGACGGTTCTTTTTCCAAAGAATCCTCACAAACAATCGGACTACGGTCTGTACCAATACCATGCAAATAAAGATTCATGGAAGCGAGCGTCACCACTAAGGGCGTATTATCCACACCATGCAAAGCTTTGTCACGCAAGAAATCACGTTTTTCTTTACTTGCTGACTGACCTTTCATATAATCGTAAGCTGTAAGCAAGAATCCACCCGTTCCACAAGCCGGGTCACAAACTGTTTCACCCATTTGCGGATTGATGCAATCTACCATTGCCTGAATAAGTGGACGAGGAGTAAAATACTGTCCTGCACCGCTTTTCTTATCCTGCCCGTTCTTTTCAAGAATGCTTTCGTAGATAGCACCTTTCACATCACCGTCCATAATGAGCCATTGCTCCTCATCAATCATGGTGATAACCTTTTTTAGATAAACAGGTTTGTCTATCTTGTTTTGTGCCTTCGTATAAATTGTACCTATCAGATTATCCTGCTCGCTAAGCAATTTAAGGGTTTCTTCATATTGTTTTACCAGATCCAGACCATCAAGTGCTATCAAATCTGCCCACTGATAACCAGTTGGAATAGCCGACTCTTCTCCAAACATTTCTACATTTTCGGCATCCATCTTCAAGAATAAAAGATAGGTCAGTTGGGTAATATAATCAGTGAATCCGATTCCTTGTCCGGCAAGAGTGGTTGCCAGATTCCATACTTTTTTGGTGAGCGATTGCTCTGTTGTATTATTTGTTGCCATTTCTTTATGCTGCTTTTCTTAAAACTACAAATGTGTAAAGTGAATGAAGTGCCTCGTCTGCCTTCTGCATATTACCAAACGCTCTAATCATTTGGGCTGCATGGGTAGCATCATCTTCACGAATATCTCTGATAGTACAAGCTCCGTTAGAAGCGATGTAATCCACAATACGACTGATAACCTCTCGCTGTTTGTCTGTTATTTCACGCTGGTTTTGTCCTAACCAAAGATTGAAAAACTGTTTAGAGGTAGTAACTACGCTATCCAATCGTTCGATTTGGTGGAAAGCAAAGCGCACAAGTTGTATGATATTGGTCAATGCATCGCTTTCTTCTTTGGTAGTGGAACGCCTTACCACTTTAGGATTAACTATGGCATAAGAGTTCCAGAGTTGTTTGGATGTAAAATGATTGTTTGCCATTTTGAGTCTGTTCTCCAAATCCTTTAGCATCGAATAGGTTATAGGCTCTCCCTCATTGTTGTAAATGATGCGCAGTGCCTCTATTTCGTCATAGTACTTTTTACAAAAATCTTCAAAAGTCTCTGTCGTATTTTTTGCTTCCTCAATGGAAAACCCTTTGGAGATAAGCGTATCTTCACCTGGCATCAATGTATTGACGAATCCGGCTGCAAGTATAAGAAGGTATTTTCGAGCATCCGCATGATTGGCAAGCGGAGCAACTAGCCCCTTACGTTCATTGTTAGGCTCATCAGTGCTTACAAACAATGGAAGAATGCCTTTCTCCAGCGCATCGTATATTCTGACAGAAAGCTCCTTCATGTAATCATGAGACAAACGGACAAACTCTTTCCGTTGCGAATCATCCGCTTTATTGTATATTCGTGCAAGCGTTGCCGCAAGCCGTTTGAGATACTCGTCAGGGATATAGCCATGACTAATACGTTCTAACAGCTCCTTTAGAGTAATTGTTTTTGTTGTAGGACAATCATCTATAGGTGCCACTGTTTGCGCATGTTCTGTCACGCCTACCGCATCAACCAAATAAAAACAATCCTTGCTGAATGCGTTCGGAGTAACATTGTGAAGTTGCTCATCACCAATAGTACGCACTCCACGCCCTTTCATCTGAATATACAAAGGCAATGACTCCACATCACGCATGAACATCACCACTTCCAGTGGCTTTACATCTGTTCCGGTGGCAACCAACGTACAGGTGACAGCAATACGGAAATCCTTGTCGTTACGGAATTGGCGTATCAGTTCGTTACTGTCGCCTGCTGAATAAGTGATTTTCTGAACAAAACGGTCGTCAGTCCGTCCGAACACCTCTTTAGCTATCTGTACGATATTTGTGGCGTGAGCTTCATTGAGCGCAAATATCAAGGTTTTAGGCAAATAGTCCATATTCGGCTCACGTTGTGGGTCATTAAACAATTCTGTATAAACCACATCCCGATAGGTTGAAAGGATTAACTTTATCTGTGCCGGATTAATGACACTCCGATTAAGTTCTTTATTTGTGTAGGTTTTGATTTCCTTGTTACTTACAGTCTTAACCTCACCCGTATATCTCGTTTCTTCCTTTACTCTCTCACCCTCTAATATAGCTCCCCCAGTTTCCGTAACTTGCGTTTTTATTCGATACACTCTACAATCCACATTCACACCATCAACGATACTCTTTTCTAAGGTATAATTAACGATGATATTATAGTTAAAGAATTTCTTTGTCTCTTCAATCGGGGTTGCTGTCAAACCGACAAGTCGAGCCGTATCGAAATACTCCAACACCTTGCGCCAGTTCCCATAAATGGAGCGATGGCATTCGTCTATGATAATCATATCAAAGTAATCGTGCGGTAAATTGGGATTGGGAGGCAAGGTTACTTCCTCTACAGGATCGTTCTCATCATCGTCATCATTATCCTCAATAGTTTCTCCTTTTAAGAATGAGAATAGACGTTGTATCGTAGAGATAACTACATTGCTATCAGAAGGAATAGAAGAAGAGCGAAGGCGATTGACCGTAAAGATAGTATTGAAAGCATCCCCATTCTCTGTCAGACGGAAAGTTCCAAATTCTCCCTCGGCTTGTTTTCCAAGATTATTTCGGTCAACAAGAAATAACACTCTACGCATTGGTGTATAAGAAAGCATTCGGTAGGCAGCAAGACAAGCCGTATATGTTTTGCCTGCTCCAGTGGCAAGAACCATCAACGCCCGATTTTGCCCAGCACGGAAACTTTTTTCAAGTTCTGTCACCGCCTCATACTGGCAATCACGAAGTCCCTTCCTTTTCAATGTAGGAAGTCCGGCAAATGTATCCTCAATCCCCAACTTCTTGACCAATTCATGTGGCGTAGGAATAGCCATTATCTGCTTGAAACAAGAATCTTGTTCACGAAAATCACAGCAATATAGTTCCTTGCCATTCGAGGTAAAGATAAAAGGCAATGGCTTTTGATATGTTTGATAGATATTCGGAACACTTCTTGCGTATAAGGTTGCTTGCTTGCATACTTTGGAAGCAAATGCGTCTGTTTCTTCACGCTTAGCTTCAAGTACCCCTACTGCTTTTCCATTAATGAAAAGGAAATAATCTGCTTCAAAATTTCCTTTCAATAAACCTTCTCTTATGGCTACAGCTGTACAAGTAGGTTCATAATCCTCCCTGTTGACTACTTTCCAACCAGCATCGGCAAACCACTGGTCTATCTTTATTCTTGCTTTTTCTTCAGGAGTCATGTTCTTGATATTGTATATTATCGGAAGTTCATAGACTCATCTGCAATAGGTTGCACAAAGGACCCAGAACTTCCTAACCTTATTAAATACTATTGTAACCTTTCTTTTTTATCGGTTATCAAATCCTTCAAATCAACTTGTAATATCTCCGCAATCTGTTGCAAGGTTTCTAAATTTGGTTGAATTCGATTACAAGCATAGGCATTTACCATACTGAAACTCTTGTCTAGTTTTTTTGCCAACCATGTCTGAGAGATACCTTTTTCAGATAATACAGCCTTTATTCTATTCAGTTTCATTCTTTGATATGATTTTATAATGTAAATATAGCGAATTATATTCGATAATAGTGTATATTTGCATTGAGAAAAGTCAGTTCTTAAATGAGTTATACCTTAAAGTAATTTAATTTAGACATATTTATGGGAAAGGCTGTAACAACATATTTAATTGACGGAGATCCTAAAGGAACTCAATACGCATTCATTAGCAACAAAATTTGCCAAATGTTTGTCGTACCACGTTCTAATCTTTACTATTTGAATACACAAGAGAAGTTACAAAAACCTGCATTCTATATATTACTGGGGGAAGATGAATCAACAAAACAGCAGGCATATATAGGTGAAACGGAAAATTTCAAAGAACGTGTAAAAGACCACGACAGCAAAAAAGCATTTTGGCAAAAAGCACTCATATTCGTATCGAAAGATGCCGATATGACTAAAGTTGATGTACAATACCTAGAACATAAAGCGATAGCCGAAGCCAAGAAAGCAAACACTTTTGTTTTAAGCGATAATAAACAAATCCCTAAAGCACCAAATCTACCAGAGCATCAACAGGACTCAATGGATGAATTTTTCGAAGATGTGAAGTTTCTGGCATCATTTATCGGTTGCAATATTTTTGATGTATCACAACCCAAAGAAGAACATCTATTCTACACCAAAGGTAGAGGGTGCAATGCCAAAGGCTTCTACAGTTCCGATGGCTTTACAGTCCTAAAAGGAAGTACTGTTGCCAAAACAATGGTTCCGTCTTTCAACTGGAAGGAAAAACGAGAAAAGATGCTTCAAGATTACACTTCTACTGAGAACGGAATATTGGTATTGACATCAGATAAAACTTTTTCAAGTCCCAGTACTGCCGCAGATTTCTGTATTGGTAGCAGTAATAACGGCTGGTTGATATGGAAAGACAAAGATGGAAACACATTGGATTCAGTTTATAGAAAACAGCTGGATTAATAACATATCAATTGGAAGCAGATATGGAAGAAAAAGGATTGTTTGGAAATTAGCAGGAATGTAAATACACAA
Organism: Bacteroidales bacterium; assembly: GCA_030539115.1. Lineage (GTDB taxonomy): Bacteria > Bacteroidota > Bacteroidia > Bacteroidales > JAUNSR01 > JAUNSR01. The sequence goes on from JAUNSR010000002.1 coordinate 6,828, forward strand.
TCAATTGAAAATCAATCTATGTCAAAAGCAAAGCTAAAAAAACACTTATTGTCACTTACAAAAGAACAGATAACCGATATTGTTCTTGAACTATACGATGCACGTAAAGAGGCAAAGGATTATCTGGAGTTTTATCTTGCCCCAGATTGCAACGCTGAATTAGAAAAGAGCAAGAAAGCTATCAGAAACGAGTTCTTCCCAACTCGTGGATTTTCCGAAAAGCCGTCATTTGCCAAATGTCGAAAAGTCATTTCCGATTTTCAAAAGCTAAAACCGGAGCCAACCACTGTTGCCGATTTAATGTTGTTCTATGTCGAACAAGGATGCGAATACACACTTGAATTTGGCGATATGTGGGAACAGTTCTATACAACACTGGAGGGAAATTTCGACAAGGCTATGCGCTTTATCTTTCTCAACGGATTGTTATCCTGTTATTACGAACGGATTGAAAAGCTTATTGATAGCGTATCGGATTGTGGCTGGGGATTTTATGATACATTACAAGATATTTATTCTGAATATCGGTAGTGGTTTTTAATCTTTGATAAAGTCTTGCCCTACACAAAAAGTAAGGAACTGAACCTTTGCGCATAATGGCACAGATTTAGTTCCTATCTTGTCCCTTTAAACTACTCCATTGATTCCCGAATAATAAGCAAAGTTTCTTTCTTATACTCCTTGCGATCATATTCAAATCCTCTGCACATCCAGCAACTACACGGAGTTCCTGTAGTTTTGTAAACTTGTGCCCATTTGTCTTTTGCCAACTCAAACCAATGAGGATATTCATAATAGCTTCCATCCTCACGAATGATGCAATGACCATAAGCGGCATACAGAATCATACGAGCCTTAAACACACGAGCCATTTGTTGGCGTCTCCACAATTTGTTTCTTTTGTCCATCGTCTCTTTCTATTAAAGTTAGGATGAACAATGATGTTACTTTGGTGAGACTTAATATATCCATAGCATAATACTTTTAATGTTATACCCTTTCGGATGCAAAATTAAGACAAAACATCAACAATATACCAGTATGGGTATAATTTGTTTGTATTTTTTAGAGGTACTGTATTACGCGCATACATTTTTTTAAACGAATAATTCAACCTTATTACACTTTTTCCAACGTACATCACCCATTGCTCTACACTTTTTCAAGCGAATCAAACGTAAACCCTACAAAAGTTTTCAGGTTTTATGAGCGATTTTCTATCATCCAACACCTTCTTGAAAATAAAAAACACACCGCAAACCACAGAAATTCCAAGAAAACCACTACTTTTGTATCCAACAAGTGTTCTGTAACATACCTGCGGAAATGCCCTATCATTCAACACCTTGTATCTGATAGCGGATATTCGCAAAAAAGGCTGAAAGAAAGCGGTACAACACATATATGCAAAGCTATGAAATACAACGATTTGCATTTGTCCCCACATTCTGTGTATTTGTCAAAACAGAGGTCGTACCGATTAAAATGAATACTCAATATCATGGCAAAGCCTATATATAGTCCTTGGAAAAGTATATTTAAATCTACAAGATTTAGTTTCCCATAAACAATGATTTTTACAATATGCATAGTACTTGCTGCAGTTGCTTCTGTTGCAATGTAAGCAATAGGTGCCATTCCTAAAGTTAAAAAGACAGCACTGCTCAAAGGTCCTGAAATACCCAACAATCCATTTATAATACCTGTTATTCCTCCTCCTATTATTGTAGTAGTTTTGGAGTGTGTCAATTTTAATTTTCCTCTTAATTTTTGTATTGCAAATAAGATCAGGCAGATAGAAAGTATTTTTGTCATTAAAGATTTTGGAACTATTACAAAACCTATCGCTCCAAAAGCAGTTAAGGGAGTCGCAAACAACAAAAATTCTCCTGCTTTCTTCCATTGTATTTCTTTAAAGCCAATAGCTACTTTTGAAAGGTTGCTCATCAATTGTGATATTGTTGAAATAGGAACTGCCGCTTCTATGCCAAAGAAAAATGTAAGAATAGGCAGTAATATCATCCCTCCACCAAACCCTACGGCTCCTGAAAGAAATCCTGCTGAAAAGCCTATTAATAACAGTATTGTTGTAATCATTAATGATAGTTTGTTAATTCCTGATTTAAAAATGAGGACAAAATTAATCTTTAAGATGCTCAAGATTTCTTTTAGCAGATGGATTGTTATTAACTATTGGATAAAGTTTATTGCAAGTATTCATATCATTACATTGTGCGCAAGTATTAAAATTCTTTTCGATAACACATTTTCTTATCACACAATAGTCATTGCAAAATGCAAAATGGATTCCATCTATCCTGCATCCTTCACAATTGATTGTCTCAGGAGTTATTTGCGGAGCATTATTCATATCGCTCCATTCCTTTGCAGTTTTTTCTCTCAATTGATTGTCATTGTTTAATGTGGCTATCCTTGCATCGCAATTTTCACAGTCTAAACCACAGCATACTATAAGTCTCTCATCAATATTCATGATATTTTTTACTATAAGTCACTGCAAATTTAATTATTAGTACAATAAAGATTGAAAATATTTTATTTTTTACACAAAGGTATAAATGCGCCATTTATATATCTTTTTTATATCTCATCTTTTTGTGAGTTATGCTCTATGCTATATCTTTATGATTATTAATTAACAATGCCATGAAACATTTATTATATGTCATTCTACTATTATTATTGTTTAGTTGTAAAACAAGTTCAAATGTAGAATTTGTAGAAAATCCTGATCAAAAGAGTATTGAAATATGGATAAATAAAAAACATTTTACCACCTATTTATATAATTCAGAGATAGAAAAACCTGTTCTTTATCCCATCTATACAGCTTCCGGCACATTAATAACTCGAGGATTCCCTTTAAAACCACGTATTAATGAAAGAATAGACCACCCTCATCAGATAGGGCTTTGGTTTAACTTTGGCGACATCAATGGTCTTGACTTTTGGAACAATTCATACGCTATAGCTCCTGAAAATAAAAGCCATTATGGCTCGATTATTTTTAAAAATGTTGTTTCCAAAAAAGATAATAAGCTAATTGCCGTTTCTGATTGGGTTGATAATAATGGTAAAGTCTTGTTGGAGGAGGAAACTACATTTGTTTTCTCAGGCGATAACAATACCCGCATAATTGAGCGGATTGCAAAGTTAACAGCTAAAGATAGTGTGACATTCAAAGGCAATAAAGAGGGCATGGTAGCAATCCGTCTTGACAGAGTTTTTGAAGAAAAGCTAAATGTTGCCGAAATGTTAATTGATTCAACTCTTATTCCAATAAAAACACTTAACAATGATGGCGTAAATGGCTTTTATAAAAACAATATAGGAAGTCTAAAGAATGAAATTTGGGGTAAAAGGGCTGTTTGGACAGCTGCAATGGCTGAGAAAAATGGTGAGAAAATAACTGTTGTCATATTAGATAATAATAAAAATATCAATTATCCCGGATGGTCATTTGCAAGAGGATATGGCTTGTTTGCTCTAAATAATCTTGGTGGAAAGGCATTTGATGAAAAATATGATAAACCTGTTATTCTTAATCTATCACCCGGTGAAAGTGTCGTGTTTAGGTATAAGTTTTTAATTAGAAATGATGATAAATTTATGAGTGATAGTGAAATTGATAAATACAATGATTCCTTTAATTTATAATAATCCATAACATACCCACTTCAAATCAATTATCATCATTTTAGCTTATTCTTTCTGGAATATTCATAGAATCTTATTTAGTTTAATTAGTATACAATATATCATTTTTCGAGGTTTTTATTCATTGGATAGAATTTATCATCGCTCCATTTTAATGGATTGTTGATGATATATTCAGATATTGTCTGATATGATTGTTCATTACGGATGATATGGTCATGAAAACGCGATTGCCATTCAAAACAAAACCCCAATCTATGTGTGTGTTTGGATACCGCCGATTTATATGAACCTATAATGGCCGATAATGTGTTTTTGCCCTGGTTTTGAAATCGTTTTTTTTCAATGGTTTGTTGTTCCGATTGTTGGTATTTTCCCGATTGTTGGAATTGTAGAGACAACGCATGCGTTGTCTCTACGGCGTCGTCGTCGTTGCCGCCGTTTTTTTCATTATCATCGTTCCCATTGTTGCCGTTGGCATTGTTGGTATTGCCGTTGTCATTTCCATTACCATCAATATCATCATCACTGCCATCCTTCTCATCATCATTGCCATTTAATATCAATATCCCATGTATATGATTGGGCATCACCACAAATTCACCCAATTCGATATTTGGAGCATGGTTTTTAATTTCGTGCCATAAAATATCTGCGATAATACCTATTTTAGACAAATTCATTTTTCCATTTAACACCTCGCCAAAATAATATTTCTTGTCCTGTGTGCAAATCGTAACAAAATATATTCCACCATCATACCTGTGCCACGAAGCACGAGCAGATGCAATACGGTATTTATTTTTAAACCTCTCTGTCGACATTGATTTATCGTTTTTATTTTTACTCCATTTTTTGTTTCACTAATCAGCTTTCTGCTCTTTTCCTTCTATAGCTCAATGCTTAGTGCCATGTACAAATTTTGCGACAACCACTGTATCGGATAATTCTTCCTCTATTACATCATTAACATGTTTCCTTATAGTTTTATAATCTCTTCCGAACAATGTTACCATCTGATTGGCTTTAACCACACAGTTTCATTAAGTCAACAAGCCTTATCAACGATTATTGTCGCTAATAAGGCTAAAAGGAAAGTAGTTAAAAACGAGTATCATAGTAACTAATGATGATATATTAACCAATAGTAATCACTACTTGTTTGTTTAATACAAATATTCATTAATCTTCCCCCAACGACTCTTTTGGGATTATTCATTTATTTGATAAAACTATTTTTTTACCGGCAGTTGAATCTCTGTAAGCCATTCATTGACCGATTCCTTATTCCAAATTCCATCTATATAGTTGAAACGGGCAAGCTCTGTTGGCTGATATCCATGAGCTTCGGCATAGGCGTAGAGTTGAGCAAATGTCTCAGGCATCTTTTCATAGGGCCCATAATGATTTATGCATAAGGCAAGGGGAACCTCAGGGAGAGCCTTAAACTTTATCAACTCGGAATCTTCTTTTGCTTCAGCCACAGCTTCAAAATATTCGATATCAATGTTTTTCCCATATTCTTCCTGATGCTCAACTGTGAAGCAGTATTGAGGCTCAGGACATTCACAGCCCAAACGAAGCATTTCGGGACCAATCACGTTTGGACAAAGATCAAACAGCTCGTGATAGGAATTGATTTTGCGGCGATGTGTGGCAAAAACTCTTGAAGGCAAAGACTTTTCAAATACTTTTTCCATAATCTTTTCTTGTTTTTGGAGCAATATCTCAAGTTTGTCAAGTTCCCTTTGTCGTGCAATAAGGTCTTGGATATTTTGTTGACATTCCTTACTCTTTTTGTTAATCATCTCTTTGGTTGGTACTTCAAATCCTTGATCAAACATTTCAGAAATCTCTTCAAGTGAAAATCCAAGGTGTTTAAGGTAAACAATCCTGTTCATTTTGTGAAGTTGGGAGATGTCATAAAAGCGGTATCCTGTCCATTGATCCGTCTCAAATGGTATAAGCAACCCAATTTCCTCGTAATGACGAAGTGTCTTAACCGTAACCCGGCAAAGCTTTGAAAATTCTCCGATTTTAAACTTAATTTTTGTACTCATAAACTGTATGCGCATTAGTTTATAATGCAAATGTAGACTATGCCCTAAGGGACGAGTCAAGAGTTTTTGCCGATTTTTTTATTATTAAACAATTAAATTTTTCAAAAATATCAAAACATGTTCTATATTAGGCCTTTAAGTTTGTAATATTTATATATAATCTATAATAAAAAATGACTGTCAAAGAAATATTTATGAAGTATGAGTATTAGTTTATGTATAATAATGTATTTTACTTTGATCTTCAATATTCTAAAATATTATGCTGAAAATTTAAGTGACACCTTAAATTTGTTATTTAAAAAATTTGTTTTATTTGAATTATAACGTATTTTTGTTTGAAGATGTAATACATTGATAAATAGACTTATCTGATTGTTTTTTTTATTTGTTGTAATTATTGATATATTTATGCTTATTTATATTATTAACACGTTTTTCTTTCCATTTAACAATTACTGTCAGCCGACTTTTTGAAAAAAACATTCTCCTTTTTGCAATATCAATTATGTAAACTTGATTTTTTAACAAAGATAATTTTAAAATACTACAGTATTTTAGAAAAATCGAAGTTCAAAATTTTTAAATCACCAATGAAAATTTAAAAATGATTGATGAAAATTTCAAATTTGCAAAAAATATCTTTCCGGTGATTATTAACAGTTTGAAGTATAGTGCGTTACACTTTTGGAAATTGAGGTTTTAATACTTTAATGTCAATATTGTGAAATGACGTGTTTTTTAATATCTAAAAATGCAGAAAATCTATTAATAGTCATTTGATTGTTAATGTGCATTTTAACAATTAAATATTGGATATTTTTTATCATCCTATCTCAATATCTGTATTTATATTGCCAATTCTTAAATATTTAAAACCTTGATTTTTATGCTCCGAAAAGATAAATATGTGTAATTTTAAAAATGATTTAAAAAACATTGTGTTCAAGAGAATATTTTTCAATTAAATCATCACATATCCTTAACCAAAATATTAAAAGGATGAATATTGTTGAGACTAAAAGACTTATACTTAGAAATATCATAGAGTCGGATGCAGAAGATATTTTTGATTATGCCCATAATCCTAATGTGGGAATTAATGCAGGCTGGGAACCTCATAAAGATTTGGCGGAAACCAAGATAATAATGAAAGATATTTTTTTGGATAAACCTAATATATTTGGAATAATACTTAAGGAAAAGAATAAGCTGATCGGAACAGTCGGATTTATGGATGACCCGCTTAGAAACAATCCTAATGCTTTGATGCTTGGCTACGCTCTTTCAGAAGACTTCTGGGGAATGGGCATTATGAGTGAGGCTTCAAAAGCTGTTTTATCTTTTGCTTTTAATAAATTGAAAGTAGATATTGTTTCCTGCAGTTGCTATACTGAAAATTTGCGTTCTAAAAAGGTAATCCTAAAATCCGGGTTTAAGAGAGACGGCGTTTTAAGAGAGTGTGAGCAAAGATATGATGGCAAAATAATGGATTTAGAATGCTTTTCCATCACAAAAAAGGAATGGACGAGAATGACAGTTTAAGAGGCTGTTTTATATTTTTAAAAAATAAAATAATTCACAAATGAAATCGCCATAACTCACCTAAAAATGAGATACCTTACAAAAGGTATATAAATGGCGCATTTGTACCTTAGAGGTAACGGTTAGAAAAATAAATAATATACAAATGAAATCGCCATAACTCACCTAAAAATGAGATACCTTACAAAAGGTATATAAATGGCGCATTTGTACCTTAGAGGTAACGGTTAGAAAAATAAATAATATACAAATGAAAATCAACGAGAAAATAGAAAAGGAATTTTTAAGTTTTCAAAAAAATGAAATAACTGAAAGTGAGGTTTACAGACGTTTGGCAAATGTGGAAAAGATTGATTCAAACAAAAAAATTCTTGTGCAAATTGCAAAAGACGAGATGTCACATTATGAGCTTTTCAAGACTTATACAAATAAGGATGTAAAAGCAGATATGATTAAGGTTTGGTTCAACTATATTATAGCACGTTTGTTTGGACTTACATTTGCCGTTAAGCAAATGGAAAATAACGAGATAAACGGTAAGAATAATTATGAATCTTACAACGCATTTCCTGAGATAAAAAAGATAGCAGAAGATGAAGAGGCTCATGAGCAAATGCTTATCAATATGATAAATGAGGAGAGATTGGCTTATATGGGTTCTGTCGTTTTGGGGCTTAACGATGCATTGGTTGAATTTACAGGAGCACTGGCAGGTTTTACTCTTGCACTTAACGACTCTAAATTGATAGCCCTTACAGGCAGCATTACAGGCATTGCTGCCGCCCTTTCTATGGCTTCTTCCGAATATTTGTCAACAAAATCGGATGATAACAAAACCAAATATCCCGTAAAGGCTGCTGTATATACCGGAATTGCTTATTTGATTACTGTTACATGCCTTGTGGCGCCATTTATCATTTTCAGCAATGTCCTTTTTGCCCTTGCATTGATGCTTGTTATGGCATTGATAATAATTGCTATATTCAATTATTATTACGCTGTTGCAAAAAGTGAAAGTTTTAAATCTCGTTTTCTTGAAATGGGTGTGTTAAGTTTTTCGGTGGCAGGAGTGAGCTTCTTAATAGGTTATTTGCTTAAACTTTTTACCGGGATTGAGGCTTAAAGAAAAAAGAGAACAAATTATTGTAATTAGTGGTTTATTTTTAATAGAAAACATCTTTTCCTTTGAAAGAAATATATGTGGATTAAATAAAAAATCTATAATTGTATGAAAACAATAAACAGCTCTCAACTTTTGATATTGTTAGCTTTTGTCATATTCTCCGGATGTAAAAAAGAAATGAAAAAAGATTTAAGTTTCAACTCTCAAAATTATGAAATTAAAACTTTTGAATTTGAAGGTAAAGAATATAAGGTAAGAGCTTTTGAAAATATTGTTTATGTAAAAAAACCGATAGATACAGTTTATCAGTGCATGAATATTTATATTCCTGAAGAGTATTTTCAAGACAAGTCTATTAAAAATTATGATAAAGAGAGTGCCCCAATATTTTTCCCAAATAATGTTGGAGGATATATGCCTGCCAAACCAATCTCTTTAACTCAGGATAGTCAGCAAAGAGGACCCGGAGACAGAACCAAAGCAACGAAAATGGCTTTGTCGAAAGGATATGTGGTAGCTTCACCGGGAGCAAGGGGAAGAACAAATAATAATAGTTTTGGCGTTTACACAGGGAAAGCTCCTGCCGATATAGTCGATTTGAAAGCCGCAGTGAGATATCTTAAATTTAATGATTCAATAATTCCGGGAAATTCCCGGAAGATTATTTCAAATGGAACGAGTGCGGGGGGTGCAATGTCTGCCTTACTTGGTGCAACCGGCAATAGTCCCGATTATGAACCTTATTTAAAATCTTTGGGAGCTGCAGAAGCCACTGATGATATTTATGCAGTTTCGGCTTACTGTCCTATAACCAACCTTGATCATGCTGATGCTGCATATGAATGGCAGTTTAATGGGGTTAATACTTACATGAAAATGGGCTCGATGGGGCAAATAGATTTTCATCAAAAAAGGACTGAAACTCTTGACACATTAACCCAATCACAGATAGAGGTGTCTGATCAATTGAAAATGTTGTTCCCTGCTTATGTAAATAGTTTAAAACTTAGAAATAATCAAAACCAACTGTTGACACTTTATGATAATGGTAATGGTAATTTTAAAATCTGGGTTGGTTCTTATATTATTGCTTCAGCTCAGGATGTTTTAAATCTTGGGGAGGATTTATCTAAATATGAATGGATAACTCTTAATAAAGGGGGAAATATTGTTGAAAAGATAGATTTTGCCGGTTATGTCAGATATATGAAGCGAATGAAGACTCCGCCTGCTTTTGATGCTCTTGATTTATCTACGGGTGAAAATCAACTCTTTGGAAATGATTCTATTGATGCCTGTCATTTTACAAAATATTCTTTTGAACATTCAACAGTAGAAAGTTTTATGGCTCCTGAGCTTACTATTAAAATGATGAATCCAATCTATTATATCGGAGATCCACAGTCAACATGTGCCAAGTATTGGAGAATAAGACATGGTACTCTTGATAAAGATACAAGTTTGGCTATTTCGGTAATACTTGCTACTAAATTGAAAAATTCAGGAATTAATGTGAATTTAGAGATGCCTTGGAATGTGCCTCATAGCGGTGATTATGATCTTAGGGAACTTTTTGAATGGATTGAAAGTGTTTGCAAAAAAAATGGGAAATAATACCTAAAGATATATGAAATCGCCATAACTCACCTAAAGAAGAGATACCCCACAAAAGGTATATAAATGGCGCATTTGTACCTTAGAGGTAACGGTTAGAAAAATAAATAATATACAAATGAAAGGACTTTTTTATATGAATTAAACAAAAACCTTTTTTTGTTATTATATAAATAATAAGATCAGCCGACAATATAAATTTTTTAATATAAAGGAGTAATATCTAAATGCCGAAAACATTAGCAGAAAAAATAATTGAGTTTAATATCGATTTGAAATATAATGGTAAGCTTCCAAAGGGTTTTTATGTTGTCAATCCATTTATGGATAATCCTGAGACTCTTAAAGTAATGAGTGAGTTTTACCATAAATTTTATAACGACAGCAATAAAAGAAAGTTTCTTGTCGGAATTAATCCCGGCAGACATGGCGCGGGAGTTACAGGAGTGCCTTTTACCGATACAAAAAGACTTGAGAGTGAATGTGGAATCAAAATGAATTCTGCTTATACACATGAAGTTTCTTCTGTATTTATATATGACATGATTAAGGAATTTGGAGGAGTGGAAGAGTTCTACTCACAAGTTTATATTAATTCTCCCTTTCCTCTTGCAATAGTAAGGGATGATGGAAATGGAAATATGCTCAATGCAAATTATTATGACGATCCTCTTCTTTTTGAAATGACAGAGGATTTTATGATTGAATCACTGAAAAATCATATTGGCATTGGCATAGATACCTCAGAAATATTTATTCTTGGAAAGAAAAATGCCGGTTTTATCAATAAGCTAAATAAAAAGGCAAAACTTTTTGATAAAATTTCTGTGCTTGAGCATCCAAGATATATTCAGCAATATAAATCAAAGGATAAACAATTTTATATAGACAAGTATATTTCGTTTTTGAAACATAAATAATATGGCTTTTATGGAAAAGAAGTTTAATATTGGTGATAAAGTCAGATGGAATTCTGAAGCAGGCATCGTGTCGGGCACTATTATTGGAATTCATACCTCTGATTTTGATTATAAAGGATATACTCATCATGCAACTCCCGACGATCCTCAATATGCAATAAAGAGTGATAAGTCGGAACATGTGGCTGTTCATAAATCTTCAGCCTTGACTTTGATCGATTGAATTGAATAATAAAATAAAGGTGGGTATCAGAGAAATAAAAATTCTCTTTGATATCCATCTTTCTTTTTTATAGTTATATGTAACGTGCCATCTTTACAAACCTCTTTCACAAGAAAAAGAGATATTATTTAATGACCTCCCTTAACAGCTTTTCAACTTCCGGTTTATAGATGCCGCCTTCATGCACTTTCTTTCCATCAATATAAAAAGTGGGCACATAATAATAGTCATACTTGTCAGCAAGTTCCGGCTCTTTGGTTTCCTCTATTGTTTCAAATTTTATATCTGCAAACTCAGGATATTCCTGTTGAAGCTCTTCAATAAATTTAAATGCCTTTTTGCAGAAAGGACATCTTTCTTGATAAAAAATCTTAACCTCTTTCATCTTGTTTGTTATTTATTGGTCAATAAAATGTTGGTAAATAACTATGTTTAAAAATAAATCTTTATTGTGAAATTAAATATACACCCAATTAAAACACAATATATAAATATAAAACATTTAAATCATTAAACTGATAGTCGCTTTCTAAAAATAAACTGAAGAATTAGTCAATATAATATTAATGAATCCAATAATATATATTAGTTTATATATACAATATTATAAATTTTATAGGTATGTATAGAATTAAGAATATTATATATCTGTAATATTTATTAAACATATATTTAAATAAATTGAGATATTTCCGTATTACCAATGAAATCTTAGAAGCTCAAATTTGCATTGTAACAAAAGTAAGTATAAATGCAAACTTGTAGTAAATTATTATTAGCATTCCTAATCTCTCTATCTGCGTTTAATTCTTTTAGTCAGGATAATGGAATCTCTTCTACTGAAGAGCACCGAATTAAAAGTGATAAAGTGTCTAAGTGTGGCTCAATAGCAGGTGTAATTAATGACAATAAATATAAAGAACCAATAACCGGAGCCACAATACAGATTTTAAATACCAATATAGGGGTAGTAAGTGATTTGGACGGGGTGTTTGAACTACCAAATTTAGCGCCTAGAAAATATAAATTGTTAATAAAATACATATCCTACAAAGATGTATTATTGGATTTAGATGTAAAGGAAGATAAAAAGAGTGTTGTAAATATAGAAATGGTTGAAGAGAGCCGCAGTCTCCAAAGTTTGGTGGTAATAGCTCTTATGAAACAAAACACAGATGTAGCTTTGCTTAGCACTGTTAAAAATGCCTCTGTTGTACAAACGGGTATTTCAGCTCAACAAATTAAAAAGACTCAGGATTCTGATGCTTCCGGTGTAATGAAAAGGCTTCCGGGAATCTCTTTGATAGATAATAAATTTGTAATGGTCAGGGGATTGTCGCAAAGATATAATAATGTCTGGATTAACAATAGTGCTGTACCAAGTTCCGAGGCAGATTCACGGGCGTTTTCTTTTGATATCATACCCTCTTCTCAGCTTGATAACATGATGATAGTTAAATCTCAATCACCTGAGTTGCCAGCTGATTTTTCAGGTGGCTTTATTCAAATACAAACTAAAGAAGTGCCTGATAAGAATGATTTTTCAATTACAGTGGGAACAGCATTCAATGATCAAACTCACTTTAACAATTCATTTAAAAGTAATGGCTCTTCAACCGATTTTTTAGGCTATGATAATGGGTATAGAAACAAATCATTGAGCTACAAAGAAAGATTAGACAATGACAACAGCTCTCAGGTTACTTCATTGACACAAAATGGTTTTAATAATGATTGGAAAATAAAAAAGTTTACTCCTATTGGAGATTTAAAAATAAGTTCTTCTTTAAATAGAAAGAAAGAATGGGAGGGGGGCGCTAAAGCTTCAACGTTACTCTCTTTGAATTATACAAATAGCTCGAAGACCTATTCTGATATGAAGAATGCAAGGTATGGTATATACAATATTAATAATGATGAGCCGGAATATCTATATAGTTATAATGATAATCGTTATGATCAAAATGTAAGACTTGGTGGAATGGCGAATTTTACATTCATTCCTCATAAAGGAGATGTATATGAATTTAAAAATATTGTAAATCAACTTGCCACAAATAGATATACAGAAAGAAGTGGATTTCAAAATCTTTCAGGGTTTTATCAGCAGGAAAAGAATGAGTATTATTATATGAGCCGTACCACATATAGTGGTCAATTAACAGGAACTCATACAAGAGAAAAATCTAAATTGGATTATAGTTTAGGCTATTCATATTCAAACAAAAATCAGCCTGACAGAAGGATTATAAATAGAGAAGAGAATGGTTTTGTCGGAGATGATAATTATGGTAAACTTTATATTGATCAAAATGAGATAGAAAGGGAGTTTTCTTTTCTTAAAGAAAATATAGTATCCGGAAATCTAAATTATAAGCATGATATAAAAACAAGTTTTATTTCAGGAAAATTAAAAACAGGAGCCTATACAGAATATAGAAATAGAAATTATGATACCCGTTCCTTTAATTATAGATGGAATTCAAAAAATCTTCCTCTCGGATTTAATTACGGAGATGTAATAAATGATATTCTTATAGGTGATAACTATTCAAGTGACAAGCTGTATATATATGAGGATACTGATAATAGAAATAGTTATTCAGGAAGCAATCTGCTTGCATCGGGATATGCAGAATTGGCAATACCGATAAATAAATTTGATGTGTCATTGGGAGCAAGATATGAATATAACATAAAAAATCTGATAAGTTACACCACAATCAATGATTATAAAACAAAGGAAAAAGATTATATAGATTCAAAATTATTTCCATCCGCAAATGTGGCATATAGAATAAATGATCAACATCAATTAAGAGGAGCTTACGGTCAATCTGTAAATAGACCGGAATTTAGAGAGGTTTCAAATTCGGTTTATTATGATTTTGATTTGTTCAGTGATGTAAAGGGCAATCCGAATCTTAAAACAGCTTTTATTCAAAATGTAAATCTTGCTTACGAATATTATCCTTCCAACAGCGAGATAATTTCACTGTCCTTGTTCTATAAAAATTTTAAGAATCCGATTGAATGGACATACATCGATGCCGGAGGAAGCTATACCTATACTTTTGAAAATGCCAACAGAGCAAAAAATTACGGACTCGAATTAGAGATAAGAAAGAGGCTTGATTTCATAGGTCTTAACAACTTTAGCTTAAATTTTAACGGAGCATTAATCAACAGCAAGGTGGAGTTTGACAAAAATAGTCTTGAAAAGAAAAGACCTATGCAGGGGCAGTCTCCTTACCTTATTAATGCTGGTTTGTTTTACAGACATGAACGTTATGCAATCGATTGTGGAATACTATATAACAGAATCGGGAAAAGAATCATAGGTGTTGGTAGAGTGGATACGAGTGATGGAGGAAGTATAAATAATAATATTCCTGATTCATATGAAATGCCAAGAAATTCACTCGATTTTACATTTAGAAAAAAAATAAACAACAGGTTTGAGATATCAGCTTCCATTAATGATATTTTATCTGAGGCATTGGTGTACAAACAGTTTCCTGAATTTATCGATGCACAAGGCAACTTAAATAAAAGATCGCAAACGACAAAATCATATAAACCGGGTAGAAGCTTAAATATTAACTTCTCAATGAATTTTTAAACAAACAAATTAATTAGACAAAATGAAAAATTTAGAAAAAGTTTTTTGCGCTATTTCTTTAGCCGCTCTCTTACCTTTAACTTCTTGTTCGGACAATGATGATAATAAGCCAGATGATGGGGACGACAATAAATCTGAACTTCCGTTTATTTACAATGAAAATGAAATTGGAAATGGAGATCAAGAATATGAAATAAATGGTGAGTATACATTACCTAAAGGAACATACATTTTAAAAGGATGGTGTTATGTGACAAAAGGCGCTAAACTAACAATAGAACCGGGTACTGTGATAAAAGGTGATAAAAATTTAAAATCATCGCTGATTGTTGAACCCGGAGGACAATTATTTGCAAAGGGAACAAAAAACAATCCGATTGTTTTTACATCTAATCAGCCTGCAGGCAGCAGAAAACCTGGAGACTGGGGTGGTTTGATAATTTGTGGCAACGGAGTAAATAATAAAGTAAAACAGATTATTGAGGGTGGCCCAAGAACAGAGCATGGAGCAGTAAATGGAGCAGCAAAAGAAGATGATAATTCAGGTATATTAAGTTATGTCAGAGTTGAGTTTGCAGGTTCTATTTTTAATGTTGATCAGGAAATTAATGGCGTTACTTTCGGCTCTGTAGGCAGCGGTACACAAGTTGACCATGTTCAGGTTTCTTATTCTAATGATGATTCTTTCGAATGGTTCGGAGGTTCGGTTAATTGTAAATATTTAGTAGCATACCATGGCTGGGACGATGATTTTGATACAGATAATGGTTACAGTGGAAAAGTGCAATATGCGTTAGGGGTTAGAAATCCAAAAAGTGCGGATACTTCATTATCTAATGGCTTTGAATCAGATAATAATTCTACAGCCGGAACAGAATCTCCTTTTACAAGTTGTGTGTTCAGTAATGTTACTCTTGTAGGCCCTAAAGGTCAGAGGGATGATTTTCAAAATAACAGCTCCTTTATTGACGGAGGAGATTATAACGGTGGAGCAAAAACCGGTACTTTTCAAGCTGCAATGCAGATAAGAAGAAATTCTCGTTTAAATTGCTTTAATTCTGTAGCAATGGGTTATCCTGTTGGAATAATAATAGAAAACGACAAAGGCTCTTCTACACAGGATTGGGCTTCCCAAGAGTTGCTTAAATTAAATAATCTATATTTTGCCGACATGGATATTATCGGCTCTGATGTAAACAAAACCTGGAAAGATATCTTCTCAAATGATGCAGGCAAAAATGTTGATGAAAGCAAAATCTCTTTTTCTCATAGCTATTTTGAAAATCAAGGTAATTCTTATTTTGAAAATATCAGCGATTTGAAATTAAAACAGCCTAATTCTTTAATTTCCGGTTCCAACTATGGACCTACTGTTGGCAGTCCTCTTCTTAATGCGGCTAAATTTACAGATTCTATGCTTAATGCCGGTTTCGATAAAGTGACTTATGTTGGAGCTTTTAATGGTGAAAATGATGATTGGATGAATAGTTGGACAAATTTTGATCCACAAAATACACAATATTAAGATGTTTAAATATTAAGTTGTCTTAGAAAGACTCTCATTGGCTTTTACTATTGACAATTATTATATAAATAGTATTTCTTATTTGAAAGGGGCGAGCTTTTGAAAGTTCGCTCTTTTTTATTGTTGCTCAAAAAAATATTTGGAATTGAAAAGATTAAAAATATACAGTTCATTGTAATGGAAGATGAGATATGGGTTTATGTGTCCATTTCTATCAAAATGATATCCGAAATATTATTTGGAAAGATATTTGTTTTTTACATTGTTTAATAATCTAATTTTACATAAAGAAATGCAACTAATTATTAAATTTAATACACAATATGCAAAAGATTTTGCTTTTTGGAGTTCTCGTATTTTTTGGAGCCTGCTCTCAGGAACCACCAATGAAAGATAAAGGGGAACTTCTTTCTTATGTAGATCCATATATAGGATCCGGATTTCATGGGCATGTATTTGTAGGAACAAATATGCCTTTTGGAAATGTTCAGCTTGGACCGAACAATTATGACAAAGGCTGGGATTGGTGCTCGGGATATCATTATTCGGATTCACTTGTTGTCGGCTTTTCTCATACACATTTGAGTGGAACCGGTTGCATGGATCTTGGAGACATACAGATAATGCCATATATGGGTGACATAAATATTAAAAGAGGCAATTGGGATGATTTTGAAGGCAGCTTTGCCTCGAAATATTATCATGAAAAGGAATATGTTGACCCATCTCTTTATAAAGTTGAGCTGGAAAATGGAGTTAAAGTCTCATTAACCACAACACCTCATGTAGGAATACACAAATATGAATTTCCAAACAATAATCAGACTCCAAGAATTCTTGTTAATGTGACGGATGGGATGGGAGACAGGGCAACAAATACTTTTATTGAGAAGGTCGATGAGTTTACATTAAAAGGATTCAGGGAATCAAGAGGTTGGTCACCGCGTCACAAAACATTTTTTGTGTTAAAGTCTGATGCCCCAATAAAAGAATTAAATCTTTTTGACAAGGATAAGCCTGTTGACAAGGATTCTATTTCAGGATTGATAAAAGGTGTTATGACATTTAAGGATAATATAAAAGAGGTTCAACTGCATGTTGCAATTTCAAGTGTTAGCTGCGAGAATGCAATGCTTAATCTTGAAGCAGAAACAAAAGGCTGGGATTTTAATAATTATGTGTCTTTAAATAGGGATGCCTGGGAGTCAGAACTTTCAAGAATAAAAGTTGAAAGCAACGATGAGAACTTCAAAAAGGTGTTTTATACTGCCATGTATCACACGGCAATAGCTCCAACATTGTATTGCGATGTTAATGGAGAATATAGAGGCCATGATGATAAAGTTTACAAAACACAAGGAAAAAATTATTCCACTCTTTCTTTGTGGGATACTTACAGAGCTTTGAATCCGTTGTTTACAATCACCCAAACTGATAAAGTTGATGATATTGTCAACTCGATGCTTAGCATGTATGACCAACAGGGGTATCTTCCTATTTGGCCTTTAACAGGAGGTGAAACGCATTGTATGCCGGGCTACAGTTCCATTGAGGTTATTTCTGATGCCTATTTGAAAGGTTTTAGAGGATTTGATGCTAAAAAGGCACTTGATTACATGGTTAGCTCTGCAAATAATGACAGGTATCCTGGAATTAAATATTTGAAAGAGAAAGGCTATATTCCCGCAGATAAAGAGGCAGAAGCTACTTCCAAGGCTATGGAATATGCCGTAGCCGACTGGGGTATTGCTCATGTTGCCAAAGCAATGGGCAATGACAGTATAGCACAGGCTTTTGACAAGCGTTCTGATCTTTTTGACAATTATTTTGATAAGTCGATGAATGTGGTTCGTCCAAAACTTGAGGATGGAACTTGGCGCACTCCTTATGATCCGATTAAGGCACGTCATGGTGTTGGCGATTTTTGTGAAGGAAACGGTTATCATTACTCATTCTTTGCACCGCAGCATCCTGAAAAACTGATATCTCTTTATGGTGGTGATGATAAGTTTATCGAAAAATTGGATTCTTTATTTTTAATTGAGGGAAATCTCGGCGAGGAGGCTTCTCCTGATATTTCAGGACTTATAGGTCAATATGTTCATGGCAATGAGCCATCACATCATGTTTTATATCTGTACCCTTTTGCAGGTGAACAATGGAAAACAGCAGAAAAGGTGAGTCAGGTGATGTCTGAATTTTATACTTCCAATCCTGACGGTATAATTGGAAATGAAGACTGCGGACAAATGTCGGCATGGTATATTCTTTCTGCTTTGGGAATTTATCAGGTTAACCCAATGAGCGGTATTTTTGTCTTTGGAACGCCTAAGGTGGACAAAGCATCTATTCCGGTTAAGGAAGGAAAAACATTTGTTATTACAGCAAACAACAACGGCGGAGATAATATTTATATTCAGAGCGTTGTTTTGAATGGAAAGGAATATCCATATACATATATTAAGTATGATGATATAATGAATGGAGGTGAGTTGATTTTTAATATGGGCAATACTCCGAATAATGAGTTTGGAAAAGAACCTGCCGACAGACCTTATACTCCGTCTATTTAATGTAATGTTTTTTTATATTAATATTCAGAAAGTATAATCTTATGATTTTATGTTCAGTTAATTTCAAAGAGGATGACAATAGATTTGTTTTCCTCTTTGATTTTGTAGTATATACATTTGTAAAGAATTAATGGTTTGAAGAAAAAAGAAGATATAATAAATATACAATAAAATTTATTTTTATGTATAAAATATCAATATTTAAGCTGCGGTAATTAATTATTTGATATAAATATGCTTTTTATGACTGATTTATTCAAAATAATTACTAACATTGCCCAACAAAAATAAATTAGTCGTTTCAGGTTGACAGTGTTGATAAATAAATAGAACTTATTCATTTAAATAATAGCTCATTAAGAAATTAAGTAATTTTTCAAAACAATATTTAAGTTCAGAGTGTAATAATCTATAAGACTTTAATTCTGTCGGTCTAAACTAAATATTTAATATATATAAAATCGCTATAACTCATAAATCGAGAGTTACCCAATTAAGGACATGCAAATGAAGCATTTGTACCTTAGTGTTAAAAAATTAAATAATATACAAATGAAAGAATCACAGCAAGCCAAAGATGAGGCTGCCTTGAAATATCACAGCATGGGCAAGCCTGGAAAAATAGAAGTTATTCCTACCAAACCATATAGCACGCAAAGAGATTTGTCTTTAGCATATACTCCCGGAGTTGCCGTTCCTTGTCTTGAGATAGAAAAAGACACAGAAAAGGCATACGATTACACTGCAAAAGGTAATCTTGTGGCTGTAATATCAAACGGAACTGCAGTTTTGGGTCTTGGAAACATAGGACCTGAAGCAGGAAAACCTGTTATGGAGGGAAAAGGCTTACTATTTAAGATATTTGCCGGTATTGACGTCTTTGATATTGAGGTAGATGAAAAAGATCCTGAGAAATTTATTCAGGCAGTGAAAGCAATTGCCCCAACATTCGGAGGAATTAATCTTGAGGATATAAAAGCTCCCGAGTGTTTTGAGATAGAACAACGATTGAAAGCCGAGTTAAATATACCGGTAATGCATGATGACCAACATGGAACTGCAATTATATCAGGAGCAGGACTTTTAAATGCATTGGAAATTGCAGGAAAGAAAATCGAAGATTGTAAATTGGTGGTAAATGGTGCGGGTTCGGCAGGTTCTTCTTGTACGCGTCTTTACATGGCATTGGGTATTAAGAAGGAAAACGTTGTAATGGTAGATTCAAAAGGGGTTATAAGAAGTGACCGTCCGAATCTTCCGGCAGCAAAAGCTGAATTTGCAACCGATCGTCGCGATATTGAGACTCTTGAGGATGCTATGAGAGGAGCTGATGTTTTCTTGGGCGTTTCTGTGGCAGATGTCTTGACACAGGATATGATTCGCTCGATGAATGATAATCCTCTTGTTTTTGCATGTGCAAATCCAAATCCTGAAATATCTTATGAAAAAGCAAAGGCTTCACGTCCTGATTTGATTTTTGCAACAGGTCGCTCTGATTATCCAAATCAGATAAATAATGTATTGGGATTTCCTTATATTTTTAGAGGAGCGCTTGATACAAGAGCAACCGCCATTAATGAGGAAATGAAGCTTGCCGCCGTTTATGCAATAGCTGAGTTGGCAAAACAGCCGGTCCCTGATGTTGTTAATGCTGCCTATGGCATGCAGAAACTTCAGTTTGGGCCGGAATATATTCTTCCAAAACCAATGGACCCACGCCTTATAACAAAGGTTTCTTCTGCTGTTGCAAAGGCTGCAATGGAGTCGGGTGTTGCAAGAAAGAATATAGCAGATTGGAAAGCCTATGAAGACAGCCTTAATCAGTTGATGGGTTATGACAATAAGATGATTCGCAGCTTCTATGATATGGCTAAGGCTGATCCAAAAAGAGTCGTTTTTGCTGAAGCCACTCATGTAAATATGCTTAAAGCTGCCTCTCAGGCAAGAGAAGAGGGTATTTGCTTCCCAATACTTTTAGGTAACGAAAAACAAATAAGAAGGGTTGCCTCAGAGGAGAATATAAATCTCGATGGCATGGAAATCCTTTCATTTAGAACTGAGGCTCAACTGACTCTTCGCGAGAAATATGCCTCAATCTTGGCTCAAAAGCGATGCAGGGAGGGTTATACATTCAGCGACGCCATTGAGAAAATGAATGATGCCAATTATTTCGGAATGATGATGGTTGAAGCCGGTGATGCTGATGCCTTTATTACCGGAATACAAAGCAAATATTCAGAAACATGCAAGATTGCCAAGGATGTAATTGGTATTCGTGAGGGTTACAATCATTTTGGCGCAATGCACATTCTTAATACCAAAAAAGGTACTTTCTATGTTGCCGATACTCTAATCAATCGTCATCCTTCGACTGATACTTTGGTGGATATTGCGACTCTTGCTAAAGATGCTGTTTCTTTCTTTGCAGATGATCCTGTTATGGCTATGGTTTCTTATTCAAGCTTTGGCGCAGACAAAGAGGGAAGCCCATTAAAGGTTCATCAAGCTGTATCTATAATGCAGGAGAAATTTCCTGAATTGGCTATAGATGGAGAAATGCAGGTTAATTTTGCATTAAACAAAGATCTTAGAGATAAAACATATCCATTTACACGTTTAAAGGGCAAGGATGTCAATACATTGATTTTTCCTAATTTAAGTTCTGCAAATACGGCATATAAAATGCTTATGGAACTTGACGTTTGTGAGTCGGTAGGTCCTATTCAGATGGGATTAAACAAGCCGATTCATTTTACAGGAAATGAAAGCTCGGTAAGAGATATAGTAAATCTTACCTCTGTTGCTGTAATGGATGCTATAGTTCAGCAAAGAGTTAAGAAGTAAAAATAAATATCATTATTGTTTGAAAACTATAATTTAAGAAATTAAAGCAAATAGTGTTTTTATAGTTGTTTAAAGAGGCTGTCATTTATTATTGACAGCCTTTTTATTCTATAAGGTCTTAATAAAATCATCTATTGAAGATTATTTTATTGTTTGAATGAGAAATTTATATTAAAAGCTTATAGCAAAATCGGCTTATATCATTAACAAAGCCATTTTTATGAACATTAGTCAATAATTAATTAAAAACAAATTATTAGTTTTGTGTCACTTGTCAGGATTTACCATTGTTGTGTTTATTATAGTAAACTAATGTTTAGAAATAATGTTTGCTAATATTAGTTTTATAATAAAAATGGTACCTCTGTTACTTAAAATGAAGATAAAAATGAAATTTGAAACAGCCTCTGACTTTCAGATAAGAAAAGCTATAATAAAGAATTTTGCCGTTCCCTTTTGTGCTTTGATGTTTACTCTTGGAACGTCAAACAATGTTTACTCTCAGACTCTTGAAGAGGCAAGAGAGATGATTAAAGCCGGAAATTATTCTGCGGCAAAGGATGCTTTTTCAGTTTTGATAAAGAAAAATGCCAATAGGGCAGATGTAAACAAATGGTATGGCGAGGCTCTATATGAAACAGGCAATTATGCTGAGGCGGAGAAATATCTAAAGTTTGCAGCAAACAAAAGAATTCAGGGAGCTTATTTGTATTTGGGAAAACTTTATCAAAAACAATACGAGTTTGAAAAGGCTGTTACAAATTTGGAAAAGTATCAGACCTTTTTGAAAAAAGATCCCGAGCAGTCGTTGGTGGTTGATACAATAATCGAACAATGCGAAATGGGATTAAGAGGTATTTCCAGAATAGAAAAAGTACAAATTGTTGACAGTCTTATTGTAGATAAAAATAAGTTTTTTCAATATTATAAGCTTAGTCAGGAAACTGGCAAATTGATAGATTATAAACTGCTTGGTGTTGCAGATCCCGGAGAATTGGCAGTAGGATTTGAGAGCCAAAGGGGAGACCAAAGGGTATTTGCAATGAAAAATGGCAATTCAGGTATGGACCTTTTTAAATCCACAAAACTCCATGGCGATTCATGGAGTGAACCGGTGATTTTTCCTGAAGGTATTAACAGCGCCGCAAATGAAAATTTCCCATTTGTTTTGACAGATGGCCTGACTATATATTATTCTTCAGATAGTTATCCAACATTGGGAGGATATGATTTATATGTATCCAAGTTTAACTCTTCAAATGATACATATTTTACGCCTGAAAGACTTTCAATGCCATTCAATTCTCCATTCAATGATTATCTTTATGCAATTGATGAGGAAAATAATGTCGGTTGGTTTGCCTCTGACAGATATCAGCCTGAGGATAAAGTGGTGATATATCTTTTTATACCAGGTCCTGAGGAAAAGGAATATTATAATGAGTTGACTCCGGAACAATCAATAAGGTTTGCAAAAATTTCATCGATATTTGAGACATGGCCTGAGAATGCAAATTATGACAGTCTTCTTCATTCTATTTATCAGGCAGAGAATACCGCAAATGATAAGAAAGGAGAGTTTATTTTCGTAATAAATGATAAAATCATCTATTATAATTACGATGATTTTGAAAGTAAAGAGGCATTAGAACAGTTCAAAAAATATTTTAGTGCAAATAATCAACTGACAGATACAAACAAAGAGCTTGAAGAGCTTCGTTTAAAATGGACAAAATCAAACAATAAGGAAAAAGAGTCTTTAAAATCCAAGATTCTTCAACTTGAATCGAGAAAATCTAATCTTGATGAGCAAGTTCCTGAACTAGAAGTTCAGGCGAGAAATACTGAAATAAATTTTTTGAAAAAGAAATAATGACCTTGGATAAATGAATGGATTTTTTTGTTTAATGAATCTTTAAATAAAAATTTCAAATACAATATTTTTAGCCTTTTGATTATCGTGCGATAGTTAAAAGGCTTTTTTTTATTTTTTTTAATGCGGCAAATGACCTTTTTACTATTTATCTTTAATAATTAATGTGTTTTTTAGCTTATCTAATATTTTTTTTGTTAATTAGTACTCAATCACATTAATAATTAAAATAGACATGACATTAGATATAATAATTATAATAATCCTTTCAATATTTGGTATAGGTTTGATAATTGCAGAGGTTTTCTTAATACCGGGCTTTGGAATAGCCGGAATTGGTGGCTTGGCCTTTTTAAGTGGAGCAATATGGTTTGCTTATGAACAATTGGGCACAACAGCAGGAAATATTACCTTATTGATAAGCATAATATTCTTGATTTTAGGACTTTATTTGTTTGTAAAGAGCAAAATGCTCAATAAGGTTGCATTAAAAAAAGAGATTGACTCTGTTTCACCCAATGCAATTGAAAAAGATATTAAAGTTGGAGATATCGGTAAGGCTATCTCAATAATTAATCCAATGGGAACTGTGCTTGTTAACAATCAAACCGTTGAGGCAAAGTCTGAAGAGGGCTTTATTGAAGTTAACAAAGAGGTGGAGATAGTAAAGGTTTTTAAGACTGCAGTCGTTGTCAGGGAACATAAGGATTAAATCTCTATTAAGAGTAAAGATAACGATCTTAATACCTGATTTTTTGAAATAGTATTTTTTAAAGAGGTGCTTTTCATTTTTCATTTTACAATAACTAATAACAAATAAATATAATTTATGGTTGAATCATTAATTCTTTTAGGGGTAATACTCGTACTCTTGCTCCTTTTTTTTCACTTTGTTCCCGTTTTATTATGGGTCTCGGCAAAGGTTTCAGGAGTTAATATTTCCTTGTTGCAACTCGTCCTTATGAGAATAAGAAATGTCCCTCCGCAAGTAATTGTAAGGGCAATGATTGAAGCTCACAAGGCTGGTTTGAATACAATAACAAGGGATGAACTTGAAGCTCACTTTCTTGCCGGGGGACACATTGAAAAGGTTGTTCACGCCTTGGTTTCTGCATCAAAAGCAAACATCAATTTGTCTTTCAAAGAGGCTACGGCAATTGACCTTGCCGGTCGTGATGTTTTTCAGGCTGTACAGATGTCTGTTAATCCAAAAGTTATTGATACACCACCCGTTATTGCTGTTGCAAAAGACGGTATTCAGCTGATTGCAAAAGCAAGGGTTACGGTTCGTGCCAATATTCGTCAATTAGTCGGAGGTGCCGGAGAAGATACTATCCTTGCTCGTGTCGGAGAGGGCATCGTTTCTTCAATTGGCTCTTCAGATAATCATAAAAGTGTTTTGGAGAATCCTGATTCCATCTCAAAACTTGTATTGAAAAAGGGTCTTGACTCAGGTACTGCCTTTGAAATCTTGTCAATTGATATTGCAGATATAGATATAGGTAAGAATATCGGAGCAGAGCTTCAGATAGATCAGGCAAATGCCGACAAAAATATTGCTCAGGCCAAAGCTGAAGAGCGTCGTGCCATGGCAATTGCAAGAGAACAGGAGATGATTGCAAAAGCTCAGGAGGCAAGAGCAAATGTGATTGAGGCTGAAACACAGATTCCTCAGGCTATCGCGGAAGCCTTCAGACAAGGCAATCTTGGCATTATGGATTATTACCGTTTGAAGAATATTCAGGCAGATACTGATATGAGAGATTCTATTTCAGGTAAGGAACCAACTGCTGCTAAATAATAAAGACTTAAAAGTCATTATTAGTAATAAAAATATTTTTTATAAATACCTCTTATTGACATATAAGAACATATTTATTTAAACGAATATTGAATTCAGCTTGTTATAATTTGGAAGATTCTATTTTATAACAAGCTGATTAATTTTTAACAATATAATTATAATTTTTATGAGAAAGATTCCACCTTCAGAGTTGATAATAAATCCTGATGGTTCGGTTTTTCATCTTCACTTGAAACCGGACCAAATTTCAAATAAAATTATTCTTGTCGGCGATCCTGCAAGAGTCGATTTGATAGCAAAATATTTTGATAACATTGAAGTAAATGTCTCAAGCCGTGAATTCCATACTGTAACAGGTTACTATAAAGGAAAAAGGCTTTCTGTAGTTTCTCATGGCATTGGAACGGATAATATTGATATTGTTCTGACTGAGCTTGATGCTCTTGTTAATATTGATTTTAATACCAGGGAGATCAAAAAGGAACTTACATCTCTTGAATTGGTAAGAGTCGGAACCTCAGGAGGTATTCAAACTGACATTCCTATGGGTTCATTTGTGGTTTCTCAAACTTCAATAGGCTTCGACGGAGTTTTAAATTTCTATGCAAACAGGGATTCTGTTTGTAATCTTGATTTTGAAAAGAAATTTGTAGATTTTGTTGACTATCCTAAACAAGCTGCAGCTCCTTATGTTGTCAGAGCAAATCCTGAATTAGTTGACAGAATAGCTCAGTCGGATATGATTTTAGGTATTACAATTTCGGCTAATGGCTTTTATGGTCCTCAAGGAAGAGAGGTAAGACTTCCTCTTGCCAAGCCGGAATTGAATCATAAGATTGAAAAATTTGAATATATCGGCAATAAAGTTACAAACTATGAGATGGAAAGCTCAGCTCTTGCAGGACTATCTCTTCTTATGGGACATAAAGCTATGACTGTTTGTGCAATAATTGCAAATAGGGTAGTGAAAGAATCAAATTCTGATTATTCATCCTATATTGTTAAACTTGTTGAAACTGTTTTGGAGAGAATTTAATTTATTCAATAATTAAAAAATGATGGTGATTGTTATTTTTTAATTTATACAAAATGGTTTTATTACATTTAATAATGGGTCTTTTGTGATTCCAGACCAGATTATTAAAAATTCCTATAATTGATATAATCAGTATTTCATTTGCTGTTCTATCAATTATAGGAATTTTTTTTAGATTGTTGATATTTGAAAAATATAAGTTTTATCAAAATTTATAACCATTAAGAAATCTATTTTTGACTATTCTTTATCTGTCGGATAAATTCACTTGGAGAAACCCCAAATTCCTTTTTAAAACAAGAGGTAAAATAAGATTGATGTTTCATGCCAATTTTTGAAAGCACTTCAGAGACATTACAGTTTTCCTCAGCCATCAGACGTGCCGCCTTGTGGAGTCTTACCTGACGAATAAGTTCATTGACAGGAAGAGAGGCGACTTCCTTAACTCTTTGATAAAGTTTGCTTCTGCTCATTGAAAAATAATCGCAAATATAATTAACATCGAAATCCTCCTTCCCTATATTTAAATCAATACATTCGATTAATTTATTATAAAAGGTTTTATCATTTTGATGAACGTTGTTTAACAATGCATTATTGATATAATTTGAAGAAATATTATTTTTAAGTCTTTCTTTTTGAATCTCAAGATTGGAAAGAACAGTATTAAGCATTTTAATGCTGACAGGTTTTGTAAGAAAGGCGTCGGCGCCAACTTCAAGACTGCTGAGTTGTGTGTTTTCGTCATCCTTTGCAGTAAGAAGAATAAAGGGAATATGAGAATAGGCAGTTTCGGATTTAATCTTCCGGCACAGTTCTATACCATTCATGTTTGGCATCATTAAATCACAAAGAATAATCTCAGGAGTGTCATTTTTTATCACATTCAATGCATCCAATCCGTCAATAGCCTCCAAGACATTATAATTATACCTTAAAGAATTTCTCAACATCTCCCTTATTTCATCATTGTCATCCACAATAAGCAATTTGTTTGAAAACTCTTTATTGGTTGTGTCAATGGAAAGCAAAGAAGAATCCTTGTGCTGATTAACAATCAAGGGTGGTAATACATTGTTTTCTATAAATAAATCCTTCTCTTTAATCTGATATTTTTCATTCTTTGTGAAATCATTTTCGCCGCAAGGAATAGCTATCAAGAATTCGGTGCCCCTATCTCTTTCGCTGTAAACTTCGAGATAGCCTTTATGTATTATAACAAGGCTCTTGACAAGAGCAAGTCCGACGCCTGATCCAAGGTGCGGATCATGGGCAGAATCCTCAATTTGATAATAGCGCTCAAAAACCGTTTCTATCGATTCTCTGGAAATGCCCGGACCATTATCTGAAATCCTAAAGAAAATATATTTCTCAGCCTTGTATTCATTATCAATTTTATAGCTGTTTGAGAATTGTGGATAGAAAATATCCTTTTTGAAGAATACTTCGAGTGATATGACCGAGCCTTCAGTGGAGGAATATTTAAAAGCGTTATTCAAAATATTAAGAAGAATTTTTTCCATAATATTTATGTCAAACCAGCACCAGTTGTTCAGACCCGTTTGATTTGAATAATTAAATATAATATTCTTTTGTGAGGCAAATATTTTGAAATCAGCAACGATTTTTGAAACAAAATCTGTCATATTGTTTTCTGAAACATGCAGATTAAAGGCTTTTGACTCAGCTTTTCTGAAATCCATCAATTCATTGATAAGTCCAAGCAAACGATGCGAGTTTCTTGAAAGAAGATTATAGCTTTCCTTGTTCTTCAAACCAATATTTTCCTGAAGTTGTTCAAGAGCTCCTATCATTAGAGTAAGAGGAGTCCTGAACTCATGTGAAATATTTGTAAAGAAGTTAAGCTGCATTTGATGCATCTTCTCTTTTTGTTCCTCCTGTAAAAGAGTAAGTTTTATTTTGTTCTTAAGAATAATCATTCTATAGGCATAATATAAAACTATAATTGCCAAAAGCAAAGAGACAAAAACATAGCCGATTTTAGCATTTGTTGTAAGCCACCAAGGAGGTCGAATTATTATAGAGAGACGTTCAATATTTCCGCTCCAAAGGCCGTCATTATTTGAAGCCTCCAGATTCAATTCATATTTTCCATGAGGAAGATTAGGATAAGCCACCATTGTTTGATCCGTAATAACATCATTCGACTCATAGCCTTCAAGGCGATATCTAAAGAAAGACTTGTCATGAGTATTGTAATGCAAAGAGGAAAAAGAAAAAATTATATTGTTTTCATTGTAGTTTAGAATAATTTTTTTTCTGAAGAAATCATCTCTTTGCTCAGAGCTTAACTCCTTGTTGTTTATTGTCATGTCAGAAATCCTTGATTTGGCAGGATAAGGATTATCTTTTATTTGACGCGGATTGAAATAAACCAATCCATTGTTGCCTCCAAAATAAAGTGTGCCGGATTTTCCCTTGCAAAGAGCTCCGATTTTAAAACTCAGCCCACCATCGGGACGGTTAAGCTTATAACTCCACATCTTATGAGAGGTAATAGAATATTTAGCCAAAGTACCTCCGGCAATCCATATATTCTTATCATCATCGAGTATCATTCCCTCAACATCGCGCCAACTTATAGACTTGTCATTTATATAAGGAATTGCATGATAATCATCATTTTGAGAAAAAATCATTTTATTAAATTTGCCGCCTATTGTGCCAATCCAAGCTGTCGTGTCATTTTCTCTAATTATTGAACTTATAAAAAAAGATGACAGAGGAGCAGAGTGTTTTAATTTTGAACGGTATTCAATAGCACGGTCTATTTCACCATTTTTATCAAGCAATATTCTCATCAGTTTGTTCTCTGTTGAATATAAAAGTTCAGAATATCTCTTATCAGAATTAATAGAAACTATTTCAGCAGGTCTGTATGTAAGAGAATCATAATCAGACAAAAATAAAGTATTGTAATTTGAATTCTCATTTTTAGTTATTCTGCAGGCTCCCTTGACTGTCCCACACCAGATGTTATCGAACCTGTCGGATATTATTAAAGAAGTTCTTATAACAGGAAGTTCATCGCTTTTAGTCTTGTTATAGAAACTACCGTTTTTTAAATCCATAATATCAATGCCTTCTGTATGACCAATCCACAGCTTATTTTCTTTATCCACATAAAGCGCTCTTATATTGTCGCTCCTTAAATTTTTATTATTAGAATGATTGATATATTTATATTCTCCATTGCTTTTATCATATACTGTAATTCCTTCATCGTTGGTGCCTATATAAATTAGATGGTTGTATTCTGCAATTGCCCTTACTATCTTTCCTTTAATACCCGGAATATTTTGCTTTCTTTGCTGAAGAATATTAAAAGGGAAATTATATAGATGAAGAATATTCAATCCACCTGAAAACGTTCCTATAAAAAGATTTCCGTTCTTGTCGGGGCACAGACTATATATATAATCAGATGTTAAATTTATATAAGGGTTTACAGATGTTATGGGTTTAAACTGCTTTTCAGTTATATAATCAGACATTAAAAATAATCCATTTGTAGAAGATGCCCATATTGTTCCATCTGAAGACTGTACAAGTTTATTAGCCCTTTTATTCCCCGGAAGATTATATTCCATACCCTGTTCCAATTCATCATTGTCTTCTCCTGAAATTTTAATGACTTTTGAATAACAAAAGATACTGTTGTTGGAAGAAATCCATAATCTCCAATTTTTGTCAATAATTATTGAAGAAACATTCTTAATCTGTTGAGATTTTATCTTTATAAACTGCTGATTTTTATCTATTTTGAAAATTCCATCTCTTGTTCCAATCCAAATCATATCTTTTGGGTCCTTATAAAGGCAGGTGCAATGAGCATTAAGAGAAACATACTCTTTTTTTAACTTTCCATCTCCAAGAATGCTGAATATTGAAAAAACACCATTGCTGTTGATGGTGTATAACCTATTGTCATAATAAATTATACTCTCATAATTCTCAGCATTATTCTCATCATTTACATTTACAGGTATATATCGTTGCTGATAGATGTCAAAACATTGTATTCCACTTATTGTAGCAAGCCAAATATGTCTGTCATTATCATAGGAAATAGCATAAATTCTATTATGCAAGGTATTATTATATGCATCCAAAGAATTATAAAATGGAATAATCTTATTTCCATCATATCTGTCAAGTCCGGAGTTTGTTCCTATCCATATATAACCCAAGTTATCCTGCAAAATATCCAGTACATCAGAATGAGACAGACCTTGATCGGTGGAAATATAGTCTATGGAATAAAAGTTGTTGGTAGATATGGAAAAAGCACTTTGAAAAATATTACAAATTACAAATAGTAAAATGTAATGCCATTTGTTGCTAAAAATAACCGTTTTTGACATTATCATAATTGTGTTTTCAAGTATTTGATACAATTTTAGCAATAATAATTCAATAATGACAATTTTATGAATAATAATGATAATAATAAATAAAGCTCAAAGATATATTTGTTAGTATAAAAAGATGATGATTAAGGTTTGAGCAATTGTAGAATTAAAAGGTTTTAAAAGGTAACAATTCTCCGTATTTAAGTTGAAGCATCATTTAATAATAAAATGCTTCAATTTAATACGGTAGAAAATTATAAAGAACTTATTCTTTAAAGAACTTAATACTTTACTTGGTACCTGAATAAATTTTTTAATTTAAATCAATTCTGAGAATTATATCATGGTCTTTTAAGTGGAAATTTTTTTAACTAACTATATAAACGCTGTGAAGCGATTTTTTATAAAGTGTTGTGAAACTATAATTAATCACTTTAAATCTTTTCTTTATTTAAAAGTAGTTTTACAGATAAATATTAAACATTTAATTGTTTTCATAAACTCTTAAACCACAGTTTGTATTTCTTAAATCTAAATATCGGGCAATATTGTTTATTGCCCGATATTTGTTTTTAGTGATCTTCTATAAGTATAAATTTTATGCAATTATTTAAAAGCTAAATATAAATGTATGAAAGAATAATAGACTAAATATTTTAATATTAAATGTGATACATATTTAAATAAAATTATATAATAAAAAAGAAATGCTATTTTTGGAAAAAATAAAACTCAATGAGATCAAAAACAATTAAAAAGAATTTTATTATACCATTAATGGCAATTGCAACTTTTTGTTTCTTTTTGCTAATGGGTATATTAGTTGGAAAGCTTTCACATAGAAATGGTATATCTTTGATTGAGAGTGAAAGCTCTGTCCCTTTTTTGATGAAAATAGTGCTTATTTATGTTTTTTCTTTTATTTGTTGGATATTCCAAGTAATAATTCATGAATCAGGCCATCTTATAGGAGGTTTATTAACAGGATATAAATTTGTGTCATTTAGAATTTTCAAAAATTGCATCATAAAAAAGGATGGTAAGTTTCATTTAAAATATTTGAAGATTCCCGGCACAGGAGGTCAATGTCTTATGGCTCCTCCCATTGACTATAATATCAAGAATGTGCCTTTTCATGTCTACAATTTAGGCGGAGTTTTTATGAATTTTATTTCCTTTTTAGTTTCTATCACCTTATTATGGAACATGAGTTTTTCTGAGCCTATGTTTATTTTGATATCATTGAATATGGTATTTTCTCTTTTCTTTTTTTTGTTGAACATTATTCCTTTCAACTCTACTGTAACAAATGATGGATATAACTCTGTTTTATTTAAAAAAAATAAAACAGAGAGACTCTATTTTTTTAAGATTATTGATATAAATGCTCAATTAAGCAATGGTAAAAGATTTAGAGATATTGATGAATCTCTTTTCCCTGTTAAATCTGTCAATGATAATTCCTCTTCGTTTGAAATCCAACTGTTCATATTATTCCTTTCATATAGTTTTGATAAAGATTTTGATTTAGATAAATATTGTGAGAATGTTAATAATATACCAAAGAATTTAAAAAATTTACCGGGCATTTTAAAAAATGAGATAGATTGCGAACGATTATTTTCTTTATTTTTAAATAATGGCGACAAAGAAGAGATATCTTCTCTTGAAACAAAGAATCTAAAGCGCTTTATCTCTCTTACCAAGGATTGTATGGTAAATAAAAAAAGGCTTCTTTACACAAAAGCTTTATTTGTTGACAACAATCCTGAGGAAGCTGAAGAAATATATAATCAATCAATAATGTTGGAAAAAAGTTATCCTTCGGAAGGTGAATATATTACAGAGCTCAGTTTTTTTAATAAATTAAAAAAACGCTATGCAGCAAAAGCAGAGCAGCTTTAGAAATAATTATTTCCTTATTTTTCTATTTTATTGATCTACCGCTTTGTTAATCAATGTTTATAAGCTGTTGTTTGACAAATAATATCGCATTATCTTTACAGAAGATAAGCTTCGCCTCATCAAATGCATAATGAAAGTATACACTTTCAAATGCTTATTGAGTTCGGCTTGCATTATCTTTACAGAAGATAAGCTTCGCCTCATCAATAAAATATTGAAAGCATTCGCTTTCATATTTATATTAAGTTCGGCTTGCATTATCTTTGCATAAGATAAGCTTCGCCTCATCAATAAAATATTGAAAGCATTCGCTTTCATATTTATATTAAGTTCGGCTTGCATTATCTTTGCATAAGATAAGCTTCGCCTCATCAAATGCATAATGAAAGTATACACTTTCAAATGCTTATTGAGTTCGGCTTGCATTATCTTTGCATAATAATTATTCTACTAAAACAATAGCTGTTCATAAAACAACCGGCTAAAGAGAATCTGCTGCATATTTTCTTTGTCTTCAAGAAATAAAGGTTGTGTAATATACATTATATAATATATCAGGATTTAATTTTTTCTGCAATTGAATTTTGTGGTAGGTGTGTTGAGTTTATATAAAATATTGATAAATATTTCTTAATGGCGAAATTTACTGATGAGGAGCTTTTGCTTCGAAAAATAGAGAGAAAGATTAGAAAAGCTATGATAGATTTTTCTCTTATTGAGGATGGAGATAAGTTGTTGGTTGGCCTTTCAGGAGGAAAAGATTCATTGGCACTTATAGATTTATTAGGAAGAAGGAAAAAAATTCATAAGCCTTCTTTTCAAGTTGTTGCCGCTCATATTTCAATGACAAATATTGGATATGTCTCAGATCTGGAATATTTAAGAAATCATTGTTTGAAAAATGACATTGAATTTATTCATTTCGAAACTTCTTTTGACATGGCAACCGATAATAGAAAATCTCCTTGCTTTCTCTGTTCATGGACTCGAAGAAAAACTCTTTTTGAAATTGCCAAAAAATACAATTGCAATAAGATTGTTCTCGGACATCATCAGGATGATATACTTCAGACACTGTTAATGAACATGACTTTTCAAGGTGCCTTTGGAACTATGCCTCCAAAACTGAAGATGGATAAGTTTGATATGACAATTATTCGTCCATTATGTCTGGTCCCGGAATCAGACTTAATTGAATTATCATTGATTAAGGGATATATTAAGCAAAAAAAAGCTTGCCCTTATGAAACATCTTCAAGTCGTCCTGAAATGAAAAATGTTATTAAAATGCTTGAACAGATGAATGAACATGCCAGATTTAATTTATGGTCAAGTATGACAAACATTCAATCGGGATATCTTCCTAATTTAAATCATTAAGATTAATTTAACTTAAATAATTAATCTCATTATTTACTCTAAAATATTAGTTTGAATAAATGATGAGATAAACATATATTATAAATGATAAAAGCGATATTCTTCGATATTGATGGCACTTTGCTCTCTTTTAATACTCATAAAGTGCCACAATCTACATTAAAAGCTCTCGAACTTTTAAAAGAAAAGGGAGTTAAAGTATTTGTTTCTTCAGGGCGTCCTCAATATCTTCTTGATTCTATAAAAGATTTGGAATTTGATGGATATATCACATTAAATGGTGCTTATTGTTTCACTACAGACAAAAGTTTTGAATCTAAACGTTCAATACTAAAACAGGATATAGAGAATCTTATTAAGTGGAATAAGACTTATAACTATCCTCTTGTTTTTATGTATGCCGCTGACTGGTCTTTGACACATCTTAATCAGGATGTTGTAAATGTTACCTCGCAGTTGAATGTGCAAATACCTCAAATTCTTCCGGAATCATCGGTTTTTGAAAATGAAACATTTCAGATGATGGGATATTTTAAAGGAGAGCTTGATGAGATGCTTAAAGAAAATGTTATTCCCGGCTGTGAATTAGCCCGTTGGCATCCTGATTTTGTTGACATAGTAAGAGCAAATACCAGCAAAAGCGAAGGTATGGTGGAAATTCTTAATCATTTTAACTTTGATATCTCTCAAAGCATGGCTTTCGGAGATGGCGGCAACGATATTACAATACTTTCCAAAGCCGGAATCGGAGTCGCGATGGGAAATGCTTCTGATAATGTAAAAGAGGCAGCAGATTATGTTACAGATTCTGTCGATGAAGATGGCATATACAATGCTCTTAGACATTTTGGTGTTATTGATTAATTATTAATTATTACTCATTTTTATTTTATTAAAATAAAAGTAATAATGTAAAAAGAAAACTATTAATTTCGAATTTTAATATTGAATCAGTCAATAGAAATACTCAATCTCTTTTGATTGATTCTTATATTGACAGTAAGGATTATAGTTAAATCTAAACATTATGATATTTTATTTTTCCGGTACAGGCAACACATGGTGGGCGGCAAATGAACTTTCAAAGGCTTTTAACGAGCCGATAAGTTCTATAGTTGAGATAATGAAGCATGGTGAGATAACTCATACGTTTAAAGCAAAAGAGAATGAGAAATTGTTTTTTGTTTTTCCTGTACATTCATGGGGCCCCGCTGTTATGATGTTAAGATTCCTTAATATGCTAAATGTCGAGGGTACGAATGAAGCTTATGCTGTTTGTACATGTGGTGACGAGTGTGGTATGACAGATGAGATTTTTTCCTCAGCTCTTTTAAAGAAAGATATAAAACTTAAGGGTATTTATTCAATTCAAATGCCAAATGATTATATCCTTATGAAAGGTTTTAATACCGATCCGGAAGAACTTGCCAATAAAAAACTCGAAGCTGCAAAATCAAGAATCGATGATATTGTCGCTGCAATTAATGATGAAGCAAAAGGGAAGTTCCTTTATGAGGCAGGCACCAAGAAATGGCTTAAATCGCGCATAGTATATCCTTATTTCAAGAAGCATGTTATAGGAAAATCCAAATTTTTTGTTGATGAGAATAAATGTGCAAGCTGTTCTTTTTGTCAAAAGATATGTCCTACCGGAAATATTATAATGATACACAATTTTCCTGTATGGGATAACGATTGCGTTCAGTGTACAGCTTGTATAAACCGTTGTCCTACTCAAGCAATTCAATTTGGTGATGTAACTCAGGAAAAAGGTCGTTATGTAAATCCACATTATGGCAATACTATCGAGTAATCAAAAAACCATTTCAATAAAAAAGTCTATTGATAAGAGACAAAACAATTTATTATATAAAAAACAAAAATAGGGGAACACTTTTTTTAATGTTCCCCTTTTTTATGTTTTACTCAATTATTTAAAACCAATTGAGTCATTTTATTTTTTCCACCAGCAATTTGCAGAAGAGTTTTTACCCTCTATATGAATTTTTAAGAATCCGTTTTTAGCGATATCCTGATTTATAATAAATTTATTATCTCCTGCCTTTGCTTTTCCTGCAATAATCCATTCGTCATCTTTACCCTCTTTATAATTATTGGTAAGAGTGTAATAAACTGTTAGATTTTCTTTAGGGTTGAAGTTTTCCCAAAACAATTTTACACTGCCGTCATTTTGTTGTTTTGCCTGCAAATTGAATATGCTCTCTTTGCCAATAAATGGAACACCATCCCATTCATATTTTATGTTTTTAGGAACTTCAAAACCCATCCAACGGCACATAGAAGGAGCAAGATCAACAGAAGCTCTGGCTTGATTGCTAAAGAAACTGTTTACTTTAACATTGGTAGCCAACCAAACTGTTCTTTCTCTTGCGCTCTGTCCTCCATGACCATATCCATCATCTTTTCTGCCATGATCGGTAACTACTGCAACCATCCAATCTTCATTAAAATTTTTCTGACGATATTTGACGCTTTCCCATATTCTGCCAACTTGGTTGTCAGCATCCACCACGGTTTTGTCAAACTTCTCACCATTTCCAAAAAGATGTCCCGCATCATCATTATACTGAAGATAAACCCAAGTTAAATCAGGTGCATATTCCCTTATTTCCTGCGCAGCCTTATCTGTAACAGCTTCATCAATTTTAAAAATCTGAAGATTTTCCTTCTCATTAGGATAATTTGTCTTGTCGTTTTCTAAACCGTCAAAATATCTGTCTACATCGAAATTGCCGTTTTCATTTATATTTACACCAACAAGTTTCGTTCTATTGTCAAGCCATGTTGAATAAACAGCAGTTTTTACATCCTTTTTCTGAGATTTCGCTATTCTAAACATTGTATGATAATTATAATTCGGAGCAGTAATACTATTGTCCCAGACATTGTTCTTATTACTCCATGTGCCTGTAAGAAGAGCATTATAGCAAACAGCAGAAATCGTTGGAGTTTGAGAATATCCTCCAATTATGCCACCCATCTGCATTTTTGAATAACCCCCAAGCGAGCTTATTTCATCTATGTTTGGAGTGTTTATTCTTTCAATAACATCAGCCGGAATGCCATCGACAATTATATAAATGGCTTTTTTTGTTTTTGCAGATAAGCTGCAGAGAGGAAGCATCAATAATGCCGCAATAAGAAGTTTCTTCATGATATGGATTATTAATTTATATTCTGATTCGATACTGTTACACCTTGTGAAAACAATTTTTTAATACTCCTTTTCAGATACAAAGATCGTGTGAACCAAAACTCCATTTTTGTCAAAATATTTATAGGTAAGAGGAATCTTTCTATCTCGGTACACTTTGTTTTCATCCTTTTCAAGCGTGTTTTTCTTTACAGCGGGGTCTATATTCTTTGAAATCGATTCAAAATCAAGCTCATCTTTTGATAGACTTACCAAAGTATAGTTGAAACACAGCCCTTTGTTGTCGATAATCGATACACTGTCAAACCTTGTCACATCATCAAGCATTACAGGAGGGTTTTTATTTGACATGGTGCGAATCTCCTTTAGAAACTCCTCATTTGTCATATTCTTTGAAGTGAGCTTTGTGACAATAAAAAAGGCAATAAAAAAGAAAACCACTCCTGATATAATTCCGGTTACATTTGATTTGGTAAGTTTCAATTTTGAATCATTTTCTGACATAGCTGAATAGTATTAAAATAAACAATGTACAAATATAACCTTAACTATTATTTCTCCTTTTAAAAGAGCTGCAAAAACACTATCCATAGGCTTAAATTTATTAATTTTATCGCCTTAGTTGTTTTAAAATTATCAAATAAATATATCAGTATGACCAATAAAATTCAAAAAATAAGATTTGGAATTATAGGTACTAATTTTATTTCCGATTGGGTTATAAAGGGAGCAAAGGAGGATAAACGGTTCGAATTGACTGCTGTTTATTCAAGGACAAAGGAAAAAGCTGAGCAGTTTGCACAACGTCATGGCATACCACATATTTTTTCTTCAATTGAGGAGATGGCTCAGTCTGATTTGATCGATGCCGTATATATTGCCTCTCCCAATTCTTTGCATTGTAAATACAGTATGATGTTTATGAACTGTGGTAAGAATGTTTTATGTGAAAAGCCTTTAGCCTCAAATTATAGCGAGGTGAAGTCTATGGTTGAATGTGCTAAGAATAATAATGTAGTTCTAATGGAAGCAATGAAGCCTACATTGACACCCAATTTTAAGGCTGTCATTAACAGTATGAACAATATAGGAACAATAAGAAACTACTTTTCATGCTATTGCCAATATTCTTCAAGATATGACAAATTGAAAGAGGGTATAGTTTTAAATGCTTTTAAACCTGAATTGTCAAATGGAGCTTTAATGGATATTGGCGTCTATACTGTTTATCCAATGGTAGTTCTTTTTGGAGAACCTGTTTCGATAAAAGCATCAGGTATCAAATTGCATACCGGTGTTGACGGTTGTGGCAGTGTGGTTTTTGAATATCCCGGAATGATGGCTCAAATCGTTTATTCAAAGATTGCCGATTCATCATTGCCTACTGAGATCCAAGGGGAAAAGGGCAGGATAGAATTAGACAGAATAAATATTATATCAAAAGCAGAACTGAATAAAAAGGATAATATTCCGGTTGTTTTGACTCAAAATGAGGTTCATGACCAATATTTTTATGAAGTTGAGGAGTTTTTAAATCTTATAGATATTAAAAACAAATACCTTGCAGAGGGTAAATCTATCAATGACCATTCAATTATCGAATCTAAAATTAATTCATTGAATAATTCCTTGATTTGCATTAAAGTGCTTGATGAGATTAGAAAACAAATAGGTGTGGTTTATCCCTCGGATTGTTAATTTAAAAAGTTTTATTGATGCTTAGTCTAAGAAATTCACTCGCATTATTAGCAGCCATTTCTGCCAATTGTTTATTATTTAATTGTGCAAATGCTCAGACATCGGAAAATAAATTTTCTGAGCAATTTACCGGCTCTCATCCCAAAAGAGGCATATCATGGCCTATCAATCAGGCTTTCCCTCATTTTGCTCTGCCGGCTCGAACAATCGACGGTTTATCCGTTGCCGGAAAGACAATGAGTTCATCGGAGAAAATCATGTGGTGTGCCTTGCAAGGAATAGTAAACAGAGAAAAACCGAGAATATTTCTTTTTGAAACTCCGCAGGAGGGTAAATATAAATGGCCTGATCTGCTCAATTTAAATATCTCTGAGTTTAAGTTTAATGACAGATTGGAGCTTTTAAAAAAATATAAGAATGAGATTAAAGGCTTGGTGCTCTATTCAGCAGAATTATCGCAGCATTACCAGAACCTTGCCTCTACTATTGCCGGCATTCAGGATTGTCTGCCTGTTACAAATGAACAATTGGAGCTTATAAAAGCAGCAGGCATAGATTTACCCGTAGTGACAGATATTTCAAATCTTAAATATAAAACTCCGGCAGAGGTTTATCAATATTTATATGAAAACTATTGGGACAAATGCTCAAAACGACTGCTTGTCAGCCTTAATCCAAGAATGGGATATATAAGGGATTTGGCTGTTGCCTCAAAAGCGGCAGTGGTGTGGCTCGATCCAAGAAAAAGTGTTGAAAATACCGTGATTAGAAAATTTCTTAAAGATATGACTGCCGGCGAAAGCATCATTACCGGTTGGTGGGCTGAAGAAAGATCCGGTATTGGAGTGGGTGTGGAGTATGGCATATCGACTGTGCCATCCGATTTTTATGAAAATGCCACTGTGTATGCTGGAATGGACCACAAAATAAATAT
Source organism: Bacteroidales bacterium (assembly GCA_030539115.1). Classification (GTDB taxonomy): domain Bacteria; phylum Bacteroidota; class Bacteroidia; order Bacteroidales; family JAUNSR01; genus JAUNSR01. The sequence goes on from JAUNSR010000002.1 coordinate 46,733, forward strand.
TCCATCTGTACCGAAAATGCCTAAGCTTGAGAACAAAGTTTATTTGGCAATATTTCTTAGCGATGGTGATAATATCCAGTATTGTCAGCATGCTCTTTCCGGACTTTGGGATAATCAATCAAGAGGCGACATTCCAATTAACTGGACAGTAAGCCCTGCTCTTGCAGATCTTGGTCCGGGGCTTTTAAATTACTATTATAAAACAGCCACAGATAACGACTTTTTTGCATCAGGTCCCTCAGGACTTGGATATGCTCTTATTTATGATTCGCACAACAGGGTTTGGAATACAGACTATAAAAAGGATTTTGAGCCATATTCAAAACTAACTCAACGTTATCTTGAAAGAAGCGGTCTGAGAGTAATAACTGTTTGGGATGAAGTAAATAGAAATCAGATGGAGGCTTATAGTGAGAACTGCCGCTACTTGTATGGAGTCACTCAGCAGGATTGGGAAAAAAGAGATAAACTAAAGAGCGTGGAAATTAATGAGCGGCTGGCATTTATTCCTAATTTACCCTGCTATGCAGAAGATGTTTCTGTGATACACCGTTTTTGGAAAGACGAAATTGCTGCCTTTGACGGCAAAAAGCCTTTGTTCCTTTCTGCTCAGGGTAAGTCGTGGGAGATGGGTCCTGATAATATTATCCAATTGAAGGAGCTTCTAAATAAATTGTCTCCCGGAAATATTGTTATTTGCAGGGGAGATCATTTTTTTAATCTTTACAACAGGGCAAACAAGCTTAGCTTTAATCTGACTATGCTTGACAATCTGAAAATTACAACCTCAAAAAGCGATACCAAGGCAGAACTTGCAGCCGATGGCTCATGCAACGAAAATAATAGATGGATATCTTCTAAAGAGGGTGAGAGATGGATAAAATTTGATTTCAAAAAACCATATATTATAAACAGATATGTTGTAAGACAGGGCTCAATAGATGATTTGGATAAATCACATTCCATATCTTCATTTGTGCTCGAAGTAAGTAATGATGGAAAAATTTGGAGAACTGTTGACGATCAGTCTGAAAACAAATCAATAATTGTAGATGTTGATATCGATGAGGCAGCAGCAAGATATGCAAGGGTTTTAATAAAAGACAATATTCTAAATAACAGTTCCAATGGTAAAGTCGGTAAGAATAATGTCGTCGGTTCTAATTCCAATTTTAATTCCTCCTCACCTACAATTATAGGTGATGTAGAGATATATGGGAAAGAATTGTAGAATAAAACAAATGCATTCGATGATTATGTACATGCTTATGGATAGAAAAAAGTCTTGGCAAATAAATAAAAGTTTCTTCTTTCATGTGTTAGTTGTAGGGGCTGTAATGTACTTCTATTAAATGTGCAATTTGAAAGATATTGGCTTTTTTATAAAGATGATATGTCTTTTTGAAACCATTTAAATAATAAATCTTAGAGCTGCATTCAAATGATAATATTTCAACCGAAACAAATTAATTTAAACCAACCAAAATACAAATTTTATTCTCCATTAATCCCAATGACTGGCCTCATAAAAATTCTGTCAGATATGTCAATTAAAATCGACAAATAAAATTTACAAATCGACGGTCATAATTTAATTCTTGACGGTCAAAATTTGTTTTTCGACGGTCAAAATTTGAAAATTATTAATTGAAAATTTGTAATTGTCTTATGTCGTTGATAATCATTGGGTAATAAATCCGGTTTGTCTATATAGCATTGAAAATTGCTTGTGTCAAATATGTGAAGCTGCAAATAACCGAAAGTTTCATACTGAAAAAAGTTGACTTCTAAAAAACAAAAAAACGGAAAGCTATATCAAACAACGGGAAAAGTATCAAAGGTAGAATTTGATTTTTTATAAAGAAAATTAAAATGTTGTTTGGGAAAAAATAACGACTTATTCTAATGAATCGATAATCAGTAAGATCTGTATTTATCGAAAAGAAAGAGTTCTGATTTTTGTTGTGACAGAAATCAGAACTCTTCTTATATATTGTATAATAAATAAGCGATTATTTCTCAGCCAATTCAATAACTTCAAGATCTTTTATCTGCTCCTTATCAATGACGAAACGCACTAATGTTCTGGTTTTATGAAACCCCTGTTTGCCTGCAGCTCCCGGATTGATGTGCAGACATTTTAATGTTTTGTCATAAAGAACTTTCAGAATATGTGAATGTCCGCTGATAAACAGTGAAGGGGGATTCTTAAATATGTAAGGTGCAATCTCTTTGGCATAGTTGCCCGGATAACCTCCGATATGAGTCATGAGTACCTCTACCTGCTCAATCCTAAAGCGTAAAATCTTAGGATATCTTTCTCTCAGAGCTGCTCCGTCGGCATTGCCAACGACCATTCTCACAGGTTTGAAATTTTCAAGTTTATCGGCAACCTCTAAAGAGCCGATATCACCCACATGCCAGATTTCATCACAATCTTTGAAATATTTCAAATATCTTTCATCCCAATAGGCATGAGTATCCGAAAGAAGACCTATTTTTACCATAATAAATATTTAATTATAGACAAAATTACTATTTTTACTCTCGACCACAAATCTTAATTTAATTACCAATAAGAAAAATATATATGGAACGCCGGATGTTTACAAGAGATATTAGTTGGCTCTCATTCAATTACCGAGTATTGATGGAGGCAAAAGATGAATCGCTTCCGCTGTTCGAGCGCATAAAATTTCTTTCTATTTATTCCTCCAATCTTGAAGAGTTTTATAGAGTAAGAGTTTCTGAACACCGTCAGGCATTGATGGATAAGAATCTGACTTCAGAACAGCAGGAGTCTGCATTATGCACATTAAAGCATATAGATCAGGAGGTGAAGCGTCAGCTAAAGGAATTTGACAGTTTTTTTGAAAACGACATATTAAAGGAGCTTGCACGTCACCGGATATATCTTTATAATGACTGTAATGTGGAGAGTTTTCACAAGGATTTTATATCAACATTTTTTAAAGAGGAGGTATTTCCTTTTCTGGAACCTATGATAATATTAAAGAATCAGGTTCATAATTTTTTAAGGGACAATAGACTTTATATGGCAATAAAGGTCGTTCCTAAAAATGGAGCGACAGTGTTTAAAGATAATGAACCGCTTTATTTTGTTATAAAAGTCCCATATTCAAAAGTCCCGAGGTTTGTAGAACTTCCTTCCCACAACGGATATTATTATCTGATGTTTTTGGAGGATATTATAGAAGCGAACTTAAATAATATATTCCCCGGTTTTAATGTTGAAAAAGCCTATACAGTCAGAGTTTCACGTGATGCGGATTTTCTTATTGATTTTGAGACCACTCAAAATCTTGTGGAAGAGATTCGCCGTCATGTAAGAAAAAGAAAAATTGGTGTGGCAAACAGATTTGTTTACGATAATGAAATGCCTCAGGACTTTTTAAACTATCTGTGCGATTCGTATGGCATTTCAAATGAAAGATGCATTGCCGAGGGGCGTCATCTTCATTTGGAAGATTTAATAAAGATGCCCAATCCGGTAGGAGCAACATTGACCGAACGATTGCCTGAACCTTTGAGAGTGAAAGAGTTTGACAATTCAGGTTCAATATTTAAAGTGATAAAGAAAAAGGATATGCTTTTACAGCTTCCTTATCAGTCGTTTGAGTATTTGCTTCGCTTTCTTAATGAAGCGGCTTTCGACCCCGGAGTGGAGGAAATAAAACTTACACAGTATAGAGTGGCTGAAAATTCTGCCGTAATAAATAGATTGATAAGCGCCTCTCAGAATGGAAAGAAAGTAACAGTTTTCGTTGAATTAAAGGCCCGTTTTGATGAGGAAAACAATTTTGATACATCAGAGAGAATGAAAAAGGCGGGAATCAGAATTATTTATTCTCTTCCAAAATTGAAGGTCCATGCCAAAATGATTCTTGTGTTAAGAAAAACCGATTCAGGAAATCTTGATAAATGCTATGCCTGTCTGAGTACCGGCAACTTTAATGAGAAGACAGCAAAAATTTATTCTGACATGGTGCTTCTCACCAACAGAAATGAACTGATAAATGAGATGGATTCTTTGTTTAACATGCTTGAAAATGGTGTTAAGCAATATGATTTTAAGCATTTGCTTGTTTCTCAGTTTAATATGGTTGATGAGATAAAAAATCTTGTGGATTTTGAAATAAACCAAAAGAAACAGGGAAAGAAAGCAAGGATAATACTTAAAATGAACGGTCTGCAGGATTCAGAACTGATTAATCTTCTTTATGATGCAAGTGAAGCCGGTGTAGGAATTGATTTGATAGTCAGAGGCATCTGCTGCCTTGTACCGAATCAGCCTTACAGCAAGAATATAAAGATAACAAGAATAGTTGACTCATTTCTTGAACATTCAAGAATATGGTATTTTTATGCCGGTGGTGAAGAGAAAGTTTTTATGACATCAGCCGATTGGATGAAAAGAAATATCAGTAGAAGAATTGAAACCGCCTTTCCTGTCTGGAGCAAGGATGCGAAAGATTCAATTATAAATGCTCTTATGATTCAGCTGAGCGATAATGTAAAAGCTTGCTGGATAGATGAGAATTTGCACAATATCTATAAGAAAAGCAATTCTTATAATAAACCAACAAGAGCTCAGCGTATGATTTATGAGACTTTAAAACAGAGCGAGTGATTATATAAATAGAAAAAGGAATGCTTATCAATAAAAAAACGTTAGTTTGATAAGCATTCCTTTTAACTAATTTATTTGTTTGCCAAAAGGTGCAATAGCAAGCGCTGCCAATTTAAAATGTTGCAGTCCAAAAGGAATTCCTATTATTGTTATGCAGCAAATAACTCCAAATATAAGATGCGTCAATGCAATCCAAATGCCGCCAATAAGTATCCATAGAATATTCATAAAAACATTAAGACATCCTCCCGCTTCTGGTTTGGTGGTAATGGTGGCACCAAAAGGCCAAAGTGCCAAAATCCCGAGTTTGAATACCTGATATCCAAAAGGAATTCCAATTATTGTTAAGCAGAGCAGTGCTCCGGAGATAAAATATTCGACAGCAGTTATAAAGCCGCCAAGGATAAGCCAAAGAATATTACCTAAACATCCCATTTTATAAACCTGATTTTTTTGCTTCATTCCAAAATTCATCCATTTGCTGAAGAGTCATATCCTTAAGAATCATATTGTTCTCTTTAGCTTTCCGCTCAACATAATTAAACCTTCTGATAAACTTCTGATTGGTTCTTTCAAGAGCATTGTCGGGGTTGATCTTATATAATCGGGCGGCATTTATGATGCTGAAGAAAAGATCTCCAAATTCACTCTCCATTTTATCCTTGTCGTAAGAGTCAATCTCAACCTTAAGCTCATTGAATTCTTCTGCCACCTTGTCCCAAACATCCTCTTTGAGTTTCCAATCAAAGCCGGCATTCCTTGCCTTGTCTTGAATACGGTGAGCTTTTACTACAGAGGGAAGAGAAACCGGCACTCCTGCAAGAATGGTTTTGTTTCCATCCTTTTCCTTGAGCTTTATCTGTTCCCAATTTTTCTCTACTTCTGTAGAATTTTCTGCACTGACATTGCCAAAAACATGAGGATGACGAAAGATTAATTTCTCGCAAAGCGAATTGCAAACATCTGCTATATCAAATTTGTTTTTTTCCTCACCAATTTTTGAGTAAAAAACAATGTGAAGAAGAACATCGCCAAGTTCCTTTTCTATCTCCTTATCATTGTCGGAAATGATGGCGGCACAAAGTTCATAAGTCTCCTCTATAGTGTTTGAACGAAGTGATTCATTAGTTTGTTTTTTGTCCCATGGACATTTTTCTCTCAACTCATCTAAAACATCAAGCAATTTTCCAAAAGCTTCAAGTTTTTCTTGCCGTGTATGCATTATAAGAATTTATTTATGTTTTATAGGATGCTTGAATATAAATCTTGTACCATTTGTATATGTAGAATCTACATAAATTGAACCGCCAACCATAGAGGCAATCTGTTTGCAAATTGAAAGTCCAAGTCCGGTTCCTTGTTTGTGTTCATTAAGCTTCTCAAACCTGTTAAAAACATTGACTTGCTTTTCCAAAGGAATTCCGCAGCCCGTATCAGAAACAGAGAATTCCACTAAATCGTTTTTCTCATCGACCTCATATTTTAGTGTAATGGAACCTTTTTCTGTAAATTTAGCGGAATTGGAAAGAAGATTTATTAAAACCTGAGATAATCTTTGAGGGTCAGTCATTATCACACAGTGGGAATTGCCTGGCTCATAATTATATTCTATTTGAGGTTTTCGGTTTACAAATGCTGTTTTGAATACTTCATTGCATAATTCATTGATTTCAACATTGCTGTAGACTAAAGAAATTTTTCCTGTTTCCATTCTGGAAATATCCAATATGTCATTAATAAGGCTTAAAAGCAGTTCTGAATTCTTTACAATGATGTTTTTAAACTCAGTCTCACTTTCTTCATCATAACTGCCTTCACAAAGAATTGAAGAGAATCCAACAATGGCATTTAAAGGAGTTCTTATTTCATGACTCATATTAGCTAAAAAAGCAGACTTTAATTTGTCTGATTCTTCAGCCTTTTCTTTTTCAATAGTAAGTTCAACCTCACGAATGCTTAATGCTTTACGAAGTCTGTGGTTACGATATAATATGTATATCAGAGCACCAAGAATTGTTAATATAAATATTAACGTGACGGTAAATATTCCTACAATGGATTTATATCTGTTTATCTGACTCTCAAGATTGTTCTCGATAATAGAGTCCTTTGGCAATTTATATGTCGGAATACCTGCTTTTTTAATAAGATCCAAGTCAAAATGATAATGACCGGTATTGATGAAAAAGCCGTTTTTTTTGTCGGTGGAGTTATAATATGAATATATTTGGTGTGCTAATTCTTTGCCTCTGGTATTGTAATCCGGATAAAAGCCTCCCAACGCAATATCGCCAAATCCTGAGCCTGAAACGGTAAAAGCAGGTATGTTTGGATTTTTTGATAATATATCTACATTTAAGGCATTCATAAGATATTCCCCTTTGGGCCCAATTCTCCAGGTGCCGATTAATAGAACAGAGTTTTTCGGCAGCTTGCCAATTATATCAATTGCATTTTGAAGACTAACATATCTGGCATCAATTTCAATTAATTTGAAATCTTTAAGTTCAGAGATGCGGTTTTTAAATCTTGTGTTTAAAGAAATGCCTCCATAGGAGTTGTCTGTAATAAAGGCAATTGTATTGGTTTGAGGATAAAGAGACCTAATAATCTCTAAATTTTTATCAAAATCATAACGATTGAAATATCCACCCGTGATATTTTGATCCTTAGCCCATTTTATCATATCAAATGATCTGAATTCCCATTCTGAATATGATTTGTATTTATAAGGAAGCTTACAACCATATTGACTGACCATGTTTACGAACGTGGGGACATTCTGGGGCTTGTTATTTGCAGATAAGAATGAACTTACAGCCTCCTGTCCGAGAACTAATATGGCTTTTAGTTTTACATCCTGATAATTTGACAGGATATTCTGTGTTCTGTCAACCCATGTATTTGCCTCAAAAATCTCTTTGCATCCTAAGTCTTCAATGATAATATTGCATTTAGGATAATATTTAATAATCTCTGATTCAAAATCATTTAAAAAGTTTGAGATTCTTTTTGTATCAGGATTATAGGATGATAATATCAAAATATTATCTCTTTGCTTAGATTGGGCAATTAATTCATGGCAATTGAAAAGAACCAAAATTAAAAACAAGGTATATGTTAATAAATGAATATTCTTTCTCATATCAGAAATGCTAAATTGAAATAAATGGCGTTAATTGAATACAATATCACCATGAATTCTTTAAATAAACATAATGTATCTATTTTGAGGGATATAATTATTTCTAATAAATTCTGCCCTAAATATAAATTCTTTAAAGAAATAATTTTCGATTACATGTAAAAAGAATTAATAAATACATACATTCACAAAATTAATAAAAATATGTAAAAAATGCAGATGTATTAATTTAAATACATCTGCATTTTTAATAATATACATATTTCTTCAGGAAAAATTATATTCTAAGCATCTTTGTGAATAATTTGAAAGAAAATAGATCTTAATAAATAAATTATTTGAAGTTTTTCAATCCTGTATTTAGAAAGTTAATGTAATCATTGACATTTTTATTGAAAGAGTATTTAGGAGCTATCGGCTCACCTTTATCATTCAAAAGGACATAGAATGGCTGAGCATTGGCACCGAATTTAGACCTTTGAAGATAACTCCATTTATCACCAACGGTTCGAAGGGTTCTTTTCTTTCCATATTCGTTAATAACTATCGGTTCAGCCAAAGAAGTTTTTTCATCGACGATAAGAGTTATAAGTACGTAATCCTTTTCAATAATTGATTTTACTTCATCGTTGGTCCAAACAGATGCTTCCATCTTACGGCAGTTAACGCATCCATAACCGGAGAAGTCAATCAGAACCGGCTTGTTTACTTTTTTAGCATAAGCCATTCCCTCTTCATAATCTGTAAACTGAGCATGAACTTCATTGTTATATAAATTGAAATCCTGAGTTGTCAATGGTGGTGCAAAGGCACTTATAGCTTTTAATGGAGCTCCCCAAAGTCCCGGAATCATATAGATTGAAAAAGCTAACGACACAATTGCAAGACCAAGACGTGGAATTGATATATAAGTAATGTCACTGTCATGAGAGAACTTTAATTTGCCCAAAAGATAAAAACCAAGAAGAGCAAAAATAACTATCCAAAGAGTGACAAAAACTTCTCTGTCAAGAATCCTCCACCCATAAGCCAAATCAGCAACTGAAAGGAACTTAAGAGCAAGGGCAAGTTCAAGAAAGCCAAGAACAACCTTTACAGAGTTTAACCAACCGCCTGATTTTGGCATTGATTGCAGCATTGATGGGAATATTGCAAATAAAGAGAATGGTAAGGCAAGAGCTAAAGCAAATCCAAACATTCCTATTGCAGGTCCTGCAGTCGCTCCCATAGAGGCTGCCTGAACAAGCAATGTCCCAATAATAGGCCCGGTGCATGAAAAAGAAACAAGTGCAAGAGTAAATGCCATAAAGAAAATGCTCAATAAACCTGTTGTTGAATCAGCCTTGCTGTCAAGCTTTGTTGTCCATGAAGCAGGCAGTGTAATTTCAAATGCGCCAAGGAAAGAGACTGCAAAAACAATAAGAAGCAAGAAAAATATTATGTTAAAGATAGCATTTGTAGCCAAATCATTTAGGGCACTTGCTCCAAAAAGACCTGTTATTACTAATCCTAAGGCAACATATATTACGATTATTGAAACTCCGTAAGTAACGGCATCTCTTATGGACTTCTTCCTGTTTTTTGTGCGCTTCAAAAAGAAACTTACAGTCATAGGTATCATAGGCCAAACACAAGGTGTTAAAAGTGCAAATAATCCTCCAAGAAATCCAGTTAAAAGAATTATCCACAATGATGTATCCTTAGATGTTAGTGGCTCGGCTTCGAAAGCGTTTAGCTTTTCTATGACAGGAGCCCATAGATCTGTTGAAAATGTTTGCTCAGATGTTGAATTGTTGTTGTTAATTTCAGGGAGGATGACCTCTTTTACAGTATCTGTGTCGGCTTTATCAGAATTCACGACTGCGGCTGAAGAAGTGTTTGATTTTTTGCCTGAAAAAGAGAATTCTTCCGGAGTAGGAGGAAGACAAGTCTCATCATTGCAGCCCATAAATTTTATTTCCCCTTGAATATTATATTCATCGCCGGTTATCTCTATTTTTTGTACAAAATCAATGTTGGAATCAAACCAGTTTAGTTCCATGTCGAACTGAGGATCGATTTTATAAATAGGCTCTCTTTGAGATGTGACTTTGCCAACAAGCTTTGCTCCAATAATTTCATTAAAACTAAATGTCGTAGGCGATGGTCCCCCTGCAGGAAGTGTCATTCCGTAAAGATGCCAGCCATTCTCTATTTTAGCTTTAAAAATAAGTTCAACTTCTTTATCAGAGATCTCTTTAGTTGTAAACTCCCAGGTTATAGGCTCTAAAATTTGAGCTTTTACAAAAACACTTGTAATAAGCAAAATGAATAAGATGAAGTTTTTTTTCATTTATAGATAATTTAAATTTTTAACACTAATGTATAAATGCGCCATTTATATACCTTTTTTTGGGTGTCTCATCTTTGAGTGAGTTATGGCGATTTCATTTATAGATAATTTAATTATTTAACACTAAGGTATAAATGCGTCATTTATATACCTTTTTTGGTGTCTCATCTTTGAGTAAGTTGTGGAGATTTCATTTATAGATAATAATTAATAAAAACGCTTTTATACAAAAAAATATTCAGGTCTAATACGGTGCAAATATAGAATTAAACTTTCTAATAAAACTTCTCATTATTAATGGAGGGGATTAGAATAACTTTAAATATATTTAAAATTAAAAAAGAAAGATTGTATTCGATTTATTATTCAAAAGTATTTGAATTTGGTTTTGTTATATAGGAAGTAATGTTTAAAAGAACAAGTAACAAGAAATATTTATTAATAAAAGCACTTATAAAAGCCCTGATAAATGTGGAAAAACATAAAAACAATATTTTTCGATGTTTGATGGCATTATCCAACCAATTGCTTTGCATTGGGAAATTAAAATCTTTTTCTTTGCACGGATATTTGCAATAAAAGAATCTATTCACCCTAAATTAAAGGCTATTCAACCTTTTTGCAGGCAATAAATAATAGAAATCAATTTAATTTGTACTTTTGAAGTTCGCTTTCAAAGTGCTTTATTTAAGATTTTTAAAATGATTACAAAGATTATCAGAGAAGAGAACATAGAAAAAGTAAAAAAGATTATTGATAAAAATAGCAAGTTTGCAATTGTTACTCATATATCTCCCGACGGAGATGCTGTAGGAGCTTCATTGGGCCTCTACAATTACTTTTCAGAAATAGATAAAGATGCAGTTGTTATTTTTAATGATTCTGTTTCTGACAATCTAAGATGGATGCCCGGAATAAAGGATTCACTATATTATGAACAGTATAAGCAAGAATGTTCTGATATTTTAGAGAATGCGGATGTTATTTTTTGTCTTGATTTTAACACTCCTAAAAGAATGGGTGAGCTTTCTGAATTGGTATTAAAAAGCAAAGCAATAAAGATTCTTGTGGACCATCATCTTTACCCCGGAGATTTTTGTCAGGTGATTATTTCTCATCCTGAAATATCATCGGCAAGCGAGCTTATATTTAGGCTTATTTGCAGAATGGGTGAATATGAAAATATTAATTATGATTGCGCAACCTGTATTTATACCGGTATGATGACCGATACAGGCGCTTTTACATATAATTCAAATAATCCGGAGATTTATGTTATAATAAGTCAGCTTTTAAAGATAGGTATAAATAAAGATTGGATTTATGATCAGGTGAATAATCATTTTTCTGAAAATAGAGAAAGACTTATGGGATATACGATAAGTCAAAAAATGCGTACTTATCCTCAGTTTAAATCTGCCATTATAACATTAAATAGTGAGGAACTTATAAGATATGATTACAAAAAAGGGGATACTGAGGGGTTTGTAAATATTCCGCTATCTATAAAGGGAATTGTATTTTCTGCTTTTTTTAGAGAGGATAAAGATTATATAAAAATATCTTTGCGTTCTAAAGGAGATTTTCCGGCAAATAAGATTGCTGAAATGTATTTTAACGGAGGCGGACATAAAAATGCCGCAGGTGGCGAATATTTTGGTTCTTTAGATGAGGCAATAGCCCGTCTTGAAGAGGTTATTCCTGCTTTTAATGAGTATTTTAATGATAAAAATTAATAATATATGAAACGGATATTTAGTATATTCTCTTTCTTAATGGTATTGAGTAGTTTTTTCTTTGCATCATGTGATGACTCAAAAACTTATGCTGAAAAGCTAAATGATGAGAAAAAAGCTATCAAAAAGTTTATTGCGTTTGATAATATCTCTCCAATTGTTGTTGATGAAGAGGAGCTTGAGGCTTATACAGATCAGGCATCATTTGATGAAGCTTCAAACAAGCATTTTAAATTGGGCCAATGGTACAAATTTCAGGATGGAAGCTACAATGAATTGTATATGAGAATAAACGATTTTGGAGATACCTCCGATATGTTTGAAAATCGCGATGCGATAGTAATCAGATATAGCAAAACGTACAATCTTTTAAATTTTGAAGATTGGGATTCTTCAAGTATCAATAACCTTGCTCCAAATGCTTACTGGCTTATTCCTTATTGGAGTGTTAATTATAGTGGCGATTATGGTGTAGGTGTAGCATTACCTATCCGCTTTTTAGGAAAAAATGCGAATGTCAGTCTTATTGTGCCATCAAAACTTGGTACAAGCGATGATATAAGTAATGTTGTCCCATATTATTATGGTGAAATTACATACAAATTATCTTCTTGGTCGAATTAACCTAAATAGAAATATTGGGAAGCGTAATTGTTTTTTTATGCTTCCTCCTTTTCATTAACTCTATCTTATACATAAAAAATCTACATTATGTCTTTAATTAAATCTATTTCCGGGATCCGTGGAACAATAGGCGGAAAGGTGGGAGAAGGATTGAATCCTCTCGATATCGTGAAGTTTACAGCTGCTTATGCCACTGTTATCAGTAAAATGGGAAAGAATAATTCCCGTAAAATTGTAGTTGGAAGAGATGCCAGAATTTCCGGAGAAATGGTCCTTCACAATGTGATTGGAACATTAATGGGTATGGGATTCGATGTTGTAAACATTGGCTTGGCTACTACACCGACAACTGAAATTGCCGTTGTTAAGGAAAATGCTGCCGGTGGTATTATTTTGACAGCAAGCCATAATCCACGTCAATGGAATGCCTTAAAACTTTTAAATGAAAAAGGTGAATTTTTTAATGCTGCTGAAGGTGCAGAAGTATTGAAAATTGCGTCTGAAGAGAGTTTCGATTTTCCGGAAGTTGATGTCTTAGGAAAACTAACAGAAAACAATTCTTACACTCAAATACATATAGATTCTGTTCTTGCCTTGGACCTTGTTGATGTCGAGGCTATAAAAAATGCAAATTTCAGTGTGGCTGTCGATTGTGTCAATTCTGTTGGAGGAATAGCAATTCCTAAACTTCTTGAAGCCTTAGGAGTAAAAAATATTGGTAAACTTTATTGTGAACCTAACGGCCAATTTCCTCATAATCCTGAGCCTCTTCCTGAACATCTTACTGAAATCTCTTCAATGATGAAGAATGGAAGTTATAATGTCGGATTTGTTGTTGACCCTGATGTTGACCGTCTTGCAATAATATGTGAGAATGGAAATATGTTTGGTGAGGAATACACTTTGGTTTCTGTCGCTGATTATGTGCTAAGACATACTCCTGGAAATACTGTTTCTAATTTAAGTTCTTCAAGAGCTCTCCGCGATGTTACACATGCCTTGGGCGGTGAATACAATGCCGCTGCTGTAGGCGAGGTCAATGTTGTTGCTAAAATGAAAGATACTCATGCCGTTATCGGCGGAGAAGGAAATGGCGGAGTAATATATCCGGCTTCTCATTATGGTCGTGATGCTTTGGTTGGAATAGCTCTGTTTTTAACCCATTTGGCTAAGTCAGGTAAGACACCTTCTGAACTTAAAGCCGGCTATCCGGCTTATAGTATCGCTAAACAAAAGGTTCAGCTTACTCCTGATATCGATGTCGACAAGCTTCTTTTAGCAGTTAAGGATAAATATTCAAAATATGATATAACTGATATTGATGGTGTAAAGATTGATTTCCCAGACAAATGGGTTCACTTGCGTAAATCAAATACAGAACCAATTATCAGAGTGTATGCCGAGGCTCAAACTCCTGCTCTTGCTGAAGAGTGTGCTGCCGGTGTTATGAATGTTATTAAAGAGATGGCAAAATAAATAAACAATAAATAATCTGTAAATTTCTCCTATTATTTGTTTAATAGGAGAAATTTTTTTTGAGAAGATTACTTTTTTGATTTAATTACATATTATTGTGGTTAATTTTTTTCTTTTGATTTACCATAATTGCGACTTACAGCTTATCTTTACACAATCTATTAAATATGTATTGTGTCAAAATATTAGAGCATTTATTATTGAGGATTATTTATTAAGATAAATTTGTTTATCACTTATTAGTTCCCGGTTGACACTCTTACCTGAAAGAAATAAAAAATAATTAGTTATGTTTTTGAAATATATTCCGGTTTTATCACTTTTATCTATTTTTTTAATGCTTTTGTCTTGTGATACTAAGCAACCTAAAGAGATAACAATCTTATTTACAACAGATATTCACGGAGCTTTATTTTCTCAGGATTTTAATAAAAACAAGAAAGCTGCGGTAAGTCTTTCAAATGTTTCTTCTTTTGTAAAACAAGAAAGGAAAAGCAATCCCGATGGCTTAATAGTTCTTGACGGAGGTGATTTCCTGCAAGGCCAGCCATCTGTTTATTATTCAAACTTTGTAGATACAGTTAATGAGCATATAGTAACAAGAACCTTTGATTTCATTGGCTACGACGCAGCTGCAGTTGGAAACCATGACATTGAGCCTGGAGAAGAGGTTTATCAAAGATTAAAAAATGAATTTCATTTTAAATGGATTGCTGCAAATGCAATAGATGTCAGAACCGGAAAACCATATTTTACCCCTTATATTGTTATTAATAAAGATGGATTGAAAGTTGCTGTTTTGGGTATGATAACTCCTAATATTCATTCCTGGCTTCCAAAATATTTATGGAAAAATATTGAGTTCGAGGATATGGTCGAGACCGCTCAAAAATGGATTCCTATAATTAAAAATACAGAAAAGCCAGATTTAATTATTGGCCTATTCCATTCAGGATTTGACTATGAGGTTAATGGCGGTAATATCGACACTCCAAAAAATGAAAACGGAGGTATTCCAACTGCAATGAAGGTTGATGGTTTTGATATTTTGTTACTTGGACATGACCATCAGGAAAGGCTGGAAGAAATCACTAATAACTTTGGAAATAAAGTTTATGTAATCAATGCTAAAACAGAGGCCTGCTTTGTTGGTAAATCAACAGTAAAATTTATCCCGGATGGAGGAAAATATAAGAAAGAGATAATTACAGAACTTGTCGATATGAACAACTATCCTTTGGACGAAAAATATGAAAAAACATTCTCCGGTTTTGTTGATACAATAAATAGCTATGTTGATGCAGAAATAGGGTTTATTACTAAAACTATAACAAGTCATAAGGCTCTTTTTGGACCTTCTGAATTTATGGATATTATTCATAATGCTCAGCTTGATGCTACCGGAGCTGACGTTTCTTTTGCCGGGTTGTTATCAAACAACAGTGAAGTTAAGGAGGGAAAAATAACTATGGGGGATTTGTTCTCTTTGTATAAATATGAAAATCTTCTTTATACTATGTCTCTTACCGGAAAAGAAATAAAATGTTTTCTTGAGTATGGATATGGCAAGCAGTATAATACAATGCATTCAGAGAATGACCATCTTTTGAACTACAAAAAAGATAAAGATGGCAAACTTGTTGAAAGTGAAAGGAATGGAGGCTATCTTTTGATTACTCCTTCATTTAATTTTATCTCTGCTGCAGGTATAAAGTATACAGTTGATGTAAGTAAAGAACCAGGAGAGAGAGTGGTTATTAGTTCTATGAGCGATGGCTCTGCTTTTGATGAAAATAGAAGGTATAATGTCGCCGTTAATTCTTATCAGGCAAGCGGAGGCGGTGGTTTCTTTTCTGAAGGATTAAACTTCTCAAAGGATGAAACTGAAAAAAGAATCATTGTTGCATCAACAATTGATGTAAGAAAGTATGTTGCAGATTATATCATAAAACAAAAAATTATAAATCCTGTTAGCAGAAACGATTGGAGGGTTATTCCTGAAAATTATTTTAAAAAGGGTATGGCAAAAGATATGGCAATAAGAAATTAGATGTAAACATTATTTATTTGTCTATTGGTATTTATTCAAAAATATTTTAAAACATCCGGAGGAGTTTTTCCTTTCGGATGTTTTTTGTTATTGAATACTTGGTAGTCTTAGTTTCCAATAGGTAAATGTTTAGAATAATAAAAAACCACTAAATCTATTTGCATTTTTAAGTTTAAAGATTAAAGACCGACTATGTGGTAATATACTCTTTCTATATTGTAAAATTTTAAAATTAAGGTGGAGTATTAAAAAAACATGCAGTGATGATAGATGATGATATATATGTCATCGCATTATATTCTAAAAAGGATAAGTGTCAAGAATGAATGGTTAGAATCTTTATTATTATAATTAATATAGGAATATTCTAATGTGTATTTTAATTGATGTATATTTGAGCGCAAAAAATTAAAAAAAACTTTACCTGAAAGGCATAAATGAACATTTCTCCCTTCTCAAGAGTTATATCAAGGATAAGTTTTATATAAATGAAATCGCCATAATTCACTTAAAGATGAGATACCCAATAAAAGGTATATAAATGGCGCATTTATATCTTGGCGTTAAAAATATAAATGTATACAAGTAAAAGTTTTTAAGTAAAGTTGTCAGTAAAAAAGGTGATTTCTGACAATTGGTACTTATTTTGTCATATTTATTATATAATATTTTTTGGCACGAAGTTTGATTAAAAGAGAATGTTATCTATAAGATACAGATATATACGTTAATTAATTAAATAAATAAATTAGGATACTATGAATATCAAGCCACTTGCAGACAGAGTATTGGTAAAACCAACAGCTGCAGAAGAAGTAACAATGGGAGGAATTATCATTCCTGATTCAGCAAAGGAAAAACCTCTAAAGGGAGAAGTTGTCGCTACCGGCAATGGAACAAAAGATGAGGAAATGGTTGTAAAACCGGGAGATAAAGTATTGTACGGGAAATATGCCGGAACAGAACTTGATTTGGATGGAACAGTCTATTTGATTATGCGTCAGACTGATATTTTAGCAATCATTTAACAATTTAACAATTACAATTATGTCAAAAATTATCAAATTTAATACAGATGCCCGCGATCTTTTGAAGGAGGGTGTTGATGAATTAGCAAACGCAGTTAAAGTAACACTTGGACCTAAAGGTCGTAATGTTATTATTGAGAAAAAATTTGGAGCCCCTCATATCACAAAAGATGGTGTGAGTGTAGCAAAAGAGATTGAATTGGAAGACCCATTTAAAAATATGGGCGCTCAATTAGTAAAAGAAGTTGCTTCCAAAACAGGTGATGATGCAGGTGATGGAACGACAACAGCTACAGTTCTTGCTCAGTCAATAGTAAATGTTGGATTGAAGAATGTTACTGCGGGAGCTAATCCAATGGATTTGAAAAGAGGCATAGACAAAGCCGTTGATTTGGTTGTTGAAAATTTGGCTCAACAAGCAGTAGAGGTTGGTGACGATTATACAAAAATCGAAAATGTAGCCCGTATATCTGCTAACAATGATGCTGAAATAGGTACATTGATTGCTGAGGCAATGAAAAAAGTAAAGAAAGAGGGCGTTATAACTGTTGAAGAGGCTAAAGGAACAGAAACTTACGTGGATGTTGTTGAGGGTATGCAGTTTGACCGTGGATATATATCTCCTTATTTTGTTACAGATACAGAAAAAATGGAATGTGAGATGGAAAATCCTTACATTCTTATCTATGACAAGAAGATTTCCAATCTTAAAGAAATGTTGCCAATTCTTGAAGCTACAGTTCAGTCAGGTCGTCCTTTGTTGATTATTGCAGAGGATGTTGATTCTGAAGCATTGGCTACATTGGTAGTTAATCGTTTGCGTGGCTCATTAAAGATATGTGCTGTCAAAGCTCCTGGCTTTGGCGACCGTCGTAAAGAGATGCTTCAAGATATTGCCATCTTGACAGGAGGCGTAGTTATTTCTGAAGAAACAGGCTTGAAACTTGATGCAACAACAGTTGAAATGCTTGGTCGTGCAGAAAAAATTACTGTAAATAAGGATACTACAATAATTGTTAATGGTGCTGGCGATAAAGCTGCCATTGAGCAAAGAGTAAGACAGATAAAGAGCCAGATTGAAAGCTCAACATCTGATTATGATAAAGAAAAACTTCAGGAACGTCTTGCTAAATTGGCAGGCGGTGTTGCTGTTCTATATGTTGGAGCAGCTTCTGAAGTTGAGATGAAAGAGAAAAAAGATAGAGTTGACGATGCATTAAGTGCAACTCGTGCCGCTATTGCCGAAGGTATCGTCCCTGGTGGTGGTGTAGCTTATATTCGTGCTATTCCTGCTTTGGAAGATGTTAAAGGTGATAACGAAGATGAGACAACAGGTATTGAGATTGTTAAACGTGCAATTGAAGAGCCAATGCGTCAGATTGTAGACAATGCCGGAAAAGAGGGCGCTGTTATTGTTCAAAAAGTTAAGGAAGGAAAAGGTGATTTTGGCTATAATGCCCGCACTGATGAATATCAAAACTTCTTCGAAGCCGGTGTAATTGACCCTGCAAAAGTAACTCGTGTTGCTTTGGAAAATGCTGCTTCTATAGCAGGTATGTTCTTGACAACAGAATGTGTTATTGCTGAAAAACCGGAAGAAAAATCGGCTGCTCCAATGAACCCGGGAATGGGTGGAATGGGCGGAATGATGTAAATAAACGCATAAATATAAAATTGAGCCGGACTTCTTTATGGAGTCCGGCTTTTTTATATACTTTTGCACACCGATAAGGGCCTTGATAATGGCCAAAGTGTTTTTAATTCTCCCTCTTTGATGGAATGGTTTAATGACTTATTTCTTTCACACTCGGTGATTCAGGCCGTTGTTGTGCTTTCTACTATTATTGCCTTGGGACTGTCTCTTGGCAAGATAAAAATATTTGGTGTTTCTCTCGGAATCACTTTTGTGTTTTTTGTGGGTATCCTTGCAGGGCATTTCGATTTTAGCATTAATCCTCAGATGCTTCAGTATGCTGAAAGTTTGGGCCTTATACTTTTTGTATATGCTTTAGGCCTTCAGGTAGGACCCTCATTTATTGCCTCATTCTTAAAGGGTGGTTTTAAACTCAATATGCTTGCAATGGCTGTTGTTGTAATAGGTACTGCAATGATGCTTGGCTTTTATTTTTTTACCGACATATCTCTGCCCGAAATGACCGGTATTTTTTGTGGAGCTATCACAAATACACCTGCACTTGGAGCAGCACAGCAAACTTTAAAACAATTGGCTACAGATTCTGCTCTATCTCAACCTGATTTAGCTCTTGGCTGTGCAGTTACCTATCCTTTAGGTGTGGTTGGTGTTATTCTGGGTTTGATTATATTAAAAAAGTTTGGCGACAACAAGACCGTGTCAAACTTTGCAAATAATAAGTCATCAAAAACTTATATTGCAGGATTCCAGATTATTAATCCTGCCATTTATAATAAGACTATTAAAGAGGTTGCATCATTAATTCCCAATAAATTTGTTATATCACGTGTTTGGCAGGATGGAAAGGTGATAATACCAAATTCAGCGACTGTACTTTCTCAAGGAGAAAGAATACTTGTCATTGCGACTGAGGGTGATATTAGATCTTTGACAGCTTTGTTTGGTGAGCAGGTAAGGGATGACTGGAATAAAGAGGATATTGATTGGAATGCCATAGACAGTCAGCTGATTTCACAGCGTATATTGGTTACTCAGTCTGAAATAAATGGAAAGAAAATTTCTCAGCTCAGATTAAGAAATAAATTCGGTGTAAATATCACAAGAGTTTTTCGTTCAGGAATGACCTTGCTTGCTTCCCCTGAATTGACTCTCCAGTTGGGTGACAGACTTACTGTTGTCGGTGAAAAAGATTCAATTCTGCAAGTGGAAAAGCTCCTTGGAAATACTGTAAAGAGGCTTAATGAGCCAAATTTGGTTGCAATTTTCATTGGAATAACCCTTGGTCTGGTTTTTGGCTCAATACCATTTACAATCCCAGGTATTTCACTTCCTGTAAAGTTGGGTTTGGCAGGAGGACCGATTGTTGTCGGTATTTTAATGGGTGCTTTTGGTCCGAGGTTTCATATTGTCACCTATACAACCCAAAGTGCGAACTTGATGCTTAGAGGAGTAGGGATAAGTATGTATCTTGCCTGTCTTGGTCTTGATGCCGGAACGCATTTTTTTGAAACAGTTTTCAGAACTCAAGGTCTTCTATGGATAGCAATCGGTTTTGTTCTAACAGTGGCTCCTGTGATTATCGTAGGAATCTATGCTTTAAAGATTAATAAAATGGATTTCTCAACAGTTAGCGGAATGCTTTGCGGAAGCATGGCAAATCCTATGGCTTTAAACTATGCCAATACCACTGTTGATGGTGATCAGCCTTCAGTATCTTATGCTACTGTCTATCCATTGTGTATGTTTATGAGAGTAATAATAGCTCAATTGATCCTTCTGATATTTATGAATTAAGAGGATGAAAAGATTTTAAATATTCATCAAAATACAAAAGATGGTACTGTTTTATCAATTTAATAAAACAGTATCATCTTTTTAGTTTTACACAGATAAATTTAAAGATATGATAGTTTTTTCTTTATTATATTTCTTGACTTTTATCAATAGTATGCTCCTTTACTGTATCATTGTTTTTTATGTATTCAATTGATTCAGACAATCCATTCATGAATTTTTCAAAATCCTCTTTGTAAAGAAATAATTTATGCTTCTCAAATTGAGCCGGTGCATCAGATTCATTAGGCGTTGTTATTCTCTTACTTTCAGTGATAGTAAGATATAGTTCTTCGTTTCTATTCTTTTTTACATCTAAATAATAAACTCTTTTCCCCGCCCTCAAGGCCTTCGAAAATATAATATCTAATTCTTTATCTCTTTTTTCAGAATAGCCTTTGCTTTTTGTATCTTCCATATTGTATAGAAATATTATAAAAAAACATAATTTTTTTTAGTTAGTTCAAATTTCTTGAAAAATAATTTAAAAACAAACAAAAAGCTATTTTTTCTTAAAAAAACTATTTAAAAATTTAAATTCATCTATAAGGTGATAAAAAGAGATGCATATGTTTTAGATAAAGGGGAATTTCAACTAACTTTGCAAGTCTAAAAATTTAAGTATTTCATTAAATCGATGGTAAATAGAATTTTAATTCGAATAAAGGTAGTTCAAATAGTTTATTCATATCTTAAAGGAGAAAAAGATTTGAACGCTGCGGAGAAAGAGCTTTTCTTTTCATTGGAAAAGGCATATGAGTTGTATCATTATTTGTTGCTTTTAATGATAGAGTTGACAGATCTTCAGAAAAGAAGAATAGATACAGCAAAGGCAAAATACATTCCAAGTGCACAGGAGTTAAATCCTAATACTCGTTTTGTTGATAATCATTTTATTGCTGTTCTTAGAAACAATGCTCAGCTGCAGGATTATGTTTCACAACAAAAATTAAGTTGGATTAATGAACCTGATTTTCTTCGCTCTCTTTTAGACCAAATTATTTCATCTGAGATATATGTGGAATATATGGACTCGGATAAAAATTCATTTGAAGAAGATAAGGAATTTTGGAAATCAATCTTTAAGAATATTATTTGTCCTAATGAGATGCTTTCTGAAATCCTTGAAGACCAAAGCCTTTATTGGAATGATGATTTAGATACAATAGGAACTTTTGTTCTTAAGACAATAAAGAAACAGACTCAAAATGATGAGGAGAACCTTTTGCTCCCAATGTTCAGGGATGAGTCGGATAGTGAGTTTGCAAAAATTCTTTTTAGAAAAGCAATCATTGACTCTTCTAAGTTTAAAGAGATGATAGACTCTGTTACCAAAAATTGGGAATTGGACAGAATCGCCTTTATGGATATTGTAATAATGATTGTGGCACTTGCCGAGATTGTTTCTTTCCCATCTATTCCGGTAAAAGTTACTCTTAACGAATATATAGAAATAGCTAAAGTTTACAGCACTCCAAAAAGCGCTAAATTTATTAATGGCGTATTAGACTCGGTTGTGTCAAATTTAAAAAGAGAAGGTAAAATAACAAAAGATTAATCTAATTGTTATATATTTGTATAGCTCGTTTGCTTTTATAAATTTGTATAACTAAAATAAAATTAAAGTTATGAACTTCATGTCTATTTTTCTACAGGCAGCTGCCGGAGGTAACGCAGGAGTAATGAATATAATCTTCATTGTTGCCATCGTTGCAATATTTTACTTCTTTATGATACGCCCTCAGGCAAAACGTCAGAAAGAGATTAAAAAATTCAGAGAAGCTTTGAAAGCCGGAGATAGAGTTATTACTTCAGGTGGCATCTATGGCAAAATTAAAGAGGTTAAAGATGATAGCTTTATTCTTCAAATTGCAGATAATGTGACTATTCGTATTGCTAAAGATTCTGTTTTTCAAAGTGCTGCTGATACTCAGCAAGAAGTTAAATAAAGTTTATACAGTCTGATGTTAACTAAAAGGAAAATCCTTACAGGAATCAGATATTTGGGTAAGAAGGTCAAAAACTTTTTGAGCAAAGCTCAAAGTAAGGAGTTATTGACTTTCTTATTCTTTTTATGCCTGTCTTTTTTATTCTGGATGCTTCAATCAATGAATGAGGAGGGGGAGGCAACCTTTGTAATACCTGTAGAATATAATAATATTCCTAAGAATATAATATTTACAAACAAGCCTGCCGATAAATTAAATATAAGAGTCAAAGATAAGGGGCTTGTTCTTCTTAATTACAGCATAAAGAATTTACTTACTCCGATTGATATCGATTTTAATCAATTGACGAAAAAGAATGGAGTTGTTAATCTTGATGATGATATGCTAAGAGCATTGTCTAAAAAGAAATTTAAGCCGACAACATCAATCTTAACAATTTATCCTGACACAATTTCTATTTATTTTTCTGAACAGAAGTCTAAAAAAGTCCCGATTGTCTTTAATGGAACTATAGATGTTGCTCCTCAGTCGAGAATTTCCGATAGAATATTATTTACTCCTGATTCTGTGAATGTTTTTGCGCCTCAGCATTTATTAGATTCTATAAATGATATAAAGACTGAAAGATTAATTTACACAAATCTTGCTGATTCTGTAAATAAAAATGTTGCATTGCAGCAGGTTTATGGAACAAAAATTGTTCCCACTCAGGTCAATATGGTTATACCTATAGATGAATTTACTGAAAAATACTTTAATATACCTATTAAAGTTGTTGATGTCCCAAAGGAGTTAACTATTCGTCTTTTTCCAACGAACGTGAAATTACTGTGTTTTGTTGGCTTAAATGATTTTAAAGATATTTCTGCTGAAAGCTTTCAGCTTGGAGTTTCTTATGAAGTTATAAAGTCAACAAAGAACAATAAAGTTGCCGTAGATATCTTAAAGGCGCCGATAAATGTTTTTAATATACGTCTTCAACCAGACAGTGTAGAGTTTATTATTGAAGAAAAAGTTGAATTGGAAAGTATTGAATAGTTAATTATTTTAGCTTTTAATTTTCAATTTGATTCCTTTGAAGCCTGTTTTTTAGTAAGTATGGAATTCTTTCATCCAAATAAAGAGATAAATATAAGGATTGAAATTTAGTTTCATGTATATATGATTTTTTTAATATCAAGGTATAAATGCGCCATTTATATACCTTTTGGGATATCTTATCTTCTGTAGATTATGGTGATTTCGATATTAAAAATCATTTCTTAAATTAATGTTATTATGGAGTTTTACATAAAGATCGGATTGACAGGAGGGATAGGAGCCGGGAAAAGTGTTGTTTCAAAGCTTCTAAAAAACATGGGCTATCCGGTTTTTGATACAGATAAGGAAGCAAAGATTTTAATGGATGAATCTCCTATAATTGTAAATGCATTGAAAGACAAATATGGAGAAGAGGTTTATCAAAATAATAAACTGAATAGAGAATTTCTTGCATCGAAAATTTTTGCAGATAAAGACAACCTTACCTTTGTTAACAATTTAGTTCACCCTTTGGTGAAAGATGCGTTTGAAGCGTGGGTTAAGAAACAAAAATCAAGAATAGTTTTCCTGGAATCGGCAATCCTTTATGAATCGGGTTTTGATAGGTTTATGAATTATGTGTGGTTTGTTAAGGCTTCAAAAGAATTAAGAGCAAACAGAGTGGTTAAAAGAGATAATTGCACCGCTGATGATGTGGAAAAAAGAATCAATTCTCAAATGGATGATTCCTTAAAAGAAAAAAAAGCCTCTGTAATAATTCAAAATGATGAACAAACCGCCATCATACCACAGATAATATATAGCATTAATAATGTAATAGAATCAAATAACTAATATATTTTGTATTATTACGTTTGCCAAATTACATTCGTAATATTACATTTGCGAACCAAAAAACAAAAAGAAATTAATATGTTGAATAATATTCTTTCTATATCAGGTAAACCTGGTTTATTTAAATTAGTGTCAAGAGGTAAAAATATGCTTATTGTAGAATCTCTTCTTAATGGTAAGCGTATGCCTGCATATTCTCATGACAAAGTTATTTCTTTGGCAGATATTGCCATGTTTACTCAAGATGGAGAAGAGCCTCTTGCTAAGGTAATGGATGCTGTTAAAAAAGTGGAAAATGGAGCTATTGTTTCTTTGTCTTCAAAGGCTACTTCCGAAGAACTTAGAAATTGGTTTGGCACTATTCTTCCTGATTTTGACCGTGAGAGAGTTTATCCAAGTGATATTAAAAAACTTATCAGCTGGTATAATATACTTACTGAGTCAAACAATAATGACTTTTTAGCTGAAACAAAAGAGGTAGAAGAAACACAAGAGTAATATAGTCTTGAAATTTTAAAAATTGGCCGTTTATATTTTTTTGACTTCCTATGATTGTTAAATCATAAAATGGGAAATAATCAATAAAATATAAAAGGCCAATTCTATTTATTTTGCTATTTAATATATCGATAGCTAAATAAGATGGTTGTTTTTTTTAAAAGACAGCTTTAGCAACTAATTACACATTATTAAATTGTTTTTTTAGAAATCAAAAGGTTTCTCATCCAACGATATCCTTTTACAGCAATTTTTATATATGCAAACCATTTGGAAATACTTCCAATAAATCCAAAGCCATAAGATTCAGCAAGAGAGTTTCTTTCTCCCCACTTTTCATTCCACAAAGCTTTAAGGTCTCTTTCAAGATAAGCCGCTTCAAGTTTAACTTTATACTTTTCAATTTGCAGATCCTTGATATTCGTTATCTGAGTTTTGCTCTTTTGTTTCATTTGTATATAATTTAATTTTTAACATCAAGGTACAAATGCGCCATTTATATACCTTTTGTTGGGTATCTCAACTTAGGTGAGTTATGGCGGTTTCATCTTTTTCTTTTTTAATTTGCTCTTCAGCCTCTTTTTCCTCCAATTCGTCCTCTTCTTTCATAATAATATTTTCAAGCATACGTAAAATTGGATTAATTATTATAGCATCCTTCCACTTAGTAATTATAAAAATGATTAAAAGAAAAAAGAGAGTGATAATAAGGAATCCATAAACAAAACTGCCTAAAATATTACCTAAAAGATAAGCAAAGGCAAAAGACAAGGAAAGTAAAGCAAAACAGCCCAAAATGATAGCTATTAGTACAAGAAATATCTGCCCTAAAAGAATAGTTGATTTCTCAAGAACATCAAGTTTAAGATATTTGAGCTTAAGTTTTACAAATTTTTTGAAGACGTAAATAATCTCATCTGTTGAATTGAATTCCTGATTTCTCATTATTAATTATTGTTTAGCTGGGGTCTCTTTCTCTATTAATTCATCGACTAAAGAATCGACTTTTTCACAATTAAGATTTACTCCTAAGGATTCTAATATGTCTTTAATTTTTTCTTTTGCATCTTCAGTCGACTCCTCAGCCAAATCTTTAATTTTCTTCCTTGTATTAACACCTTTATCAGGGGCTAATAAAATACCAATAACAGCTCCTGCTATTGCACCTCCGGCAAAAGCCATAAGTAAACTTAAATTTTTCATATTTTTCATATTTTAATGGTTTAACATTATATGAAGATTGCAATTTTAAATGTAATCAAATTTATTCTTTCAAATAAGCTTTTTTATATTATACGAACAAAGTTTTTTGCCTTTTGTTTCAATATTAATTCCAATAGATGAATTTATAAGAGTATCTCATTTTTTTTAGGCATTATAAATTTATTAAAAGAGTATATTTGCAATGGTTTTGTGCAATAATAATGTCTGGTAAAAGTGTTATTATTATAAACAATATATTAATTGAAATATATTTTAGATGGCAAATTCTGAAAATAATATATTTATAAAGGGAGCAAGAGTAAATAATCTAAAAAATATAGATGTTGAAATTCCCCGTAATAAATTGATTGTTATAACCGGTCTTTCAGGTTCAGGAAAATCTTCTTTAGCTTTTGATACTTTATACGCAGAGGGGCAAAGACGATATGTAGAATCTCTTTCTTCCTATGCCCGTCAATTTTTAGGTAGAATGAGTAAACCGGAATGTGATTTTATTTATGGAATTCCCCCTGCTATAGCTATTGAGCAAAAAGTAAGCACAAGAAATCCAAGTTCTACAGTTGGTACTTCTACCGAAATTTATGATTATCTGAGGATGTTCTTTGCCCGTATAGGAAAAACATATTCCCCAATCTCTGGCAATATTGTCAAAAAACACAGTATAGAGGATGTTATTTCAAAAGTTCTTAGTTATCCTCAAGGTACGAAATATATGGTCTTGATTGCTGTTGTTTTGCCTGAGGGTAGAAATATTCATTCTCACTTGGATATGTTGCTTAAATCCGGTTTTGTAAGAGCTGAGTATAAAAATAAAGTTGTAAAGATTGAGGAACTGCTAAAAGAGGATGAGCCTATAGAGGTAAACTCTCTCTTTATAATAATAGACAGAATGAGTGTTTCTGAGTCCAAGGATTCAATAAGCAGACTTTCTGATACAATAGAGACAGCGTTTTATGAAGGTGATAATTCACTTATATTGAAATTCTTTACCGATAAAGGAGAGGAAATTTTCAACTTTTCAAAAAGATTTGAGGCTGACGGCATTACTTTTAGTGAACCGACAGATATGATGTTTAGTTTTAATAATCCATTGGGAGCTTGCCCAAAATGTAATGGATTTGGCAAAGTGCTTGGCATTGATGAAGATCTTGTCATTCCAAATAAAGCTCTTTCAGTTTATGAAGACTGCGTTGTGTGTTGGAAAGGTGAGAAAATGAGTGAGTGGAAAAAACAATTAATTCGCAATGCTTCTCTTTTTGATTTTCCTATTCATCGTCCTTATTATCAACTCACAGATGAGCAAAAGGAGGTCTTATGGAACGGAAACAAGTATTTTGAAGGAATAAATGATTTCTTTAAAATGGTTTCTGAAAATCAATATAAGATACAGTTTCGTGTAATGCTTGCAAGATATAGGGGTAAAACTCTTTGTCCTCTTTGCAAAGGTGCAAGATTAAAGAAGGAAGCATTATATGTTAAAGTTCAAGGTAAAACTATTGCAGATCTTGTCACTATGCCGGTAGTGGAACTGAAAGATTTTTTTGACAATATTCAACTGACTACTGAAGAGGCTATTCTCTCCAAAAGACTTTTGCCGGAAATTATCAGCAGACTCTCTTTCTTGATTAATGTCGGGCTTGGTTACCTTACCTTAAACCGTCATTCCAACTCTCTTTCGGGAGGCGAAAGTCAAAGAATTAATCTCGCCACATCTTTAGGCAGCTCTTTGGTTGGGTCTTTATATATCCTTGATGAACCAAGCATTGGACTTCATTCGCGTGATACAGAGCTTTTAATAAATGTATTGAGGCAGCTTCAGGCTTTAGGAAATACTGTTGTTGTGGTAGAACATGATGAAGAGATTATTAGGGCTGCTGATTATATAATTGATATTGGTCCAGATGCCGGAACCCATGGCGGAGAAGTCGTTTATCAGGGAGACTTGTCTTCGTTAAAAAAAGCATCTAAAAGCTATACGGTTAAGTATCTTACAGGAGAAGAGGTTCTTGATGTGCCTAAATATCCTCGCAAATGGAATAATTATATAGAGGTTAAAGGTGCAGCACAGAACAATTTAAAAGGTATTGATGTAAAATTCCCATTAAATGTAATGACTGTTGTTACCGGTGTGTCAGGATCAGGTAAATCAAGTCTCATTAGAGATATTCTTTTCAAAGGCCTTTCCCGTATTTATGAGGAAACGGGAGATGCTCCTGGAGCTTTTCTTGGTTTTGAGGGAGATATTAAACTTATTAATAATATTCAATTTGTTGATCAGAATCCTATTGGTAAGTCTTCACGTTCAAATCCGGCTACTTATCTAAAAGCCTATGATGAAATAAGAAAACTCTTTGCTGAACAACAGGCTGCAAAACAAATGGGCTTTTCTGCCGCTTATTTCTCATTTAATGTCGAAGGTGGCAGATGCGAAGTGTGTAAAGGAGAGGGAACAATAACAGTTCCAATGCAATTTATGGCAGACTTGGTTCTTGAATGTGATGCCTGTCATGGACGTCAGTTTAAACAAGAGGTCTTGGATATTCAGTATAGGGAAAAGAATATTCATGATGTATTGAATATGACAATAGATGAGGCAATAGATTTTTTTAATGAAACTCCACATTCTACTGAAAAGAAGATTGTAAAAAGGTTAAAGCCTCTTCAAGATGTTGGCTTGGGTTACATTAAACTTGGGCAATCATCGTCCACTTTATCAGGAGGAGAAAGTCAAAGAGTAAAACTTGCATACTTTTTAAGTAATGACGCCCAGCAAAATACGATGTTTGTCTTTGATGAACCAACAACCGGACTTCATTTTCATGATATAAAAATTCTTCTAAAAGCTTTTAATGCCTTAATTGATAATGGCCATACGGTTGTTATTATTGAACATAATATGGATGTAATAAAATGTGCAGATTATATTATTGATTTAGGACCTGAAGGTGGTGATAAAGGGGGGTATTTAGTTGTACAAGGAACTCCTCAAGAGGTAGCGGCTTGTGAAAACTCTTATACCGGTAAGTTCCTTAAAGAAAAAATAGATTAAAGATATTAAATATTGATACAATCAGATAATTCTTGGAAATACAAATGATGATGAATTGAGAATTATTGTTCTAAAGACCTCTTGTTTGATTTTTATATTAATCAAATGAGAGGTGTTTTTTTCAATATTAATCCTATTTGAACGAAAAATATTCAGTATTAACTTAATTCAAAAAGCAGAAACTTTTGATTCTACTCATTTAAAAGAGATGAAGTCCATCAATTATTAAATCCATATCGATTAAGCAAGCACACTTTTATTTAGGAATATTATAAATTATGTGAGAGCGTTTTCTTTTATATTTATATTGTTACCAATATTTATCAAGTTCGAAAGTAAATTTAAAGCCTATTTCTTGATACTTTCCTTTATGAAATCCTGCAAATACTCCAACATTAAAAATATAATTACCCAGTCCGTATCCTACTTCAGTGTATGAAGGTTTAGCCGGAGTATATAATTGACTTAAATAGATTCTTTCAGAAAGCACATATTTGGAGATACGTTTGAAAAGGTTTAACATAAGAAAAGGGGACTCATACATAAAATGTGCCTGTACATAAGTAGGAGATGCATAATACCACATATCTTCCAAAAGATTGAAAACTCCTCCAATATGGTCATTCCATGAAGGAGGATAATTGCTTCGCCAGAAATACCTGTAATTAACAAAATACTCAGTTTTTGGATTAAAAAAACCTCCTGCTCCAATTCGATAACTAAACAAGCTCAACCGTTTTAGATTTATAGTTTGATGAATATCCAATTCGACTTTATCAAAGTCACTTGTAGAGCCTATTATGCCCGGAATACTTTTTGCATATTCAAGAGAAAAAGTTGGATATTTTGAAAAGATATATTGTTTTTGATGTCTTATATACCTATAATATTGTTCGGGAGTCCATGAAAGCCTTATATAAGGCATAAAATCCACATACTCACTTGAAATCAAAGGTGAATGATGAAAAATAGAATCATTTGATCTGGTAGGTTTCCTATAATTATAGCTTATACCTCCATAGAAAAGAAGCCCGTTAGTTAATTCTATTCTGTTTTCAAGCTGGATATGATAGTCTCTATAATACTTTATATTAAGACTGTTAAAATCATATTTTGTAGAATCAAGGGCTTGATTGACTTTATCAATAAAAGCGGAACTAAAACCCTGATTACCGGTTTTTAGATTCAAGTCTATACGCCCCAACCTTTTAGGACGGTACATTGCACCAATATTAAACTGTCCGAAAATCTCTTTTTTCTTAAAATTATAACCTATTAAAGGTTTTACCTCAATAAACCTTTCATTTGGGAAGAACTTTACAAAAGAAAGTTTTTGTCTTATTGAAATACCATTGACTTTTGAATAGCCGATACCGGCAGGATTCAAAAGTCCTGAATATTTAGTTTTTGTATCCTCCGTTTCATAGGAATAGGTCCGTACAAGTTTTTCTGTAAACTTTATATAATCGGTTGAAGGAAGAGTATCATTTTTTTTAGCCTCCTCTTTTCTTTTTTTATCTTCGGTATTCTTTTTATACATCTCCTTCTCATTTGAAGTAAGAGAATATCTGCGTTGGGAGTCCCAAAAGGCTGAATCTGTAATAACTGGTACCTTGGAATTTGCTATGTTATAATATTTGGTAAGATTAAGCTTATTAGATTTTTCCTCCTCCTCCTGCAATTCAAAATGGATGATTTTATAAGAACAACGGTATTCAGAGATACAAATATTATTGGCAACATTATATTTCATCTTAATATAATTTTCAGTAGGAATCATCCATTCGTTTTCCTTTTCTGAAAATCTTGTTTGGAGCTCAAACCTTGCAATATCCAACCTTCCAAAGGCCTCAATCATTCTTACAACAGGATATTTGTCTGATATATATAAATATCCCTCGATCAGTTTAAGACTTTTCCTTTTAGGATAATAGTGTATTTTATACCATTTCTCCAGACTTCCCTCAATGATTGTGTCAAGATGATATTTATATATGCCTTTTGATTCTATTGTTCCCGGCATTATAAACAGATTGTCAAAAATACTCCCATTCGAAATGTTGACATTTAAAAGAGGCACAATGTCCGACTGATTCTTTAAGGCTCGTTTACTTGTACTGTTGAAAGCTATAGGAGTAATAGTAAAATGACTCGGATTATAATAGTGCAGATTATTTAGAACTTCAAAGACACACCCATTTTCCGAGCGGTCAAAAGGAAAGAGAGAAGGAAAGAACTTAAGTAAAAAATTCTTTTTCTCGATATGACTATTCCCTTTTATATATATTTGACCAATAAGCTCTTTTACAGAAATTGAAGAGTTTTGAGTAAAAAGAATAACTTCATTCATTATTGAATCTGCAAAGGCTTCATTGTGGGAACGAGTATCTGATTTTCCTTCAGCATTAATTGAAGAAAAATACAATATGAAAAATAGTATAAGGTTAATATTTATTTTAAACTTCATTAAAGTTCAATTATAAAACCGATAATTATCATATACGAAATAAATGATAATTACTATAAAAAATAAAAAAATAACAGTTAAATGATAATCCTAATCGATAGATTAAAATATAAATAACGCTGATTGATTAAAAATACTTTCGCAATTATACATAAAATAATGGTATTTTATTGGAAAATTTATTTAAAATACCAATAAATAGGGATTGTGACCAACACTATATTAGAGTTTCTTTACAACAAATTTATTGAGGTTTAATATACACGTATTGTATTAAATATTAATTGTGAAATAACAAAAGCCTGTTTAATTGTTGTTTTATAGTAATAATTACTTACGTGAATATTACATTTAATGCTTTACTTTTTTTTTAACTGTAATAATATGATACATTTACCTAAAAGTTTAATGCAGCATTAATGCTAAACAATGTACTCAATAAATAATTTTTTTTATGAACAATAATATATATTATCCAATGATTACAGGAAATATGAAAATGGTTGAACTGATAAGATCTGATTATAGGTTTCTTCTTACACTTAGCCGGTTTAATATTCCATTGGGCTTTGGTAATTCAACAATAGAGCAGTTGTGTAAAGCAAACAATGTGGACTTAAAGACATTTTTGATGGTGGTAAATAAATTGGATGGCAACGATAAAAATGATGATGACAATTTGGAGGGAATAAATCTGAACCAACTCATAATGTTCTTAAAAAATACGCATTCTTATTTTTTTGAATACCGCCTGCCTCTTCTTCAGGAGCTTCTTTCCAAGATTGTTGATGGAGCAGAGCCTGTTCACAAGGCATTATTGATTGATTTTTTTGATAAATATGATTCTGAAGTTAGGAAACACATGCTTTTTGAAGAGAAAAATGTTTATCCTTATGTGGAAAATTGTATTAACAAAATCCATTCTTCAAAATATACAATTGATTATTTTGAACAGCATCATAACGATATAGAAAAGAAAATCAATGATTTGAGAAATATTATTATAAAATATCTTCCTCCTTTGGAAAATATAAATGTTGTCAACGATATGTTATACATGCTTTTTCAAGCTGAAGATGATCTTAACAGGCATACCCTAATAGAAGAGAAGGTACTTTTTCCATGTGTTAGAAAAATTGAATCAAGTATTAATTAAAAGTATTGTTTGTTTTTATTTCCATTTTAGAATCCGGAATTGACAAAGAATACCTTTTATAAACATTATTATGAGTTCTGATATTATTAAAATTTGGATTATTTCTCCTTCTTATATTATACGAACATCCCTTGTATCTCTTCTTAGAAAGAAATATAAAGGTGCGTTGTTTAAAGAATCTTTTGATTTGCATAATATTAGAGAGGAGGTACTTGATAATAATTGTGATGTAATCATTATCGATAATGGTTTCTTTTCATCTATTCTTACTCAAAAAGAAACAGCTTTTGTAAATGCCATTAAATCTTTGACAAACATCTCTCTTATCACATTCGGCAATTCTGATCTTTCATCATCTCTTTTGCATTCGACTATTAACATATATGATTCACCGGATATTATTTATCAAAAAATAAATCATATCCTTGAGATTAATAAAAATTCAGAAAATAAATTGAACTCCGAAGAGCTTTCAGAAAGAGAAAAAGAGGTGCTTGTCAATGTTGTAAAAGGCTTTACAAATAAGCAAATCGCCGATAATATGAACCTTTCAGTCCATACCATTATATCTCATAGAAAAAACATATCCCGAAAGCTTGATATAAAAAGCTCCTCCGGTCTTACTATATATGCTATTATCAATAACTTGATTGATGTGAATGAGATTAATCTTTAAAATGTTTTTATACTATTATTTCTTAAAAATTAATTTCTATTTGTTATGAGAAAAAGACTTTTTTATTTATCAAGCTTCTCATATTCGCACCTTTAAAATCGTGTCAAATTTATAATAAGCCATGGCTTAAAAGTTTGAATTTATGCTTACTAAAATAAAAAAACGATTTTTATTATTAACATCCTAAAACTTTAATATTCAATATTCAACCAATTCCAATTAAATGCGTTTTAAATTAAACTATTTATATTGAAATTGAGAAATGAAAAATATAATTGCTTTTTTTTGTATCTTATATTGTATATTAATTAATTTGTTTTCTATTAAATCACAAAAGCTCTACATTGACGGATTGCTTGTAGACAACAATGATACAATCCCGGTAGAAATATATAAAGCAATACAAGCAATACAAACCCCTATTTATTCCGACCCAAGATTGCCTGCTTTTGTGCTGTCGACCAACAATGAAAAAATTGCATTTGGAATAGGAGGGTATGTAAGGCTGACTTCTTCAGAAGATTTTAAAGGCATATCGGATAACATCGATTTTATTCCAAATCAAATACCGATTAATTCTACAGCTCCTCAAAAGGAAAGATTTATTTTTGACGCCACCACATCTAAGATTTTCTTTGTTGCACTTTATAACACAAAGTTTGGCACAATCTTAGGCTATTTTGATACCAATTTCAGAGGAGGCAACAATGCCAATCAAGTTGGCTCGGCGTATCTTTCACTAAACGGTTTTTTAATTGGACGTGATTGGAGCATTTTAACCGATACTTATGCAATTCCTCCCTCACTTGACTCTCAAGGACCTAATGGATTTTTTGGAAAAACAACGGAACAATTATCTTATAAAGGATATATTGGAAAATATTTCTCATTTGGAGCAGGTATCGAAATCCCGTATTTAAGTATATCAGATACTTTAACCAATGTACAAACACGCCAGATAACTCCTACATTCCCTCTGTTTATAAGAGTAGGTACAAATGATAATCATTTTCATCTTGCAGGTCTTATCAGACCCTTGATATATAGAATAAATGATAAAACCTCATCACTATTTACCTCCGCTATTATTTGCTCTTCAGCTCTTTCTCCATTTAGGAGTCTCAGTCTCGACTTTCAGGCTTTTTACGGCAATGGAACAGGCAACTATGTATTTGATTTTGGTTCCAATGGATATGATGCATTTCTTTATGATAACCGACTAATAAAAGTTAGAGAATTTGGGGCAACTTTTGCAGTTCAATATCAAGTAAATGAAAGATTAAAGTTTTCCGGAATTTACAGCTATCTAAAGCTGTTTAATGAAAGAAACATGGATCCATTCTTTTATAGGACAGGCCGATATGTTGCGGCTTCAGTCTTTTTTAAGGTTACAAAAAAATTTGAAATAGCCGGAGAATACAATAGAGGTATTCATCAACTCCAAAATGGTTTAGAAGGAAGAGCAAATAGAGTTCAATTGGCACTGAGATATGATTTCTGATGCAATATTTTTCAAGTTTAAATAACTCAAACCCTAATTATTATGAAAATTTTCAAGTTTAAAAGTATATTGTTTTTTATAACAGTCTTTAATTTCTGCTTAATACCGAATTTAAAGTCCCGGAATGATGATAAATCACTGCTGTTCTTCATTGCAAAAGATACGGTAAAGAATGAAATAATGGGATATTTTTATAGAACGCAGAGTCCATTATACACTGACCCCTTAGCTCCTCGATTTGTTGTAGCCAGCCGTAATCAAAACTTTATGATGGGTATTGGAGGTTATATTATGGCGAGGGCTTTTGTCGACTTTGATGGCATATCTACAAGTGATGATTTTTTAAGCTATAATATTCCAATTCCAATGAACTCAAATCAACGCTCTCAGTTTAATGTTACAGCTGCCTCTTCAAGGATTTTTACAAGGATAATAGGAAATACAAAAAAACTCGGCAAGATTGTGGGTTATATTGAGGGAGATTTTCTCGGTTCAAACAGGACATTCAGACTTAGACACGCCTATATAACCTTAAATAATTTCACCTTCGGCCAGACAGGCAGTTTTTTTACAGATCCATACTCATTTCTTCCATCTGTTGACCAAAATGGTTCAATTGCCTTTACTTCGCAAAGAAATCCGTTAATAGGTTATTCGAGAAACCTTAAGA
Source organism: Bacteroidales bacterium (assembly GCA_030539115.1). Classification (GTDB taxonomy): domain Bacteria; phylum Bacteroidota; class Bacteroidia; order Bacteroidales; family JAUNSR01; genus JAUNSR01. The sequence continues at coordinate 82,327 of JAUNSR010000002.1, forward strand.
ATGGTTTTGGATTTGGACTTGCTCTGGAGCAAATCGGATATACAGGGCTTTTTTCTGCTGCCACAAAGACAGAAAGTGCCTACCCAAAGCTTCCGGCTTTTCCGGCTTATATTCAATTTGGAAAGGATGGAAGTCATATACGGTTGACAGGAGTTGTAAGAGGGTTGACATATCATGATGTTGCCAAGAATAATTATCCCATGAATCTTGGCGTGGGAGGTAAGGTTAGCTGGAAACTTGTCTTTAATCCAACATTTCTATTTTTAGGTCAGGCTTATTATGGAAAAGGAGGCTCAAATTTTACTGTTGATTTGTCGGGAAAAAATCTTGATATAATTCCTTGCCCTAAAACCCTTGGCAGAATGCAGTCTGCTAAGAGTGCTGCTTGGTATGGTGGCTTTAGAATTAATTACAGTAAAATAGTACATTCAAGCATCTCTTACAGCCGGGTCGATTATTATGCCACTAAATCATTTAAAAGCTCCTCTCTTTTTGAAAGCGCCACCACATATAAATATGGACAAAATTTTTGTGCAAATATCATTTGGGATTTTATAAGTTCCACCTCATGCGGAATAGAATATTGGTGGGGCGAGAGAGTTAATTATGATGGCTCCAAATGTCATGCCAATAGAATATATACAATGATACGTTATAACTTCTAAAGCAATTATAAAAAAGGATTTTAATGAAAAACAAATGTTTCTATGCTATGTTTTAACATTGGGAGACCTATTGTGGAGCTTAATATTATGAATAAGATTTTATTTCCTATTGTTGTAATTTTTTCATTGATTCTTTTTAGTTGTAAATCTGACAAGCAAAAGAGGGCTGAGACTGTTACCGAAGATTTTCTTTCAGCATTAAAAACTCAGGATGTGGAGAAAATGCAGCAACTGTACCCTTCTGTTTTAAACATAGAAATATTTTTTGCCTCAGATACCTCTTTTATTATAGATTCCTACAAGCTGTATGATAATGGTATTCAAGTTAGTGCGGAGAGTCAGTACATAAATGAAAATGGAGCTGTAGAAATTAGAAAAATATTGTTCTTTTTGTATCCTGATGAGGAAAATAGTAATGGATACCTTGTCAAAGACAGTTTCGGATTGTGCAGTTTTGAGAACTATCCTCATTTTAAATTTGCTGTCAATACCGGATGTATTTCTCCTGACAACCCTTTGACCGACCAGCAGGCTATCAAACAACTAAAGATTGCAAAAGAATTGCTTTATATTTATGCAAGACTGATGTACAACAATCTTGAAAGCAATATTAAGATTGTTTCTTCGACAATAAGCAGCCGAGATCAATATGGGGCGCAAGGGTTTGCCACCGTAGTTAATAACTCTGAGTTTACATTGCCTGATCTTAAGTATATCATTATATATTATGACGACAATAATAACGAAGTTTATGAAGATACAGGTTGGGTGACACAAAATTCGTTCGAACCGGGCCAGACAATAGGGTTTGATTTTAAGACTAAGTATACTCCACAGGCATCAAATGCTTCATTTGAACTTGACTTTGATTTGGAACTGATATTGGACTTTGTAAAAGAGGATAATATTTATAAAGGCACTGAGTATAAAGAGTATATAGAAAACCAATTGATAAAAATTTGAAGATAATACAATTTAAAAAGAGCAGCTATAAGAATAATTATTTTTACAGCTGCTCTAATTTTATTTTATATAATCAGTTTACCTGAACATATTTAAAATATGGTTCAAGCAGATTGTGGGCAAACTCAAGTTGCTCTTCAGTATTGTTTGGAGTATCTTCAAGTTGATATTTCCTGCCAAGAAGTTCATATTTATGTTTGCCCAAGGTATGATAGGGAAGAATTTCAAGACGTTCGATATTGTCATAACCCTTAAAATGCTCACCCAGGGCCTTTAACGCTTCAGGCTGATCGCTGAGACCGGGAACCAATACATATCTTAACCAAGTCCTAATGCTTTTTTCCTTAAGATATCCCGCAAATTTTAAAGTATTGGCATTTCCTCTGCCTGTAATATGGCGGTGCTGATCATCGTCAATATGTTTAATATCTAAAAGCACGGTATCTGTGTATTCAAGAAGCTGACGAACTTCATCATTCATATTATTGCCATTAGTGTCAAGGCATGTATTTATACCCTCTTCCTTTAATCTTCGAAATAATTTTGCAAGCTCGCCCGCCTGCAGGGTAGGCTCTCCACCGGAAACGGTGACTCCACCCTTTTTGCCAAAGAATGCTTTCTGACTCAACGCCATCTTTACTATATCTTCGATATTAGTGTCAGTTCCGCCTGTAGTTGAAATTGTATCAGGATTAGCACAATAAAGACAGTTGAAACGACAGCCTTGAACAAAAACGACCAATCTTAATCCCGGTCCATCGTGAGTGCCCATTGATTCATAGGAATGAACTCTAATCATAATAAAAAAATTTTTTTGAGAGTTGATTAAATAAGAAAAGAAAAAAAGCCGGAGGAAAGCTTGACTGTCTGGCAAACCCCTCCGGCTTTTTAAACCGCCTCTCCCGGAGAGGGAAAGGATTGTCGTCATACTTATTTAAAAACTATTTTTGTAGAGTTTAAAAGATTACATTCTTTCAAAGAAGCTTCTCGAAATAACCTCCAACTGATGTTCTCTGCTTAAGCGTACAAAGTTAACAGCATAACCTGATACACGAATAGTAAGCTGAGGATAGTTTTCAGGATGCTCCATTGCATCTTTAAGCATTTCTCTATTTAGAACATTGACATTAAGATGATGTGCACCTTTAGAGAAATATCCATCCATCATTCCTATAAGGTTTTCACGGCGTTCTTCATCAGAGTGTCCAAGAGAACGAGGAACGATAGAGAATGTATTGCTTACTCCGTCAAGAGCAGAAGAATAATCGATTTTTGATACGGAAGAAAGAGAAGCTATAGCTCCATTTTTGTCACGTCCGTGCATTGGATTAGCTCCGGGAGCGAAAGCAACGCCTTTTTCACGTCCATCGGGAGTAGCGCCTGTCTTTTTACCATACATTACATTTGAAGTAATGGTAAGAACTGAAAGCGTTGGCTCAGCGTTCTTGTATGTCGGAAGTTTCTTTAGCTCGGCATTCATGAAGTTTGTTACGTCAACAGCAATCTGGTCAGCGCGGTCATCATCATTACCATAGCAAGGGAAGTCGCCATCAACATCGAAACCTGTAGTAAGACCCTCTTCATTTCTGATTGGTTTTACTGTGGCATGTTTAATTGCTGATAAAGAATCGGCAACGATAGAAAGACCTGCAACTCCATAAGCCAAGTTGATACGAGGATTTGTATCGACAAGAGCCATCTGAGCGCGTTCGTAATAGTATTTATCATGCATGTAATGAATGATGTTCATAGCATCGTTGTATACACGTGCTACCTCTTTCAATACATAATGATAGTTTTTCATTACCTCTTCATAGTCAAGGACATCACCTTTAAGAGCTGGAACACCTTTTACTACAGTTTTGCCTGTAAACTCGCAACGTCCTTCATTAATAGCAAGCAACAAGGCTTTAGCTAGGTTTGTACGAGCTCCAAAGAACTGAATGTGTTTGCCTATCTCTTGGAATGAAACGCAACATGCAATTCCGTAATCATCAGAATGACGTGTGCTGCGCATCAAGTCATCATTTTCATATTGAACTGAAGATGTGTCAATTGAAGTTTGTACACAGAATTGTTTGAAGCCTTCAGGAAGAGATGGCGACCAAAGAACAGTCATGTTTGGTTCCGGTGACGGTCCAAGGTTATAAAGAGTCTGAAGCATACGGAATGAAGTTTTAGTCACTTTATGACGTCCGTCATTCAATCTTCCTCCTATTGATTCTGTTACCCAAGTCGGGTCACCGGCAAAGATTTCATTATAAGAATTCATGCGAAGATGACGAACCATACGCAGCTTGATAACTAACTGGTCGATAAGTTCCTGTGCATATTCTTCAGTGATGATTCCTGCTTGAAGGTCTCTTTCAATATAAATATCCAAGAAAGAAGATGTATTTCCAAATGACATGGCGGCACCATCTTGCTCTTTGATTGCGCATAGGTAAGCAAAATATACCCATTGAACAGCCTCAGTAGCTGATTCAGCAGGACGGCTTAAATCAAAACCATAGTATGAACCAAGAACTTTAATTTCATTAAGAGCTTTAATCTGCTCAGAAACCTCTTCACGAAGACGGATTCTGTCTTCAGTCATCGGTCCTCCAAGAGCTTTAAGATCAGCTTTTTTTGATGCAATAAGATGGTCAATTCCGTAAAGTGCAAGACGACGGTAATCACCAATAACACGACCACGGGCATAGTTGTCAGGAAGCCCTGTAAGGAAACCTAAAGAACGGAAAGTCCTGATTTCATCTGTATAGGCGTCAAAAACTCCGTCATTGTGTGTCTTGCGGTAGTTGAAAACAAAGCGAGCCTGTGGGTCCATTTCCAGACCATTTTCTGCAAGTGCCTTTTCAACAACTTTTACACCGCCGAAAGGTTTCATTGAACGACGAAGCACCTCGTCAGTCTGAAGTCCAACGATTGTTTCATTTTCCTTGTCGATATAACCGGCTTTGTGAGATGTAATTGTTGAGATATGTATATTGTCGATAGAACGAACTCCGTTATTGTCATGTTCCTCTTTCAAAGCCTCAAGGCACTTGTTCCATACTTTCAATGTACGGTCAGTAGGTTTTGCCAAGAAAGATGAATCACCGTCATAAGGTGTTACATTCAATTGAACGAAATCTCTAACATCAATATTTTCGTTCCAATTTCCCTTTTTAAATTCAATTCTGTTTGCCATAAATAAATTATCTCTTGTGAATTTCACGCGAAATTAGTCTATTAATACTAATAAAACAACAGTGTTAAAGCTGCTCATCAGCCTATTTTATCTCCATAGTGATTGCTTTGCAATGATTAACTGTTTGTTACTTGTTGATTTATTTATAATTACGGAAAAAATTCCTTATTAAAGGTGTATGAAAATTTTTGCAATTATTTTCTCTTTGAGGTTCAGTTTATTATATTTTATATTTTTAATCTATCAGCCGTTTTGCTATCTCCACTTTGCAAAATTTAATTGAAAGATATAATTCCGATTATTGAGTGATTGCAGGTGTAATAGTTAATTAATAATTAGAGCTTTTTCAATAATAAATTTTCTTTATGCCAATGTTGTGCGTCGATGGCTTAATTATTGCTCTTTTCAAAAGAGGATAAATGAGGGCATTATTATTTATTGAAAAAATATATTTATTAATGTTTATATGATTAATCTGATTCTTGATTGTTTTTCCATGTATGAATATTGATGGATTTGGTCAAAATTCAGGACTCTGAAATGTTGACTTTTCTAAAATTTGACACAAAAGGCTATTGTTTATTTATAAATAGATGTAAACTGTTGATTTATAGGCGTTAAGAAGTTCGGGTAATTTTTTATATTTTAAATTTAAAATTTTGACCGTCGAAAAAAACTTTTCTATTGATAAAATTGAAAAGTTAATCAGTCTTTTTTAAATTTTCAACTTCGATTTTTATCTTTTATTAAAAATAAACATCAAAATCGACGGTCGAAATAATTGTTGTAATAATTGATATTTTTAAATTGATGGTTGGTTTTGCATAATAATGAATGACAGTATTTAAATACTTGTGTTAAACCGGCAGATTTTATATCAATAATTATTGATGAATTTATATTAAAAATTTATTTATTAATTAAGTTTTTATCTCTCTAATAGTGTGTTTTGATGAGGTTATATTGTTTATATTTAAATTGTTACTAAATGTAGTGATAATTTCTGAAATTCTATCAAAAAGAGAAAAAATATTTTATGGTGCATTTTTAATAAATGAGCTGAAAGGTAAAACATATTAATATATATAGGCATCATGAAAACCGATGAATGTTAACAATAAAAGATGACTTAAAACTTTTTTTAAAAAAAAGTGGAAAAATATTTGGAGGTTATTAAACTCTTTATAACTTTGCAAACGAAACAAAATTGTAATCATTACAAATTTATAAATGATATGGAATCTGTTATAGCTCATTTATTATCGCACAATATAAAACCTTCTGTTCAAAGGTTGGCAATAATGAAATATCTTATGGAGCATAAGACTCATCCAACGGCTGATATGATTTACAATGATCTTTTTAAGGATATTCCAACTCTTTCCAAAACTACAGTTTATAACACGCTGAAGCTTCTTTCAGAAAATGGAGCTGCAAAAGTTATCGGAATAGAGGAAAAGAATGCAAGATATGACGGAGATATGACACCTCATGCTCATTTTAGATGTAAAAATTGTGGCTGCATTTATGATATTCCCCTTGAAGCCAATGATAAATTATTTGTAGAAGGGATAGGCGAGCTGATAGTTGATGAGGTTCATATATATTATAAGGGTTATTGCAAGGAATGTGCCGAAGCAATGAAGAATTAAAAAAAGAATTCTCAAAAGAAGAAATAAATAATTAAGACCAAATTAAAATATTAAATTCAAAACATTATGAAAAAGAAATTTATTTGTACAGTATGCGGTTATGTTCATGAAGGTGACGAAGCTCCTGAAAAATGTCCACAATGTAAAGTTGGAAAAGACAAATTCAAAGAATTAGTTGAAAGCGATGCTGTTCAATTTGTTACAGAACATGAAATAGGCGTAGCTAAAGGTTGTGACGAAGAGATGATTGCTGACTTGAACGCCCACTTTATGGGAGAATGTACAGAAGTCGGCATGTATATTGCAATGTCCCGCCAAGCAGACCGTGAAGGCTATCCTGAAATCGCAGAAGCATTTAAAAGATATGCCTGGGAAGAGGCTGAACATGCTTCAAAATTTGCAGAGCTTTTAGGAGATGTTGTTTGGGATACAAAAACAAATCTTGAAAAACGTATGAATGCTGAGGCTGGTGCAAATGCAGACAAAATGCGTATTGCAAAAAGAGCCAAAGAACTTAATTTGGATGCAATTCATGATACAGTTCATGAAATGGCTAAGGACGAAGCTCGTCATGGCAAAGGATTTGAAGGTCTGTTCAACAGATATTTCAAATAATAAAATATTCGAACAGCAAGGTAATTTTCACATAAAAAAGCCTCGGTCATTTTCTTTTGACCGAGGCTTTCTTGTGAGGAAAATATTTTTTGTAATAATAAATTTTTAAATATTATTTCAATAATTCATCAAGAGTTGAATAGAATTCAGGTGATTCACCAACAACGATTTTAACAATATTCCCTTTTGGATCTATAATAGCTTTTGTTGGGAAACCGCTGATGGCATACATATTTGTTACAGTGTCGTCCTCGCCGGCAAAAACATTTATCCAAGGAAGAGAATGTTCTTTAACTCCGTTTTTCCAAGTCTCTTCAGTGTCTCCGCAGTCAACGCCAAGAATCTGAAGTTTGGAATTGTATTTCTCATAATACTTCTTCATTTCAGGAATACCTTTTACACACCAGACGCACCAAGTGCCCCAGAAGTCAATGACAACATATTTTCCCTGCAGTGAAGACAATGAAACCTCTTTCCCATTAATATCCTTAAGTGTAAAGTCAGGAGCTGTCATTCCCGGCTGTATTTTTGCTTCAGCCTCTTTTCTTGCCTTTTCTCTTTCGTATTTTTTTAATGCCTGATCAATTAATGGTTTGAATGGACCGTTTTTCTGAGCATCACTTAAGATGGAGTTTGTTTGATCAACAACTTCAAATTCTCCTGTACCAAAGAAATATGCTGACAAATCATTGTTAGGATTAGCTTTGATATATTCTATCTGAGCATTTGCAATATTGTTGTCGACATCAGTAAGCCTGTCATTTAAAAGAGAGGTGATACTGTCTGTAATTTTTCCCTCCTGCTTTAAAGTATTGTACTCTTTAAAGATACTATTGGCTTCATTTTCAAACTTGTCAATCACCTTGAATTCATTCTTTTGTTTATAAAATTCAGAACCGGTGACTGTCATGCTGTCGATGCTTCCTTTTACAGAAAGCTTGTTGCCCGGAAGAAGAACGATGGCATTGCTGTTGGATGGCATTCTAAAAGCTTGATTGCCTTTGGGCTTAGCCATAATGTTTACGAATGACAAGACAGAATCAGGCAGATTAATTGAAAATTTGCCATTGTTAATGACAATTGTATCCAATTTGTTCGCCTTTTCGCCCGGTATTCTCTGTGAAACTATAAGTGTATCACTTTCAACACCTGTTAAAGCGCCTTGGATACTGGAGGTTTGATTTTGACATGCCACCAACAAAAGAGCAAGTCCTACAACTCCAAAAAAAACATTTTTGATTTTCATAATTATTGTTTTAAAAAAAATTGGTAAAAATCGATTCTTTAAAAATTCAAGATGACTATTTAAAAAGAGGAAAATATATATAATTCATTAAGAATATATAAACAATATATTTATACAAAGTTAATACAACTTTAAATAAATGCAGTCAAATAGATACTATTAAAAGATTATATAAAATCAATAAAATCGATGTAAATAGACAGGGAAATAGAATTAAGATTTAGAAATTAAATAAATTAACACATATTACATTTATATTAAATTTTGAAGTGCAAATGCGAAAAGTTATCATTTTATTAACCTCAACTTTAAGAGGATTAATTATTTTTGTGAAAATAAAAAATAGAAAGACAATTCTCTGATGGAAAATCCAAGCATTGGTTGTGATAAGAATTTAAGTTCTCTTCTTGGTATGGCAATAGGAGAGAATGTAGCAATCAATCGTGAAACCAAGATAAAGAATGAAAGCGAAGGTTTTGTTTTCGGCGTACATTCTCAATTATCTATCTTCACGGCTGAGGGTTTGCTCCGCGCAACTCATCGGGCAAAAATGCATGGAACAAATGGTACATTTGCAGAGATTGTTTATGAGTCGTACAAGCGTTGGCTCAATGTGGCTCTTTATTCAGAGAATCAATCAGTCCCTTTAAATGACGGATGGCTTATAAAGGAAAAGGTCTTTTATAATAAAACCATATTGCTAAAACATGTGGCAGAGGTGCTCAAACAAGACAAATCAGGAGATTTAGATTCTCCCATAAATAATTATTCAGATGCTGAAGTACTTCCATCTATGGTTTCAGTAGGTCTTTTCTTTAAGGAAGATTATAAATTGGCTTTTAAAGTTGCTCAGGAAATATGTGCATTAACCCATGGAGACTTGATTACTTGTTATTGCTGCAGTGTTTACGCTTCGCTGATAAGTTCGCTGTTAAATGGATTCACCCTAAAAAGTTCGATTCTAAGGTCTTTGAATCTTTTAAATGATAATATCTATTCAGAGCTTGTAAGAAAGGATTTGTTGCAGGTATTAAAATATTACGAAACCAATAAATCTTCACTTCCTTCCGGCGAATATCTTGTTCAATCTTTTGCCTCAGTCTTGCCATCACCAAATTCCTCTTTATATGTTTTCTCAATATCATTATTAATATCCTTATTTTACAAAAATAATTTTGAGGAGGGCATTATAGTATGTTCAGGAATATTACTGAATGACGATTTTGCCTGTTCAGCTATCGTGGGAAGTATATTGGGAATGATAAACGGCAGTCTGTCTGTGCCGCAAAAATGGAACTTGGCAAAAAATGCTTATTCTGTCTTGGAAGAAATATCACGTGATATAGATACAGGCATATTTGGAATTGAGGTCTATGCAACAAATAAAGATTGGGCTTGCAAATATCCCGGTTATTAAAAATTGATTTCTTATTTAGATTAAAATATTAAGTTATGAGTAAAATTGAAATTTGTTTTTCACCTGCACTGATTAATCAATATGTTAAAAAAGATTCAGTAGTGGTAGTTACTGATGTTTTTAGAGCATCTACAACAATCTGTACAGCTTTTGCAAATGGAGCAAAGAGTATCATTCCTGTAGAATCGCAACAGGAAGCGATAGATTACAAGGCCAAAGGGTATCTGACAGGCGCTGAAAGAAAGGTGGCACGTTGTGATTTTGCTGATTTTGGTAATTCTCCCTTTGAATATACTCCAGATAAGGTTTCCGGAAAGGAGATTGTTTTGACAACAAGCAACGGAACAAGAGCAATAAAGGCTGCATCCGATTGTTTTCTTTTGCTTATTGGAGCTTTTGTTAACCTGAGAGCAGTTGCCGAGAGGTGCCAAAAAGAAAGCCGTGATGTATTGATAGTATGCGCAGGGTGGAAAGACAGAATCTGTGTTGAGGATTCTCTTTTTGCAGGAGCTCTTACTTCATGTCTTCTTGAGGATGACAGATTTCAGGCTGCTTCAGACGGAACGCGTATAGCAGTCTCTCTTTGGCATCATGCAAATAAGGATTTTAATAAGTATATGATGAAATCTGAACATGCACAGCGTTTGCTTGCGGGTGGTTTTGAAGATGATTTAAATTATTGCCTTAAACAGAGTATTTTTGATGTGGTGCCCGAACTTAATGGCAATAAACTAATTTACGATAAATCAGATAGAATCGAGAAAAGAGAACTTGAAGAGGCTCTTGTTGATTAATTGAAAATATTTTTTAGTTGTAATAACTGCTTAAGGAATCTTTAAAATGTTCTTTAAGTGGTTATTTTTTTTTATTGGACCTACCTTATAAATACCGGCTCTTACTTGCTTTACTACAAAGTTTTTGGCTTTTTATAATTTCTTTAAAATCATATCTGCGATAAATAATATTTTATTAAACATTGGCGGGATTTAACTTGTTAATAGATATGATAAAATATTATTAATATGAGATTGCACAATAAAACATTAAAATCAAATCTGCTTCTTATTGTAAAACTGGGTTTTATTTGGGGACTTATTGAAGCTGCACCGGGCTATGTGATTCATATTCTTCATTTAAACTATTTTATTCCGTTTCTAATTTCCTTTGGAATTGGTTTAATGGTTTATGGAGTTGTGAAAACCAATAATCCCTTGGCGGCGGTTGCAACGTCATTTATTGCTTCTTTATTAAAGATGTTGAATCTATTTTTTATAGGTGCTATACCTATTGGCTGGATTATTAACCCTGCAATTCATATTCTTTTGGAGGGATGTTTTGTTGCTGTAACAGCTGGAATATTTATGGGTGTTGTTAAAAATAAACAATCAAGATATCAATTGGATGTTAAAAGCAATAATTGATTTTGCAGGAATAAGTGCAGCATTCCGGAGAGGATTCGGTTTTTGCAGTTAGAATGTTATCTCTAATATCGAATGATTAATAATACTTTGTGTGGAGTAGTCCTTGCAGGAGGAAAGAGCTCAAGATTTGGTTCGGACAAAGCTCTTTCAATGCTTAATGGAAAGACTTTTTTGGAAAACCAAATTCTATTGTTGACTAAATATTGCAGCGAAGTGTTTATTAGTGGAGATAAAAAAGAGTATGATTTTCTTCAAATTCCAAAAATTAAAGATCTGATTCAAGATAAAGGCCCGATTGGAGGAATCTTTAGTTGCCTGATAAACTCTAATTATCAATACAACTTGTTTATACCTTGTGATATGCCTCTTATAGATGATGATTTGGTAAGAAAACTTGTCGATGGCATTGAGCCTGGAAAAGTTTGCTGCTTTTCAAGTAATAAAGAACCGCTTATACCTTTTCCTTTAATTATGCCGACTTGCTGCGTTGATGTAATCAAACAAAATATTGTAGATGAACTTTTGGATTTAAAATCAAATATTGAATCAATTGGTTTTAAAAATATAATGATTGATGTATCGGATTTAATCTGTTTAAAAAATATAAACAAGAAAGATCAGTATATTGAATTGTTTGATGATGGTATATTACAGGGATAAATGTTTATAAATGAATTTGTTGTGATTGTTGTCTGCAAATCAAAGGTTATACGTATAATAAGTCATATTGTTATCATTGATATTAAAAATTGATTTAAAACTATTTAAAACACAATTGAAAAGGAAGATTGCTCGATCTGTAATCAAATAAATAGTATTGAATATATTGCTGCTTAAGGACTAAGATATTGCGTTATAGATAGTTTTAAAAATAATAGAGGATAAATATAATAAACCTGACTATGGATAATACTTTTAAAGGAACCCCCTCAAAAGCACTGATTGGAACAACACTCGGGTTTTTCTTCGGATCAGCAGCTGTTTCGCTATTCGGACCATTTCATGATCTTTTTGCTCAGGAAATGAGTCTTTCAACTACCCAAGTAAGTCTTTTAATAGCTATTCCAACTTTAACAGGCTCTTTATTAAGAATACCATTTGGAGCTTGGGTTGATTCAACCGGCGGAAAGAAGCCGTTTTTTATTTTGCTTGTACTTTCATTGGTAGGAATGATTGGAATGAGTTTTTTGCTTTCTTCTACTTACCCCGGTAAAATGGATGGAATATATCCTCTGATATTAATTCTTGGTGCTTTATGTGGATGTGGCATAGCAACTTTTTCACCGGGAATAGGGCAAACTTCCTATTGGTTCAGCCTCGATAAACAAGGTGGGGCTTTGGGTATATTTGGCGGTGCGGGAACTTTGGCTCCCGGCATCTTTGCTCTTCTTCTTTCTGTAACAATGTATGTTTTAAACATAGTGGAAATATATTGGATGTGGTCAGTATTTCTTTTAATAGGGACTGTTTTATATTATATCCTTGCTAAAAATGCACCATATTTTCAATTTATAAAAAAAGGAGAATCGATACCTCAAAGTAAACTTGATGCAGAAAAGGCAGGCGAGCAACTCTTTCCAAGTGGAGGAGTAATTCAAAGCTTAAAGGATTCAGGAAAAATATATCAAACATGGTTTTTGGTAGTAATATACTTCTGTTCATTCGGTGGATTCTTGGCGTTGACGGCATGGTTGCCGACATTTTGGAATAAGTTCTTTTCTATCGATGCAGTGATGGCAGGAGTGCTTGCTGCTGTATTCTCTATTTTATCTGCATCGATAAGAATTCCAAGCGGAAAGCTCTCAGACAAAGTTGGGGGAATCAGAGTTTGCATAATATCGATGTTGATACTTTTTGTCTTTTCATTAATAATAAGTTTTAGTAAAACTATCTGGCTTTCCTTATTGTCAACTCTTTTCATTGCAGCAGCTTTGGGAATGTGTAACGCGGCAACATTTAAGCTTGTGCCAAAGTTTATTCCAAAGGCAGTGGGAGGAGCTTCCGGATGGATTGGAGGATTGGGCGCATTTGGAGGTTTTGTAATACCTCAATTGATAAGCGTCTTTATTGTTAAAGAAGGATTTATCGGATACTCACATGGATTCCGAATATTCACTGCTTTGTCGGTTATAAACATATTGTTGTTGTATTTTGGAATGGTTATCCCCAAAAAAAAGGAGGAAAGTCAAAAAAAATGAGACTTTGATTTTATAAAGTAAAAAATATTTGAAAGTTTTTTTAGAGAAATAATATAATGCAAAAAGACAAGGTTCATTGATGTTTCAATTCTCATCAAGTTTTTTGGATGAACGGTTGAATATAAAATCTAAATCGAAACTTTGATATTAAAATATAGTAAAAAAGGTATAAATATTATTTTGTTATGATTGAGGACAATAGACATATAATACCAAAAAAAGAATATACTTCAGACAACTTTGTTGAAACTGAAATGAAGGACAGAGAATGGGAGAAATTTTATGAAAACAGATGGCATCATGATAAAATTACCCGTTCTACTCATGGGGTGAATTGTACCGGCTCCTGTTCTTGGAAGATATTTGTAAAGAATGGAGTGGTTACTTGGGAAACTCAACATACTGATTATCCTAAAAATAGACCTTCTATTCCCAATCATGAGCCAAGAGGTTGTCCGAGAGGTGCCAGTTATTCCTGGTATTTATATAATTCTGGAAGAGTCAAATATCCTATGGTAAGGAGTTCTCTGATTAGATCTTATCGGGACGAAAAGGAAAAAGTAGGCGACCCTGTTGTTGCATGGGAAAATGTAATGGATAATGAGCAGGCAAGAAAACAATATATCTCCCAAAGAGGCTTGGGAGGCTTGGTAAGAATTGGTTGGCATGAGGCTTTGGAAATAATTTCCGCAGCCAATATTTATACTATAAAAAAATATGGTCCGGATAGGATTTCAGGTTTTTCTCCTATACCTGCTTTTTCTATGGTTTCATATTGTGCAGGTACAAGATATCTAAGCCTTTTAGGGGGAGCGGTTTTAAGTTTCTATGATTTCTATTGTGACTTGCCTCCTTCTTCTCCTCAAACATGGGGGGAACAAACCGATGTTCCTGAGAGTGCCGATTGGTATAGTTCTGATTATTTGATTCTTTGGGGTTCCAATGTGCCGGTAACAAGAACTCCTGATGCTCATTTTATGGTTGAAGGAAGATATAAAGGAACTAAAGTAGTGATCGTTTCTTCCGATTATAGCGATGCTTCAAAGTTTGCAGATACTTGGATGAGTCCTAAACAGGGAACAGATTCTGCTCTTGGAATGGCTATGGGTCATGTAATATTAAATGAATATTATAATAAAAGAAAAGTTCCCTATTTTATAGATTATGTAAAAAGGTTCTCAAATCTTCCGTTCCTTGTTAAACTTGACAATAAGGATGACCATTTTGTGTGTGGCAGTATGCTTAGGGCTTCTGATTTTAAAGACAATTTAGGGATAGAGGATAATCCTCAATGGAGACTTATTGTGAAAGATGAAGCTTCAGGAGAGTTAATGCTTCCTAATGGAACAATCGGCTCTCGCTGGGATAAAAGCGCCAAGTGGAACCTTGATCTTAAAGATGTGAGAAATGAAAAAGAGATTAATCCAGCTCTTTCCTTTATAGATAATAGAGATGATGTGGTTGAGGTTGAGTTCCCTTATTTTGGCGGTAGTGAATATAAAAATCCTTATTATGATGCAGTTGGGAATAACAGCTCTTTTAAAAGAAAAGTTCCGGCAATTAAAATTAAGGATGGAGAAAATGAATTTGTCTGTGCCACTGCATTCGATTTGCTTTTTGGTAATTATGGAGTCGACAGAGGTCTTGATGATTCGTCTTGTGCTAAAAGTTATGATGATATTGTACCTTTTACACCTGCCTGGCAGGAGAAAATTACCGGTGTTCCAAAGCAGGAAGTCATCAGAATTGCAAAGGAATTTGCTTTAAATGCGGAAAAAAACAATGGCTCATCAATGGTTATTATTGGGGCTGGCGTTAATCAGTGGTATAATACTGACATGACCTATCGTTCGGTTATAACTATGTGTGTATTGTGTGGAACAATCGGTCAGTCGGGCGGAGGTTGGTCTCATTATGTCGGACAAGAAAAGATTCGTCCTTTAGCAGGGTGGGGAACACTTGCTTTTGCCAATGATTGGATTAGACCATCCAGACAAATGAATTCAACTAACTATTTTTATCAGCATACAGATCAGTGGCGTTATGAAAAAGTCATAATGAAAGATTTACTGGCTGTTACTTCCAATACAAAAGAATGGGATGGCATGAGTATTGTCGATTCTATTGTCAAGGCTCAACGTCTTGGTTGGACACCAACTGCTCCGCAAATTAATATGAACTCTTTGCATGTCGTAAAAAACGCAGAAATTGATGGGAAAACCCCACAAGATTGGATTGTTGAGAAAATGGGAAAAGGAGAAGTGAAAATGGCAGGTGAAGATATCGATAATCCTATTAACTGGCCAAGAAATCTTTTTATCTGGCGCTCCAATCTTATCGGATGCAGCGGTAAAGGAATGGAATATTTTATGAAACATTTATTGGGTGCTCAGAATGGTGTGCTCGGTGAGGATATTTCAAAATTAGGACTTTCTCTTCCTAAGGATGTCAAGTGGTATGATAATGCTCCGGAGGGTAAGTGTGATCTTGTTGTTACCATTGATTATAGAATGACGACCTCTTCTCTTCATTCAGATATTGTTCTTCCTGCTGCAACGTGGTATGAAAAAAATGATTTGAGCAGCACTGATATGCATCAGTTCCTACATCCTTTTTCTCAGGCTGTAGATCCTGTTTGGGAGGCCCGTTCTGATTGGAATATCTTTAAGGAACTTTCAAAAAATATCTCAGATTTAAGCAAAGGGCATTTAGGAATTGAAAAAGATATTATGATGCAGCCTTGGATGCATGATACTCCCGAAGAAATATCAGAGCCAATTACTGTTTCTGATTGGAAATCTCATGGAGTCAATCCTACACCTGGTAAAAATATGCCTAATATGGTGATAGTTGAAAGAAACTATTCTCAAATCTTTAATCAATTTACATCTTTAGGCCCTTTAATGAGCACCAAAGGTAATGGCGCAAAAGGAATTAACTGGAATGCCAAACAAGAGGTTGATTATCTTGGAGAACATAATTTTCTTGTAGAGGAAGATAATATAGCAAAGGGCAGACCTAAAATAGATTCCGATATAGATGGAGTAAATACTATTCTTACTCTTTCTCCAGAGAGCAATGGTGAGGTAGGAAAAAAGGCTTGGCAGAGTCTAAAAGAAAAAACAGGGAAGGATTTGTCTCAACTAAGTTCGGGACATTTCTCAGATCATATTACTTTTCAGCAAATTGAACGCCAACCAAGAAGAGCTTTTACCTCTCCTTGTTGGAGTGGAGTGGATTCTGAAGAACTTAATTATAATGCAAGTTATATTAATGTGCATTATTCAATTCCTTGGCGAACTCTTAGCGGAAGACAGGAAGTTTATCAAGATCATCCTTGGATGATAGATTTTGGTGAAGCATTTGTAACCTATAAGCCTCCTTTGATTACACGAGCTGTAAGCGCTCTTTTAGAAAAGGTGCCTGATAAAAATAATATTATTGTACTTGCTTTACCAACTCCGCATAACAAATGGACAATTCATTCAATGTGGTCGGATAACTTACTTATGTTGACATTGGGTAGAGGAGGTCCTGTGGTTTGGATAAGTGAAAAGGATGCAAATAAGCTGAACATTAAAGACAATGATTGGCTGGAAATGTATAATGACAATGGAGCTACGATGGCAAGAGCAGTTGTTTCTCAAAGAATGCCTGAAGGTTTGGCATATTTATACCACAATCAGGAAAGAACAGTCAATATGCCTGTTTCTCCAATAACCAATCATAGAGGTGGCGTTCATAATTCAATTTCTAAACTTTGTCCAAGGCCTACTCATCAGATAGGCGGATATGCCAATCTTTCTTATAGCATGAACTATTATGGAGGCATTGGAGCTAACAGAGATGAAATTGTAATTGTAAGAAAAGTTGATAATGTTGAATGGCAATCTCAGGAATTGTCTTTGGAATAGCTCATTTTATATAATCAATTAAAAGAATATTTCCCGGTTTTTTAATAAAAGCTTTTAGGATAATTCTTTTCACATAATCAGTGAATAGAGTTTTTCCAAACTTCTTAAAATAAGCTTTGGAAATAAAACCTTTTTGTAAATGCTATTAAAAAGTTTTCTCAAAACTTTTAAAAAAAGCCTTTAAAAAGAATTATAACTTAAAAATGATTTTAAAATTATTGATAAATAAAAAGTTGTCTTGACAGCTAAGTTGAAGAATATATTTTGATAATAAATCTTATAACATAATTATTATGAGCTGTTAATAATCATTTTAGTGTTTAATAAGATAATAAATATTGAATAAATGAAACCGCCATAACTCACCTAAAGTTAAGATTCCAAACAAAAGGTATATAAATGGCGTATTTGTAGCTAATTGTAAAAAATAAAAGGCAAAAAATGTATATAAATGAAACCGCCATAACTCACCTAAAGTTAAGATTCCAAACAAAAGGTATAT